>NZ_JAMOKY010000025.1:0-54804 GCF_024499815.1 Stenotrophomonas testudinis | reverse complement strand
AGACCTAGAGCCGAACGGTCGTCCGCGCCGGGCTCTCGGCACCTAAGGTGCCAGAGTCGGAAGAGATAAGAGCCGAGCCCATGCTCGGTTCATGCTGTCAGCCAATGGGTACGCCTTCACCAACCGTCTTGGTCGACCGAAGCCGCTGCAACGGCAAAAGAAAAAGGCAGGGTCTGCACCCTGCCTTTTCAAGCGAACAGCCGCCGGACATGGCCCGGCGCTACCGCTCACATTACAGCTGGATGCGCGCCACGCTCTCTTCCGAGCCCTTGGCATCCTTCTCGCCGTTCTTGATGCTCACGAACAGCACGTTGTTCTTCGCATCCAGCGCCAGGCTGTTCGGGTGGGTCGGCACCGCATAGGTGGCCACCTTCTTGTAGCTGGCGCTGTCATAGGCGGTCACCGTGCCGCCTTCGCGGTTGGTCACGTACAGGCGCTTGCGCGGTGCATCCAGCAGGATGCCCAGCGGGCCGGCATCGGTGGGGATGCTCGCCAGTTCCTTGCCGGTGCTGCGGTCGAGCACCAGCACGCGCTGGCCCGGGTGCTTGCTGACGAAGCCCTCGCTGCTCTTGGTCACGTAGTTGCGGATCATCTCCGAGCCCTGGTCGGTCACGAACAGGCGCTTGCCGTCCGGGTCCAGCGCGATGTTCATCGGCTGCTCGGCGGCGATCTTGTGCTGGGCCACCACCTTCTTCGAATCGGTGCCCACCACCACCAGGTCGGCCAGCAGGTTGCTGGTGTAGACGCGCTTGTTGGCCGCATCCAGCGCCAGGCCCGGTGCCTTGGCCTTGCCCAGGCCCGGGATGGTGTCGATCAGCTTCAGCGTGGTGGTATCCACCACGAACAGCACGCTGCCCTCGCCGGAATGGCCGGTGACGTACAGACGGTTGGCGGCGCTGTCGACCACCAGCTCACGCAGGTCATGGGTGTAGCCGGCCTTGCCGTCCTTGCCCACCTTCTTTTCCATCAGCTGCACGGTGCCGATGGCCTTGTTGTTGGCGGTGTCGACCACGGTCACCGAGGTGTCCACGGTGTTGCCCACGTACAGGCGGTTGTGCGCGTCATCCAGCACCACGCCGAAGCCCTTGCGCTCCAGCGGAATGCGGGCCTGCACGGCCAGCGTGGCCGGGTCCAGGCGCAGCACCTGGGCCGGGCCGGCGTTGTCGCCGAAGCCACCGGACGAGGCCACGAACACGGCGTTCTGGGTGGGGCTGTAGGCCAGCTCGTACAGGCCCTGGGCGATGGCCTGGCGCTGCACCGAGGTGCTGGCCGCGGTTGCAGCGGTCGCGTTATCGGCAAATGCCGCCGGGGCGCCGACGCTGAGCGAGATGGCAACGGCCAGTGCGGCCGAGCGGAAAACGGAAAGACGGGGCATGCGAGCATCCTTGAAAGGGCACGGGAGGGTGTCCTGGCTCGCTGGGCCGTTCTGCGACGGCCCGCCCCGCACCTGTCTGCGCGGGGTGGGCTGGCTGGGTTGCGGGGCAATGGTAGCAGCTGGGGGCTGTTGCGTCCGCCCACGCGTGCGTGGCGGCTGCCCGCGTTATTGCTCCTTCAGCCGTAGCGAATCGGCCACATCCGTCTGCGCTGCCACCTCGGTAGGGATGCTGGCGCGGCGATGCGCAGGGTCGTCACGGTCGCCCTGCACGATGAAGATGCTCTCGGCCGCATGCGCATCGCGGGTCGATCGGCTCAACAGCACGTGGTCCACACGCGAGAGATTGTTCTGCTTGGCCAGCACCAGCAGGCTGGCGCTGATGCGCTGGCTGCTGTCATCGAACGTGCGGCCATGCGCGGCATCCAACTCGGCCACCTTCTGGATCAGCTGCGCGAACAGCCGGTGGTCCGGATGCGAGGGATCCAGCAGCGTGCCGGCCACTTCCATCGGGCTCGGCGGCGGCTCGCCTTCAGCGCGGTCGCCCTGGCGGTGATGCTCGGCCTCCCGCTCGGGCATCGGGTGATGGCTTTCGGCATTCAGATCGCTGTCGGGAAACGGTGCCGCAATGCACTGGATTTCCGGCAGGTTGAACAGCACCGCGAACTCGCCCAGATCACTACCGCCATCCAGCGGCGTGGGCAGCGGGTGCAGGCCCGCGTAGTTCAGCGCGGCCCAGACGAAGTCGCTGCAACGGTTGATGGTGGCCGGGCGGTCGACATCAAATTCAAACTCGGCCGGTTCCTCGGCGAAGTCACGCAGGCAGCCGTAATGCTCGGCGGTGATTTCGAGGGTGCGGCTGTAATACGGGTCCACGTGCTCGTCCGCATCGTCGTGGCGCACCTGGGCGTACTGCACGCCCTTCGCGGTTTCACCGGGTGGCAGCCGCGGCGGCGCGAAGCCGTAGCTGTGGGTGTCCTCGCCCTCGGCAACCTGCAGATACATCTGCCCGCGCGGGGAGATGCCTCCGCTCTTCAGCGGGGTGCCCGGCGCAGCCAGGAAAACGGTCACCGTGTAGCGTGTTGCCTGCTCCATGCGTGCTCAGCCTTGTTGGGTACTGCGGTTCTGGCTGGATGATGGCATAGGTGGGTTGAGGGGCAGGTGGAGAGGCCGGCGTGGCCCGAGGCGGCTTGCTGAATGTGTGAACCAAGGAGCATTAATGGCCGCCGCCTGCCCACCCGAACGAACTCAAACGGTTGCCGCGTATAGTTGTCGGGTCGCTGTCGACACAGCTTCCATCGATGGCCCGCAATTACCAGATGGCACCACGCGCTCCTTCTTACGCTTGCCTTGGGCACCCACGCTTCCGCAGCCGTCGCAGAGCCGCAGTTATCGGTGGACACCTTCATCCACGCCAGCGATAACCCTGGCAACGCGCCGCAGCAGCCGCCTGCCACGGTCCATGCGCCACCGCCGCGCACGCCCCCTGACAGCGTATGGGACAAACCTGTAGAGGTCGTGGTGATCGCCGACGTAGCGAGCACCGGGCACGTTGCGGCCGTAAACGTCGTCACCTCCAGCCGGCAGCGGGAGATCGACCGGGCAGCGCTTGAAGCGGTAAGGCAATGGCAGTTTGAGCCCACGCGTGTGGATGGTGAGGCGGTACCGGTCCGGGTTCGCATGCGGGTTAGGTTTGCCCGGCACTGAAGTCGGCTTCAGGCGACGGGCGTCCAGCAGTACTCAGCGCCACATCCAGCTTCCTCAGCCTTCTTGTGAACTGCGCCTATGGCCGGATGACGGCATTGGTTCACTTAGGAGATCGCCAGCACGTGGTACTGCGACACCCAACGTCGCAGCGTCAATCAAAATGAGGCTGTATGGAACGATCTGAGGCAGGGACGCCTCGCCCTTTGGACTGAAGAGGAAGCGTGATGTTCAAGATCATTGGTGCCGCCGTCGTTTACGGATTCGCGCTCTATGGGCTGGGTCACTGGCTGACCGAAATGCAGGATTCACGCAGTGCCGACTACGAATCGCGCTGAGAACCACCATCTGATGACTGCGACTGCAGGAATCGGCAAGCGTTCACGTTGATGTCGACAAAGTCGTCCCACGACATGACCGTTGCATAGTGAAGCTGGAACTGCTGATCGACCCGACAGATGTCGGGTCGATCGTCGTATATCCCGCACTCTCTGGCCACCTCGCAGTAATGCCGGCATACGCCGTCACCGCGATCCAGATATCGCGTCTGCGCTGCCATGTGAACCTGCCGGCAACACAGACCGCAACCCGTGCAGGGGAACGGTGAAGTCACGTCTTTGCCAGCCCGGACAACCAAGCCCGTGTGGTCGCTGCATTGCCGACCTGGAACGGAAGTTCAATACCTCGGCGCTCGATCTCGATTGCCAGCACCAGCGAACGCTCGAACTCTGCGTTGCATGCTGTCAGGTCCGCGGCAAACGCCACCATCGCGCAAGGGTCTACATTCAACTCAAGCGCGGCCAGTTCCATCAGGTAAGTATCGAGCCGTCGATTGGCCTCAACCAGGTCAGCCAAGGTCTGAACGTGGGCGCTCCGTGCCATGAAGTCCCACAGCTTCGCGGCCAGCGGGCTATGCAGAAGCGTCCAGGTCAACCCTAGCGTCACAACGCCGCTGATCAGCGCCGCGACGAACGAGGTCAGAGGGCCACCCACGACGGGGGTCGCTGCCAACGGCCCAAGCTGAGCCAGTACCAGAGAGGCTGCAACGGCACCGGCGCCAACGGTCAACGCCGCGAGGGCTTCCCGCTTCTGATCAACATCCCCCAATTTGCCAGGGTTGATGCACATGATCTTGATGGACTTGACCAGGGCCCCCCACATCTCGCGGATGATCTTGGCCGCATTCTTTGCAGAGCGAGCGAAGATGTTGATGACCGTGGTCGTGATACTGGCAGCAACGCCACCAAGGAACGCGTCACCAAACTCAGTGATGAAGTCACGGAACCGCCGCTGCACTCTCCGCCAGATACCGTGCAGCAGTGCGCTCACTCTGCGGAGAAAGCGCTCAAACGTGAAACTGCGCTTCAAGCCCTTGAGTGCAGACGGCAGCTTTGCTCGCAGCTCAAACCATACTTCGCTCGCAATCAAGCCCAGAACCTGCCTCAATCCCATGCGCAGCCCAACGTTCGCAGACGCATAAGCCGTACTCTTGAGGAAACGACTCCCGGTGTAGTACGCGATATTTACTTCACGCTCGTACTTCTCACGCGCTTCCTCATCACGCTTCCGCATTCCATCGTGGTCAATCTCCTTCAATGTCTCCGTCCGCTTCTCCACTTTGGCGATGCCTGCTTCCAGGGTGCGCGCCTGATGCTGCTGCTCAGGAGTATCGCGCGGCATTGTGGCAAGCTCACGCTTCCAGGAAGCGATCTTCAGTTCATTGCTCTTGATTGTATTGGTGACATCTACAAGAAAGGCATCAACTGGCTTCGCGCCCTTGGACGCGTTGATGGTTTCATGGGTGGACTGCAGGTTGCTCGAGCGATTGGCAAGCTCCACACCATCGAGGCCCGCCAGCACCCTACCTGCATCATGGTGCACCTCTTTGGCCGCGATGACGTGGTCCAACGCGCGTTTGTCATCGGCCCGCATGGTCGTTCCGCGATACGGGTCGTTCAACTCTCCAGCCAGGTGACTCGCTTTATCCGAAGCGCCCTGTCGTTTGTAGTTGGAATGCGTGTGATACGCGGTCGAATCGTAGTCGCCCCGTTCGTCGTACCGCTGCTTCTCAGCATCGGAGGCGTAATGCCCCTGGCGTGCATTGTGAATGGTGTCCACGTCCCCGCCCTGTTTGTCCTGTAGCAGCAGGAAGTCGAGGCCGAAACTGGTGACCAAACTGTTGACGACCGTCTTTTCCAACTGGGGCATCCAGTCGAAGTCGTGGTCTGCATAAGATCTGTGCATGGCGCCATCCAGACAGGCGAAGGTATGAGGTGGCGGATGGAGCGCATCCGCCACAATGGAATTACTGAACGTTGAAGCGCATGGCGCTGTTTCGGCCTTCGGCCAGTGCAGCGTCAACCCCAGTGTCATTCAGGATCATCGAGCCATCCGCATCGGTTTCCATCTGCGGAACGCCATCAGAGCTGACGACCACGTCGCCGTCCTTCATCTTCACCTTGAACAGCGGCGTGGAGATGATGTCCGTCAGGATCGCCGCGACGGCATAGCCATTGCCAATCGCAAGCATGATCTCGTCTTCAAACTTCGCCAGCTCTTCATCGACGTTGCGACCCAGTCGCTTGAGGCTACTGATGAGGCCATCCATGCCCTCAAGAGTGTCGAGGTAGCGCTCAAAGCTGACGCGGATTTCCTCAAGGGCAGCCTTGACCTTGCGCGCGCAGATCTCGGTCTTAGCCAGTGATGCCGAAGCTGCCTCAAGCTTGCGCACGGCATTGTCGGCCTCAATGCTGGCCTGCTTGGCATTCTGCAAGGCCTTTTCGCCGTGGCTGTCATACGCCCAGCCGGCAATGGCCAGGATTGGCGCCGCTACAGCCGCCCCGAGGATTGCCGTACCACCCGCAATCCCCAGACCACCAGCAGCCAGAGACCCACCGCCGATTGCAGCCAAGGTAGCGTTGGTTGCAGCAACGCCAGCCAAGCTGGAAATGGCAGTGCCCGTAGACGCTGCAGCGAAGGTCATGACGCCGCCGTACACGGCAAATCCGGCGGCGACGCCACCCGCTCCTGCACCGGCAATGCTGCCCAGAACGCCAACGGCCGAGTAGGCGTAGGCCTCGATTTTCTGCAAGGTATGGCGCGGCAGCTTGACCTCAAGCTTCAGCTCGCGACTCTGGTTCAACTGCTGCAGAAGTGCCGCCGACAGCGTGGAGAAGCGCTCAAACTCCTTGCCGATGCTGAGCTCAATGTTACCGAGCGACTCAAGCGAATCGAGGGTCTTCTTCTCCTGACGATCGAACTGGTCGCGACGAACCTGGTATCGCGCCCGCGCTGCATCGGCGATGTCGTCCGACTCACTGTGCTTCTTGTACCCGTCGTAAGCCTTCTTTGCGCCGACAGATGCGGCCGCAGCGACGCCGAGACCGATGAGAATTGGGATGGGCATGTCCGTATTTCCTGGCAGTGTTGATGTTGGGTGGTACAGCGAAAACTAAAGTCAGCTAGCTGCCGGCTGGCAGGTATGACGCGGCGGCGTCCCGCACGCGCAGTGCGATTCGGTTGCGCAGCGTTTCGGGTTCGATCACGCGAATGCGGTCCGCTTGAGCAAGAATCCAAGCGACCATCTCCTGGTCATCACGCACATCCACACGCAAGCGCTGCCAGTCGGTGCCCTCCACAGCCTGCAGCTGCTGCTCGGGCCCCAAGGGCGTCTCCGCGAGGGCCCAGGCAAGCTGGGGGTGGACGTCAGCGTGTAGCGTTGCCGCCCCGTCCCCGATTCGGGGGCTGAAAGCAGCAGACTTGAGATAGACGTCCATGTCGAATCCACGATCGTCTGCCCGTTCCTCCAGGACTTCGACCCCGAGAATCCGGTGAAGGGCGTAGTGGCGGAAGTCGTCAAAGCGTTCCACGCGGGCAATCAAGTAGCTCGTTGCACCTCGGGACGCAAGGCCCCCTGGGTGAAGCGTCAAGTCAATTGGCTGACCTTTTGCGCGGCTGAGGTATTGCACCTGCAGCACTTGGCCGGAGAGCAGCCCGGTCGCAACTCTATCCCAAGTCTCGGGAGAAACCTGAGCAGGCAACAGTGCTTTCACCGGCGGCACGACCCTGACGCGTCGTGACCATTGCGACAGGCCGTTGTGATCCATCGCCTGCAGAAGGGCCCGTGACTCGTTGAAGTGCGGCTCCAGAAGGTCGAGGACGGTTGGCGGGAGCATGTGGCGAAGATGTTCCTCGGCCATGTTCATTGCCAGCGCCGCAGCAGGGCTTATGGAAGGAACGGTGGTCTGAGCGCCTGCCGCGAAGGACCAACGATAGGGACGCAGGCGCCTTACGGCCTCGTCGCTGTCTTCAGAGCTGCAGACCAGCTGAAAGAGCGTGCTGAGCTTTCCCGTGAGGTCACGCTGCAGGGAGCGCAGGTTGATATCGAAGCCCTCGGCCCACAGAGCGTCGCGCAACTCCACCGTCGAAATGCTGCGCGGATGACGGGGAATCAGCCGGAGCAGGACGAGATTCCGTGCGAGCGGATCCTTGATTGCGCGTTGGGTCATCGGTTCGTACTGGGCCCGACTTGAGTCGATGCCCCCTGTGGGGAGTGGGAATAGCCTGCGGGTAGCACGCGACAAACGGTGTCGCCTGACGCCGATCAGATCGACGAAGCTGAGGATTCCGCAAGTAATGCTTAGTGAGAGACGCGGGGCTCATGAAAGGGGACGCCACGCAGGGGCGTCCGCTGCAGCACCGGCAGGCAGCAATAGAGATGCGTTGGCCATTGCGGCGCAGATATGCGCTCCCACGCAAAAGCGCTTCCCGAAACTGGAAATGTCCCTTCCATGCACAGCCCCCCTGTGGGCCATTCCATTTTCGCTAGAGTTTACGTCAACAATGCTTCTGGATGAGCAACTCGGAACTAGGAATATTTGCAACCTCCGAGAACTTTGGTCGCAGCTAAAGATCCTGCTTGCGGCGCCGATATGGCGCACCGGTCACTCCAGTCGTTGCCCGCACCTATGGACGTGAGCGGCGCGCCCGCGTCGGCGAGAAGCAAGGTGCTGCCTTTGTGACTCGCTCACGTAGCGCAGCACCCACCAGATTCTCGCTGTCATACTCTGGCAGGATCTCGCCATGTAACTGCGAGCGCAGTGTCTGCCACCTGGACTGCAGGACGGCCCACTGGCGCTCATCGTACGTGCCTTGAAACACCACGGGTAGAACCCGGATTCGCGGCATCTCCCCAGCCACCTCGCGCCTTGCTATCGCCTTTGCAAGCAGCTGTTGCCACAGGCTGCCCATTCGGTCCACCCGGCCAATCTGCTGTTCGACCACGGCCGGATTCCATTCCAGATGCAGCAGCACCACGGTGCGGCAGGCGAGGTGCAGATTCAAGCCTTCGCGCCCAACCTGCGACTGGGCAATCAGCACCCGAGGGTTCGCGGTCTCGCGATTGAAGGCCAGCTGCAGCAACCGGCGGCTACCTGCCGCCGTACCGCCATTCATCTGGCGCGCGAACGTACCGTGCTGGTGGGAATAATCGTCGCGGAGCTGTTCAAATGTTGCGCTCCATGCCTTTTCTCCAAGAGAGAACTCATCCGTTTCCGAATCAGAGTCGTCATTCAGCGGATCCAGATTTGCCGCGGCATGCATGAGCTCAGCAAAGGCATCAGCTAATTCTCTGGCGGACACGTCCTCGACGTTACCGCCCAGATGCTCATCCAATGCGCGCGCCACCACAGCCAGCATTCCAGTGCTGGAAGATGCGTCGTCATCCGCAGCACATTCATCCCCCAGCATCTTCAGCGGCACAGCAAAGCGCGCCCTCAGCAGTGGCGACAGAGTGGCAACTCCCTTCTTGAGCTCACCCAGCAGGCTGCTTCGAAAGCGCTGCCGACTATTCTCCAAGTCCCTGTATCCTCGCTGCAACTTCTGGTCAATTGCCTCCAGATCAGCCTCGCATTGGTAGAGCTGCCTGTGCGCCACCTGCACCGCCGCGCGATCATTGGCATGGACAAGACTCTGTGCCCACGGTTCCCCGTCGGCCAGAGCACGCAACATCGCTCGAGCATTGAGCAGATGCTCCAACGCATGCATCGGCGCGCGGTAGTGACCGAACACCAGCACTTTCTCATGCTTGGCCACGGCCTCAATTGCCTCAACAGCCGCCAGCAAGGCGGGATGGGTATAGGCGGCCCCACCTTCCGGGGCCGCCTGGCTCACCGCATTTTGTAGAACCTTCTTCCACCAATCGGCACGTGCACTTCGCTTTGCTCGGGTGTTGTCGTCGTCAAGCTCTGAAGACAGGGCTTCCGAGTTCAACGGCTCATTATCTTTTGCAGCATCAATGAGGCCACTGATGCCGTGACCGTTCCCCACGGTGAGGCGTTGCCGCTTTGCCGTGCTGTCAGAGACTCGGGTTGAGGTGAATGACAACGCTTCAGCCGCGCACACCGCGCGCATCCACGGCAGCGACATGGTCGCTGGGTCCATCACCACCTTGATCGGACGGATCTCCCGATAGTCCTGTCCAGCGGGTCCGACATGCTTCAAGAAGCTCTGAACAGATGCATCCTCTCGCTTGTCGCGGCGCAGCAGGTAGGGATCGAGCGCGCTGCGATAGGCCTCGGCGGCGGCAAGGTATGCCTGCTCATGGCCTTCGTTCAGAGGCGCCCTACGCAGGGTCTGTACGCTGGCTACATACTGATTGATGACGTCCATGGGCGGGCTGCCAACACCGATGCGCTGCAGGCTCTGCTTCCATTGCGATGCATCAAGCTCGACCGGGGTAGCCGTCATGGCGAGGCAGCGCGCAGACCTGCTACGCAGCAGAACGTTGTTCAGCAGCGAAGACAACAGGCTGTCCTCGCTGCGACTCTTGTGTGCCTCATCAACAATCACCAGATCGAACGCACCCAAGCCCACCCCGCTCACTCGATCCAGATTCGTGCGGAAAGCCGCCTGTTTGGAGTATGTCCCACCATTGGTCGTGCGAACCCATACATCGTGGTCCTTGGCGACATTTTTCAGCACCGTCCGAGCGGACGAGCCTGAACCGTTCCGCCTGAGGCTTGCAACGATCGCATCGGCAGCGCGGCATACCCATGCGAAGTGCTGATGCTTTGCTTGTGTAGCACTGAATGGCCCATGGCCTCGGGGCTTGGCTCCATGTCGTTCCTCACTGTAGCGGGCCAGTGTTTCTGGCAGCAGGCTCCACCGGTAGGAAGAGTCCTGGCTTGAACTCCACCGATTGAAGCTATGCGACAACAGCAGCAGCGGCTCCTGTAGCCAGCCCCCCTGGCCTCCGTGCTCATCCCAGCCACGCAGGAACTGCCAATAGCTTCGCAGCAGCGCCGGAGGCTGTGGCACAGCCAACGCGAACTCCCGTCGCCACTGCTCATCCAAGCCAGGGGGCGCCACAACAACCACTCGTCCCCCGGCGGCAATAACGCACTGCGCCAATGCGACGGCGATCCGGGTTTTTCCCATTCCCACTTCGTCGGCAAGAATTGCGCCATTGTTCCGCAGGCGTACGCACAACGAGCGCAACGCATCGCGCTGTCCATCAATGAGCGCCAACCTCTTTCCCGCTTCCGAATCGGGACTGTCGAGGAGGATCTCGGCCTGCCGGGCCACTTCGTCCCAGTCCATCATTCTGCGCTTCATGCCAGTCCCTCCAGCGGAGCCAGCCCACGGGTTCCCCACGCATCAGCCACCGCGTCAAGCGCGGCCTCGTAGCGCAACCCCTGCTCGCTATCGCCGCTTTCGGCATAGCTGGGACGGAAAGGCGCCGCGTAGAGTGGTGACAGTGGATCCAACCCCAGGGCCACAAACTGCGCAACTACTTGGCTTTGGCTGGTCTGGCACAAGGTCTGCTGGAGCCTCTGGCACCAGCGTGCCCATTCGGCGGAGTGCATCTTTACCTGGCGCCCAGCGATACGTTCCAACAAACCCATCATCTGGCGAATGGCGCTGTCGTCGCCGCCCGTGGCTGGTGTGGCCGGGGTGCGCGGCGCTCCTTTTTTCTTCTCGTTTGCGGGGGGCGGATCGCCCAGCCCATCCTCGTCATCATCCCCTTCCGGGTCGAGCATGTCAGGGAAGGCAAGCAACTGGCTTTCAGCATGATCCAGACTCAGCGCAGCCAGTGGCACGGCCGCAACCCGGCCATCAGCATCCACCACAGGAATCATCGCCTCACGTGTGAGGTCGGCTTCACTCCAGCGTATGCGCACCATCCGCGGCATCTGACCAGTCCATGCGAAACCACCCGCCACGCGCGTGCAGGAGTTGCCATCCTCATCAATCAACTCAATGGCCACCGCCACGTCATCGTCCTGCGGCGGCAACTGCAGGCTGCCATCGCCCTTGCACTGAAGGAAGGCCACAGGTGGTGCGAAGTGTTCGCCCGCCGGCGGCTGCCACGGCTCGCCGGCCGACAGCCCGGGGGCATCTGCATCCATCCGCGCGCCAGCGATAGGCAGCGCGTCCTGTAGGTCAAGAGCCAGCTTTGAGCGCCCGCCCCAGCTCGCCTCGCTGGCAAACAGAACCATGCCGGCCTCGGCATTACCCCCTTCCGGAGACATGCGCAACATCATTCCGGCAGGTGTCAGATTGCCAGAGCCCAGATATACCCATGCATGCGAGAAATGGGAGCCACTCCGATCCTTACGTGCAGCTGCCATGAACTTTGCGTGTAACGCCCGCCGCTCGTAGCCCTCACCCAGCGCACTGGAGACCTGCGCCGCGTGCACGGTCATGGGATGTTGCGCGTGCACCTCCAGGTGCGCAATCGAGTGCGCAATGGCCTGGCAAGCGAATGGATTCACATGCAGTTCTACGCGTGCACTCGGGCTAAGCAACTGCTCATCTTTCAATCGTTCTACGATTTTCAGGGGCACGCTGGCGCACGCGAATGCACCGTTCCCGCCGATGGGTCTGACAGCCTCGAAGAAGCCCGAGCCCATCACCAGGCGGGTTGCCTTGGGCTTGTCGTGAGCAGCAACCGCGTTGACGATGCTGTCGAACAGACTGCTCGATCGGTTGTGAATGAACCGCGGCGTGTATCCGTCTTTTGGGATCTTCCTGGACGAGCAGCTGCTTATCCAGCCCGCCAACGTCGACGCGGCGTTACCGGCGTACATGGGCGGCGGGGCTTCCAGCAGTCGCGCGTCATGCAGGTCGATCAGCCAGCGCAGCCATTGGCGCGCAGCGGAGATGTCCATGCACTCTTGAGCAAGCGCGGGCCCCAACGACTCGCTGTCAACGTCCACCAGACAGGCGAGGTCCAGGCTCTCCTCTGCGGTCTGGCGGGTCCAGTTGCCGGTTGAGACAATCAACCGCACGTGCCACTTGCTCACATCGGTCCGGTGGCGGAACCCAAGCAGTGCAACCTTGGCGTGGAGCAGCCTGAATGGAAGGGCGTTCCTGCTCTCACTTCGTAGTGCCAGATGGGTCAGTCCGGGCACGGCGGTCGGCAGCAGCGCCGGCTGCCTTGGGTCCAGCATGAGCGCAAGGCGCACTTCGCCGCTGGCTTCACGTTGGGGCTTGCTCTGGCCGGTAAAGCGGAATGCCGCTTCGTTGAGGAAGCTGGCGTCGGCAGAGTAGCCACAGATCCAGCCGAATTCGCCTGTATGACCGTCAGGTGCCTCGAAGTGCTTCAGCAGCGAGGGACGTGGGGGTATTTTCTTGCTCACTGTGCCTCCGCCTGGTTCTGCTTCCGGGATGCGATCAGCGCACCCAGCTTGGCGTCAAGATCAAGCCGCAACAGGTAGAGGTTCTCGATGCGGTAGGACACGCCCATGGGCAGTGGCAATCCATTGCGACCGGTCTTGGCAACATCTTCATCAGCGCCCTGCTCGCCCTTCTCCACTGCCGGCGGGTGGCCACTGTAGGCTGGACCGGGGCGAGCACAGTCGTCCACCAAACACAGAACCTGATCGTCACGTTGCAGCAGCACGCGCAGGACACTGGCATCTGCGGCCACGCACGCGCTGCAGAAACGGTTGGCGTCTTCGTCATGATGCTTGAGCGAAAGAAACGCCGCTGCGATTGCCGCCAAGACGTGCAACGCCTGCTTCACTTCGCCTCGTAATGGTTCGTCCATCGACATGGAACGACGCTTCCGCGATTCCAAATCGCGCTCAACCGCATCCAGCACGGCCACTGCAGCATCGCGTACTTCGATGAGCTTGGCGCCAGCGCGGAGGTCCTGCCAGTGCTGGGCATCCAACTCTTCGGGCCCGATCGAGTTGGCCAGTGATTCAAAACTGGTGGGCTTATTGTGCAGCCGGCCCACCCATTGCCAGGCCGCTCGCCTGCGCTCCCGCCCTTGATCGTCAAGCGATGCCCCCTGCAGCAAGGCGCTGCGCAGCTGGCTCCGGGCATCCTTGTCCAATGCCCTCAGGGGGTTGAGCGCTTCCACGAAGCCTTCGCTCTTCCAGCTGAGCTCGCTACCCCTGACCCAGTAGCACAGGTGGTCGATCAGATCGTTCTGGCCAACCGTGATATGCCCGATGCTGGATTCCAGGAACGCGTCAGCATCCACCCCCCGCCTGAACCCGCTGAAACGAGCACTGTCAGAGGTTGCCAGACCCAGCGAGGGCAAGGCCTGAGCGGTTGACATGCGCATGGGCTGTGAAACGTAGTATCTGGACTGACTCGCACGCTGGAAGGTCGGCGCCGTTCCATCGCGTGAGAGCTTGTTACGCCCCCGCATGCGCCAGTCTTCGCTCCACTTGTTCGTGCGATAGCCGACGCTACAGGCCACGGCTTCAATGGCATTGGCGACTTGAATGTGTGTCTGGTTGACGTTCCATACCTTGAGCCGTTCAACCACAGCCATTGCCAATACGTTGTAAAGCACCTGCCGGCCATACCAAACGCCACCTAGGCCCGGCACGGCCAGCTCATTGAACCGGCGTACGGCCCGGCCGAGCCCTAGCGTGCGGGTACGGCGATTGCTGGGCACTCTGTCGGGGCCAAGCAGGCCCCAAGTACTTCCTGTCTTCATTCGTTCGTCCTTGAATCTGCAGGTCACGTGGCATCACGCTACGTTATCGGATTGCCGCGTCAGTTCTTGAGCGCCCCAGCCACGAACGCCAGGCCTGCTTGCCACCGGCCATCGCGAGGCCGGCACTAATGTCTGCCTACTCGTCCAGGTGCAATCCGCCCCGCATGACACGCAACGTGGGGTAGCAGCTGCAAGAGTACTTGCGTGCCGCTTAGCCCCCTCCGCTCGCAGCCCGTATCTGAATCTCATGCTGCACGCGCTGGTCGTCCAGCTGCTGCTCCATCTGGTTGGCTACCGCACGCTGCTGCGCTTCCCGGCTGACCACATCAAACTGCTGCATCGATTCTTCCGCTGACGTCTGCGCAGCCACTCCCGTGGGCATGCTCGCGCGATGGTGTGCCGGGTCTGCAGGCTCCCCCTGCACCAGGAACAACGTATGGCCTGCAGGATGCTCAGCGGTGGCATTGCTGACCAGCACGTGGTCCACCCGCTCCAGGTCGTTGTCCTTGGCCAGCACGGTCAGGCTGGCGGCCATGCGCTCGCTGGTGTGGTCAAAGCTTCGGCCATGTTTCGCATCCAGCGCCTCGATGCCCTGGCGGACCTGCTGATACAGGGCATGGTCGGGATGATCTGGCTGTGCTGGACCAAACACGGCGTCCACAGGATGCGGCGTGGCGACCTTGGCATCCGTCCGTGGCTCAGCCTTCGCCAGCGCCCCATCTTCGGCGGCGGCATTCGATTGGACGGCGTCCTTACTGCGCTGGCTCTTCGAGCTGATCCACAGGCTCCACAGCTTTGTTCTGCGCAGCGGGTGCTTGGACCGGATGCTGGCGAGCTGGCGCGAAGCTGCTTGCCAAGCGACTGCGATGAGGTCCGGATGGAACCGGCAGACACACCCGGCATCCACAACACAGCGTGATGCCCCGCCCCTAACAACCCCATCACCCGCTTTCACGCCGCTGCAATAGCCGCCTCCGCACGATCAGAGCCCCCACCCAACCACCGCGACGGCCACCGCAGCCGCGCCCTCTGATCCCGATGCAGCAACTCGCCAATGATTTCTGGAACCTGCGCGGCACCTTCAAGGTGGCCGGCCTGCTCGACGTCGGCACGCAGCTCTCCGTGGTGCGCCGTAGCAATGGCCGCTTCCTCGTGCTGGACAGTTACACCCCCACTGAGACCCAGCGCCAGGCCCTGCTGGGCCTGACCGCCGGCGGCACGCTGGTGGACGCCATCATCAACGTGCACCCGTTCCACACTCTGCACTGCGAGCCTCTGCACCAGCTGCTGCCGGCTGCGCGCCTGATCGGCACGCGTCGTCACCTGCAACAGGCACCGCACCTGCCGTGGGATCCGCACGTGATCGAAGACGTGGAGACCCAGGCCGACTTCGCCGATGACCTCGATTTCACCGTTCCCGCCGGCCTGGAGCTGGTACCGGCCGACGACAACGTGCATGCCAGCTCGGTCCTGGTCCGTCACCGCCGCAGCGGCATCGTCCATGTTGACGACACCCTCAGCGTGCTGGCCGCGCCGGGCACCCTCGGCAAATGGTTGCCGCAGTCCGGTTTGAAGTTCCACCCCACGCTGTCGCGCGCACTGCAGCCCCGGGCCGGCGCCGCAGACGCGTTCGAGCGCTGGGCGCGCGCATTGGCCGAGCGCTGGGCCGGCACCCCGTATGTCTGCGCGGCCCATTCGGCCGTGCGCGAACTGCCCGCCGATGGCTGGCGCGATGAAGTGCTCAAGGCCTTGCACCACGTGCAGGGCAAATTGCGCCGCCATCGTCACCGCTACGGCTGAAACCCCCTCCATTCCCTCCCCCAAGGCAAACTTCCCCATGAGCGACCACCCGATCAAGACAATCAACCCGCTGACCGAACAGGTGCTGCACACCTACGCCTACATGTCCGACGCCCAGGCAGCAGACACCGTGAAGGCCTCCCACGAAGCGTTCCTGCAGTGGCGCCTGCGCAGCCTGGAAGAACGCGCTGAAGTGATGTCCGCCATCGCTCGCAAGCTGGAGGAGAAGAAGGAAGCGTTTGCCCAGCTGATGACCGACGAGGTCGGCAAGCTGATCGGTGACAGCCGCAGCGAAGTGGACCTGTGCGTGGCCATCTGCAAGTACACCGCCGAGCAGGGCCCCAAGGTGTTGGCCGATGAAGAGCGCCCTTCGGCCAATGGCGCCGGCATCGTCACCCACCAGCCCATCGGCGTGGTGTACGGCATCCAGCCGTGGAACTTCCCGGCCTACCAGGCTGTGCGCTATTCCATTGCCAGCCTGATGGCGGGTAATGGCGTGCTGCTCAAGCACGCTGAAAGCTGCACCGGCAGCGGCCTGTTCCTGCGCGACCTGTACGAGGAGGCCGGCCTGCCTAAGGGTCTGTTCGGCGTCCTGCTCATCAGCCACGACCAGTCCGATGCCATCATCGACCACGACCTGGTGCGCGCGGTCACCCTCACCGGTAGCGAAAAGGCAGGCCGCACCGTGGCCGAGAAGGCTGGCAAGGCACTGAAGAAGACCATGCTCGAACTTGGCTCCAACGATGCCTATCTGGTGCTGGACGATGCCGACCTGGAGCTGGCAGTGAAGACCTGCGTAAAGGGTCGCCTGTTCAACAACGGCCAGACCTGCGTCAATGCCAAGCGCTTCATCGTGACCGAAAAGAACTACGACGCCTTCGTCGAGGCCTACGCCAAGCAGTTTGCAGCGATCCGCATGGGCGATCCCAACGATTCAGACACCCAGCTGGGCCCGATGGTGTCCAAGGCCCAGCGGGACACCCTGCACGAGCAGGTCAGCAAGAGCGTGGCCCAGGGCGCCCGCCTGGTGGTCGGTGGCGAGATCCCTGACCGGACCGGCGCTTTCTACCCGGCCACGGTGCTGGCTGACGTTGCCCCGGGCCAGGTCGCCTATGAGGACGAGCTGTTTGGACCCGCCGCGGCCATCATCAAGGCCAAGGACGATGATGACGCCATGCGCATCGCCAACGACAGCCGCTATGGCCTGGGCGGCGGCATCTTCAGCCGTGATGTGAAGCGCGCCCGCGAGCTGGCGACCACCTACTTCGATACCGGCATGGTGTGCATCAACGGCTTCAACGTGGCCGGCCCCACCCTGCCCTTCGGCGGCGTGAAAGCCTCCGGCTACGGCCGCGAACATGGCCCCGAGGGCTTGAAGGAATTCGTCAACGTCAAAGCCATCACCCTGCCGGCGGCCCAATGAGCACGCCCCTGCACTGTGATGTGGCGGTGATCGGCGCCGGCACGGCCGGCTTGGCAGCAGAGCGGGCCGCGCGCCGTAATGGCGCGTCCACGTTGCTGATCGATCCGCACTTCAGCGGCACTACCTGCGCCAACGTCGGTTGCATGCCCTCCAAGCTGTTGCTGGCGGCCGCCACGCAGGCCGAGCACGTGCGCCGTTCAGACCTGTTCGGCATCCACGTGGACGGCATGACCATTGATGACGCGGCAGTGATGCGCCGCGTGCGCGAGGAGCGCGATCGTTTTGCAGCGCTTACCCGCAAGCAGATCGACAAGCTCGACCCAGCCACGCGGCTGACCGGTCGTGCGCGGTTTGCCGGGCCGACCACGCTGGAACTGGAGGACGGCCGACGTATCGAGGCACGCGCCATTGTCATTGCTACCGGTTCCGCGCCTGCCCTGCCGCCGCCGTTTGAAGCGCTGGGCGACCGCGTGCTGACCAACGAAAGCCTGTTCGAATTGGAGCAGCTCCCCAAGCGTGTCGCGGTAGTGGGCACCGGCTCGCTGGGGCTGGAATTTGCCCAGGCCCTGGCCCGGCTGGGCGTGCAGGTCACCCTGCTGGGCAAGGAGACGACGCTGGCCAAGGTGCGTTGCCCGCGCGTGCGCGATGCACTGCTGGCCGTGCTGAAGCGCGACATCGAGGTCCACCTCGGCGTGGACGTGCAGCCCGAACGGTCCGATGAGGGCGTGCATGTGCGCTGGAGCGGCAAAGACCAGGCCGATGGCAGCGTGAAGGTGGACTTCGTCGTCGCCGCACTGGGCCGTCCGCCCAACCTGGATGACCTGGCCCTGGACAAAGCACAACTGGCGTTGGACAAACACGGCGTGCCCTGCCACGACCGCGAGACGATGCGCTGTGGTGACAGCGCCGTATTCATGGCGGGCGACGCCGCCGCCGACCTGCCCCTGCTGCATGAGGCATCGAGCGACGGCGCCATTGCCGGCCGCAACGCCGCGGCGATGCCAGCGAAGATCACGGTGAAGCGTCACGTGCCGCTGAGCATCACCTTTACCGATCCGCCGGTTGCCACCATCGGCCAGTCTGAAGAAGAAGGCGCCGTAACGGGAACCTCCGATTTTGACGACCAAGGCCGGGCACGGGTGGAGGGGGTCAACGAGGGCACCCTGACCCTGTATGCGGCAGCACCCGAGGGCAAGCTGATTGGTGCAGACCTGGTGGCGCCTGCAGGCGAGCACCTGGCCCACCTGCTGGCGTGGGCGGTTGAGACAGGCTGCACCGCGAGCCGACTGCTGGAACTGCCGTTCTACCACCCGACCATGGAGGAAGGGTTGAAGCAGGCCCTGCGCAGCATCTGCGCGGCAACGCCGATTGCGCTGCCGGCTGACCATGATGCGGGGGCGCCATCGGGGGGGTGATGCGTCCAACCAGCGCGTCAACCGCGGGTTGGCTATATTTGCCCATGTCATGAGCAATGGATTGACCCCATGAACATCGCTCCATTTGGCCTCCGCTGTGCCATTGCGGCAGCGCTGGCACTGAGCGCCACTGGGTGTATCAATTCCCCCTCGGTGGAATCGCCAAGCAAGGAGGCTGGAATGCCGGAAGATCCCAACGTGCGCCGCACGATCAAAGGGCACACCTACACCACTGAACCTGTGGAGGCCACCGTCGGACCCCACCGTTTCATGTTCCCCGCCAACTACTACGACAACCAGATCGGCCCCTACTTCGATGGCAGCGTTGGCCTGACGCTGCTTTGGCCAGACCTGGGCCCCGCGTTACCAGGCACCCGCCCGGATCGTTCGATGGAAGACTTCCAGCGCTCCGTGGTCATTGGCCTACAGCATATTGATCGCACCCCAATCAGGGGCCTGCTGGAGCGCTACACCAGTACGGAGCAGACATCGACGCCGACGTCCGTGCTGCGCAATGACCCGACCGAACGGCTTGACCTGCGGATACCCCAACCAGAGCGCTTCGGCTTGGTGCCCTATGCAATCAACGACGCCTTGATGCCGGCGTTCCAGAAAGCGCTGGAGCAGGAGACCCAAATGCCCCAGCCCCGCAATCTGCGCATGGAGAAGGACTGGTACGTCGCTCGAAATGGCGAAGGCGAACTGACGACATTCATCGAATGCGAAAGTGAAGCCCACTTCCCTGACGGCCTCACCCTCTCCGGCAATCGCCTACGCGACACGGAAGACGGCCGAGTAGCCGGCTGCACCCATTATTTCGTTGATGTTGAAGACAGCATCGCGATCACGGCAACGTATCCGCGCGTCATCCTGAAAGACTGGAAGAAGATCGAGTCTGCTGTGCGAACTTCCCTGTCCCGATACAAGAAATCATGAGCCTTGGGGTGGGCCATCAGTAACCACCGCTCGCAGCCCGTATCTGAATCCCCTGCTGCACGCGCTGGTCTTCCAGCTGCTGTTCCATCTGGTTCGCCACCGCACGCTGCTGCGCTTCCCGGCTGACCACGTCGAACTGTTGCGCCGATTCTTCCACTGACGTCTGAGCAGCCACTTCCGTCGGCATGCTTGCGCGGTGGTGTGCCGGGTCTGCTGGCTCCCCCTGCACCACAAACATCGCGTGCCCTGCAGGATGCTCGGCGGTGGCTTTGCTGACCAGGACGTGGTCTACCCGCTCCAGGTCGTTGTCCTTGGCAAGCACAGTCAGGCTGGCGACCATGCGCTCGCTGGTGTGGTCGAAGTTTCGGTTATGTTTCGCATCCAGCGCCTCGATGCCCTGACGGACCTGGTGGTACAGGGCATGGTCGGGGTGGCCCGGCTGGGCGGGACCGAACAGGGCATCCGCAGGAGGCGGCGTGGCGGCCTGGGTATCCGTCCGTGGCTCAGCCCTCGTCGGAGCCTCCTCCTCGGCGGCTGCAATGGATGGGACTGCATCGTCGTGCTGCGCTGTCTCCGCCGGCCGCTCATCCACAGGCTCCGCGGTTCTGTTCTGGGCCACAGGTGCCTCGGCCATAGCCTCGTGCACAGGCGCGGCTGGTGGTATCGACTGTTCCTCAAGAGCGTGCTCGACAGCCGGCACAGGAGTCGGCTGCGGCGGGGGCTCAGGCGCCACTGGAGGCGTGCGCGGACGCTCAGGCTCATGGCTGTCGTGGGTTCGGGTTTCCTCTGCATTCTGTGCATGTGCGTGATGAGGAGCGTCATTCCGTTCAACGCCAATTTCAGCAGGTGGCTCATGCAGTGTTCGCGCTGCGGGCGCCGCAGGCGGTTCAGCCACTTCCCGCGCACGCTCCTGCGCTTCGGCCTGCTGCAGCTCCGGCTCACGCGGTGGCTCGGGCTCGCGACGCAGCTCGCGCGGCCCCTCCCGCCGGGAAATTTCAGGGGTCTCGCGCTCGGCCGCAGGCGCGGGCACCGCCACAGGCGGCACGGCTGGGGCAATGGCCTCTGAGGGACCAGGCACACGGGTCTGGACCTGCTCGCGCTGGGCGTCTGCCAGCGCTTCGCCGGCCTGCGTAGCAACCGGGGCACCCCGTTGAATCTGCTGGGCCGCCGCCAATGCGGCCTGGCCAGCATCCACCGTGGCTGCGCCTTGCCGGTTGGCTTCCTGCATTGCCTGTTGATAGGCCTCCTGCTCGCGCGGCGACAATGCTGCAATACGCAACTCGGGCGAATCAGGCACCGGGGCCTGCTGGGCGGCACGCTCGCGCACTTCCCGCCACGCCGCCCGCAGCTCCTCGGTGGTCGTCGTCGCCACCGGATGGGCAACACCATCGGCGCCCACTTGGTAATGGGTAATCGCACGGGACTCGCCCGCATTACCCTCAACCGCAGGCGCAAGCTGCTGCATCGTCGCGCCGGTGATGCCGTGCTGGGCGCGCGTGCGCGCCGTCGCCAGCTCGATGGCCTCCATCCACTGCGGGGAGGGCGAGATGCCAGCAGAGGCGTAGCCATGCCGCACCTCGTTCCGGTTCATCTCGGCATTCGTAGGTGCGGGGCGTGCTTCAAGCGCGGCGAGGGTGCGGTCGAGAACCTCAATCGACGGCTGCTGGATCTTGCGCGTTGCCTCCAGTTCCAGCGCCATGTTGCCCTGTGCTACGCGCCCCTCGTGGGACCACGTTCCCGCTTCGTCGCGCTGGTAGAGCACGTTGTCCGAACCAAGAATGGCGTCCGGCCGCGCGCGCGCCGCTTCGACCGCATCGGGCACCAAAGGCACAAAGTCGCTTGCACGCGTGGCGGCACGATTCTCCAGGTAACTTGCTGCGATCGCCGCCTTGCCATGGGCGATGTTGTCCTCGATGCGCTGCACGGCCTGCTGGTTCAGCTCTGCAGCGCGTTCGGGTGTCGCTGTCTGGGTTTCGTAGATGCCGCGATCATTTGCACCGACCACATCGGTCTTGATCTGGCGGGTCCACTGTTGGGTCTGAGCATCGCGGTGCCAGTTTGGGTTACCGAAGCCATTTCCTTCATCGCCGCGGGCAGGAAGGTTGAAAGGATCCTGAGGTGCCGGCGCATCCTTCAGTGCCAGCTCTACTGCGCTGACGCTGGCCTTCGCACCCAGTTCGCGCGCCTTTTCATAGCTGGCGCCGACACTGTGCTCGGTGGCAACCCCAGGGCCGGTAGCCGAGTCCTCCATCCTGGCCTGGCGCTGCCAGTTGTTGCCGTCAAACCTCCACTGCACGCCGGCATTGTCTTTCTGGTGATACACCGCGCGGTTGTCGAGCAGGTCGGCCCCCTTGTCGAATGCCTTGCTCATGAACAACGCATCAGCCGCGACCACCGCCGCCGGCACGAAGCTGGACGTGCCGATCACGGAGGCGGTTGCCATGCCTCCGAGCCAGCCACCGCCACTGCGTGCAACCGCGTGGTTGAATTCGGACTGGGCGGCCGTGCCGTTGCCCTGCTGCAGGTGCTCGGATATACGGCGCGTGGTGAGGATGGCATCCGCGCCGGAGGCGAGCAGGCCGCCGGAACGCACCAGTTGGCTGGCGGAGGCTTCGCCGATGAGGAGGTCCATGGTTACGAAGCCGCGCTGCGAGACGGGCTTGTACTGCGTTGGAGATGGCGCAGTCAGATCGTAGATTCCTCCCCGCGCGGGCCCGATGGATGGCAGATCATCCACTAAGGCGTGCCTAACGCGCGCGTTGGTCGCATCCGACAATGTTAGGCGCCCCGCCTGTTCTGCCTCTGATATCGCCAGGCGCATCTCCATTCTGCCTGCCACTTCGCGTGCAAACGCGTCCCGCTCACCCGGGCCGGCAACCAGGTTCCTGGGGCTGCTCTGAATTTCTTCAATGATTCGCGCTACACGCGGATCGGAATGAATGACTGCCGCCCATTCCGACTCCATAGGCGCCATTGATCGCAGCGCCTTGAACTGTTCCGCGTTATCCATGCGGTACTGCGCGTGGCTGGATATCGTCCGGCTGTTGATCGCATTAGCTTGCTCTGCAGTCATCCCGTCCGGCGTGGTAGCAAACGCATCTCCATTTATAAGAGCGAGTTTGACGGTGTCGCGAAAATCAATTACCTGCTCCGCGACAGTCCGCAGCGCTGCAGCATCCTTTCTTTTTACTGCAGCAGTGCCTGCCGGACTATCCAGGATGTCATTCAGCACGTAATTTATTTCTTTCGTATAGGAACTTCTCGTCCGACCTCGATGTGGAGAAGTATCGAGGTCATCCGCGAGCTCACCTTCAAACGGAAGGTAGAGACGATTGAGCGACTCATCCTTGGCCAGGTATCCCGCCTCGACAAGCTTCTTGACGAGAGGATGATCCCTGAACACCACCTGCTCAAAAACATGATGGCTTTGTAGGATTGGGTTTTTTGCAGGCATCGGATTCCGTTCCCAAGAGGACGATGATTGCTTTTGAACTAGTAGCCCGCAGCGTCTTCAATCCACACACCGCGCGGATTGGTCACCGTCCCGAATCCATGCTCGATGAGCGCGTCGCGAAGCACTCTATCGCAGTAGATCCGACTACCCGAATGGATATCCATGAACACATGTATGCCAGCAACTTCCGTTGCTTTGAAGGACAACTTGCCACCACCGGAGAGGCTGTAGTACTTGCCATTCTGGTAGCCATCAAGAATCTTCACGCTTGAGGCATCCTCGTCAATCGCGTCCAGAATTCTTGTCACCTCACACAGGTAGTGCGGCTCGCCCTCTGATCCATCCTCTAGCTGGAAGGCGCACTTCGCGAAGGCGAATCCTTCTGCATCTACTTTCTCCATTACATCCTTAAGGGGTTGAGAGACCAACCAGTAGCCGTTGAACCCGCCTTGCAGATCCAATGGCATGTCACCAACCTGGCTATCGAAGCGAAGCTTCGGAACAACACTCAGTGATGCAAGCCCGCCAATTTCAGAGGGCTCGCTCATGTAGGTCGGCCAAGGGATTTCCTCCTCATTGTCCAACTCAACCCCGTGGCCACGGCCAGACGCCCCCATGTCCGGTCCGAGCACGTAGAAGCAACCTTTAGGCGGGTCAACTTTATTCATGTGTTCCTCATTCATTTTCTTCTTTCACTGCTGTTTTAGCTCAGGCAATCATTGCCAGGAACGTGTTCGCTTACTACAGCGCCCCTACACAGCCAACATCAGGTCCCCATTGATCAGCGCCACCTTTACGGTATCCCGCAGCCTGAGCACCGCTTCCAGAGCACGGGCCGTTGCAGCAGGATCACCCCGCATCGCGCCTTGACCGTCAGGCGACAGCTCGATCATGGACAGCTGCTCCACCATCCCCATCGTGTAGGACTCAAGCGGCTTGGCAGCGTACTGCGAACAGCCCAGCTTGGCCGCCAGCTCCCTGTCGAGCGGAAGATAGAGCCTGTTCTCGGGAGCATTGACCTCGAACTCGCCCACCGCGTGGAGCTGCTGCAGCAGGCCACTCTGCGAAAAAATCGTGGGATCGATGATCAGTTGCAGGTCAAACAGCCCGTCATTGTCTTCATTGGCAGCCATGGCGTTCCCTCGCTGTGGGTGTGATGCATCCGTTGCGGTAAGTTCTACGCCGGTCCGCGCCTACGGGCAATCAGAACCCTGTGAATTGCCTCACAGGTTTGGAGTTCCGTCCCAGCCCATGAGGCACCCCCACGTCATCCTCCCCTTCCCCCAGGAGGATGACATGACCACGATCGACGCAGAGTGGCTGGAAGACTTTGACCGCGCCCTGCTGAGCCTGTTTGCCATCAGCCACGGCGAGGCCGGCATGGATGCCTACATGCTGGGCTGCTATGCCGATCTGGAACCGCGCGAAGCAGCCATGGCCTACGGCAACGACTACGACCTGGCCCGCACGCCGTTGCTGTGGCCGGTGCCGGGATTGGTGCTGCACAATTAAGTAGTGACGCAATCTGAACACTTCCAACGTAGGCAATGCAAACGCCAAGCCCCCTCCTGCTTGCCAACTACTTGTCAGCTAGATATCCGACGCATCAATGAACCACAGGCCATCCGCACCGCTGTCGACGGCTATGCCAGCTGCAGCGACCGCTTCCCGGAGAATCTGATCGCAGAACACTGTTCCGGTGTAGGGAGTCCTGAACACGTGCGCAGCACCCAGCTTGTTGCGGTCGAATGTAATGCTGGCACCGCCGCCCAAGTCGTAGAATTTTCCATTTATGAATTCTTCTGACGTATCTATCAGAAGAGTAGAGGCGGCTTCATCAAGCGCGTCTATTACCGAAACGACAGTGCAGAGATAACGCGCTTCACCTTTGACACCGCCTTCTACCAAGTAGTGAACCTCAGCAAAGGCGAAGGCTCCGGGGTCGGTAGACCTCATGACGTCATGGAGCCGCTTCGAAACCAGCCAGTACCCACTGAATCCCGGCTCGAGATCTTTCGGGGGCGGGCCATCGCTTGGGTCAAACTTCAAGCAAGGAACCTGTCTCAGTGGCGGAATGCCTCCCTCTTCAGGCAGCAAAACAAGTCGGGGCGGTGAAAGGAGACGGTCAAGATTAGTGAACGCAACGCCACAGCGTGGCCCGCTGACTGTACCTGCTTCGAGGAGGAAGAATTCCCCGCGGCGGGGTCCCTTCTTTGAAGTCGGCTCCATGCTCTGTCCAAGTCCCTCCAGCTGCAGATTCCGAAGGAGAGCATACCCCTCCCTCCGCCGCGATCAAGCTGACAACTCGCCATGTGGATGGTCAGCTCTCCTGGGATGTTGGATTCTCTGTAATTCCTACGTTGGTCCCGCGCTATGCGGACTGGCGCCCAAAGGCAACCAAACGCCCGGAGAAGTTCAATTGGCGAGGTCAGAAAGATGTGGGTGCTTCAAATGTTAGACACATTTGCCCTACTCGCTCCTTGCCCAACTTCACGAAACTGAAGGTCTTCAACGATCAAATGCGAGCAGCATCAATGAGCCGAACACCTCGCGCGGCGCTGCCAAAGCCAAACCCTGACGCGATCAGCGCATCTCGCAGCACTCTGTCGCAGAAGACGTCTGCGGTGTAGGGCGTCATGAACACATGCGCCGTCCCAACGACGCTTGAATCGAAGGCCAAACGAGCACCACCCGAAACACTGTAGTGCTTGCCATTCGGGTATCCCTCTGTCAGAACCTTGACCTCTGAGCAGGCCAGATCAATCGCATCGATCACCCTGGTCACCTCGCAGAAGTAGTGTGGCGGCGCCTGCGTCCCGTCCTCAAGATGGAAATCGCACTCAGCGAAGGCGAAACCATCGGGATCTGCAGATTGAAAGAGTTGCTTCAGAGGTTCGGAGACAAGCCAGTAATCGGTAATGCCGCTCTGCAGATCCTTCGGCATTTCGCCTAGCCGAGGGTCATACCGAAGGCGCGGCATCACTCTCAGGCTTGCAAGCCCGCCGCTCTCTGGGGGTGTACTCAATCCGACAGGAGGCGGTATGTCTTCTCCATTCTCGACCTCGACGCCATGCCCACGGCCGCCGCTTCTGAAGTCAAAGCGAAGAATGTAGAACTGGCCCAGCGCTGGTGATTTCTCGTGCATCTGTTCGAACCCCATACGAAAGCACATCCCAACAGCTTGATTTACGGTCCCCAGAAGCCACCTCCAGGCGGATCCACTCTACTCATGTTGGTCTCCATGGCTGCTCACCACATCGTGGAACCACAGCCCATTCGACACACCCTGCTCGACTATCCCCGCCGCCTCCACCGCCTCCTTGAAAGCGCGATCGCAGAAAACACCTTCGTAGTAGGGCAGGCGAAACACGTGAGCGCCGGCAACAACGTCCTGCTTGAACGCCAGCCGCACATCGCCAGTCAGGCCGTAGTACTTACCCTCCTCATAGTCATCACTGACGATGATCTTCAGCTGAGAAGCCTGCTCGTCCAGGGCATCAATCGTCCGTACAACGTCGCAGAGGAAGTGAGGTTCACCCATCGCGCCATCGGCCAATCGGTAGTCGGTTTCCATGAACACGAATGCGCCCGCATCCACGTCCTCCATCACGCCACGGAGCCGCGCGGATACGAGCCAGTAACCGCTCATGCCCGCCTCAAGATTCTCGGGCGGCCACCCCTCGCTTGGCTTGTAGACCAATCTAGTAATCTCGCGCAGCGGCGGGAAGCCTCCGCTATCAGGGCGAAGCAGGAATGCCGGCGGCGTTTTCAGTAATGACTCGTTCTCGAACACAACGCCATGCCCCTTCCCAAGGCGGCGTGCGTCCGGTCGCAGCTCGAAGAACTCGCCTCGTTTTGGAGCATTGGCTGTCATCAAATTCCGCGTCCTTCAACCCACGAAGCGTCTCTTTTCAAACCAGCACCACTACACATCTGCAGCGTCGACGAACCACAGGCCACGCGAGCTACCTGCCCCGCCGATGCCTCTCTGGCGCACCTCGTCCCTCAGGCGTCGGCTGCAGAATACGAGTCCACCGGAGTACGGCGTGCGGAACACCTCAGCTTGGCCAATAGCGTCCCGCTTGAACGTGAGGCTTGCCCCGCCGGCGAGGTTGTAGAACTTGCCGCCGACATAGTCGCTGTCGCGGATGATGCGAAGACGTGAAGCCTCCTCATCCAAGGCGTCGATCTGTCGGGTGACTTCGCAGAGGAAGTAGGTCGGCCCTTCGCTGCCGTCGGCCAAGCGGTAGTCACATTCCACAAACTCGAAGCCTTCGGGATCGATGTCGGCGAATGCTTCGCGCAGGCGCTCCGAGACCAGCCAGTAGCCGCTCATCCCGCCTTCAAGGTCCTCAGGGAGGCTGCCCTTCCTTGGCGAGTGCCGCAGGCGGGGGCTCTCTGCCAACTCGGGAAATCCGCCGCCCTCGGGCCGCAGGATCAGCCGAGGCCGGGTGCGAAGCGTCGTGATGTTCTCGAATACGACGCCGTGCCCCTTCCCGCCTCGGGTGGTATCCGGCATCAGCAGGAAGAACTGCTCGCGCACAATGTGACTCATGTTTGGTAGCTCCATGCTGCGGATCCAGTGTTGGACGCCTGCTTCACCATGATCAGATGGCCGCCGCGTCGATCGTCGTGATACCACTGGTTCGCGCGTCGGCGGGAATCCCAGACGCGCGCAGGGTATCCACGAAGCAGCGGTCAACAACGACAAACGTACTGAATGGCGTCAGGAACACGTGCGCATCCATCAACACCTCTGGCCTGAAGGCCAAGCTCGCGCCTCCGCCAATGGAGTGGAACTTTCCGTTGGCGAAATCGTCGCCCACCTCGATATCAAGCCGGGAGCGGACTTCGTCGAGCGCATCGAGCTCGCGCACCACATCGCACAGGGAGTGCTCCGGGCCGGGGGAGCCATTGGCCAGAAGAATGTCGCACTCCGCAAACTTGAATGCGCCGGGGTCCACAGCTTCCATTGCCTGGCGCAGTCGCTGCGATACGAACCAGTAGCCGCCGAAGCCTCCTTCCAGGTCGCGAGGAGTGGGCCCGTTGCGAGAGTCGAAGATGATGCGGGGGCGCTCGCGCAAGTTGGGAGATCCCCCGCCATCCGGCCGTAGGATGAGGCGGGGCGGGGTCAGCAATGCCTGGATGTTGTCGAATTTCGCGCCCCGGAATGGACGGTTGCTTTCGAGATCGGGGGCGAAGATGAAGAATTCGCCTGCCACCGGTCCCGCTGTCTCTTTGGACTCCATCGCCTATCTCCTTGGCACGGCTGCAGTGCTGCCCGGACAGCTTACCTCCCGTCCCAGCCCATGAGACACCCCCACGTCATCCTCCCCTCCCCCCAGGAGGATGACCATGACCCCGATCGACGCCGAGTGGCTGGAAGACTTTGACCACGCCCTGCTGAGCCTGTTTGCCACCACCCGCCGCGAAGCCGGCATAAATGCCTACCTGCTGGGCTGCTATGCCGATCTGGAACCGCGCGAGGCAGTCATGGCCTACGGCAACGACTACGACCTGGCCCGCACGCCGTTGCTGTGGCCGGTGCCGGGATTGGTGCTGCACAGTTAAGCAGTGACGCAATCGCCCCGCTTTCTGCGAAGGCAGCGAGAATCGGCTGTCGCAATTGGAACGACGCGCTGCTGCAAACCGTGCATTTCCAGGCGTGTTCGGGCGGTTACTTAACACCGCCCGAAACCATTGCACCGCAAAGCATTCGCGCTGTGTCTCGCATGCAACAATGCCGTAAGCGTCAACACCTGCGGCCTCCCAGCGCTGCGGTTTCTTGGCATCTCGCAACCGTGCGAGTACACCTTGGCATTGCCACCTGACACGGGTGGCGCGGGCGTCGAAAACCCGTGTATGTGCCAGTTGTTTACGCTTGTCAGCCGGCGTCACCTTCGTGTGGCGCCGGCTGGCAATCCGTTCGCGTTCCATGGCGGGCGGTGCGTGGGGGTCTTCGGACCCGCCGGTTTGGCACATATCGGTTTTCGAGCCACGCATCGTCCGCCACCTTCATCGGTGGCTGCTGTCTTCCTGCACGGAGCACTGCCATGAGCGCAACGAAACTCCCTGATCTGCACACCCAGCGCGATCCGGCCAACACCGATCACGAGGATGACCTCACGACCGATCCCAACGGGTTTGTCGCCACCCTGCGCCGCATTGGCGCGGGCGCTGCCGCAGACGGCCAGCCGTGGCACGAACGCAACCTGAGCATCGGCCGCTGCCTGCAGTTGGCCGACGCCGATTGCACCCTGGCCGCCCTGCGCGCCGTGGGCGAGATGGCCCTGGCCAACGAGCGCACCCGGCAGAACGCCGCGCCCGAGCAGTGCATTGGCGATCGGCACATGGAAGGGCTACTGATGGCCGTGGTGGCGTTGACGACGCTGGCCAGCGAGCGGGTGCATGGGCAGCGGTAAGCCCCTGCTTTGGTACCCGCTCGATCATACGCAAGGAGTTTCACCATGACCCGCACACCGGCACGCCGGCTGGCCTGCGCCGCGATGGTGGCCGTACTGGCTGCCAGCGGCTGCGCCCGCCCGCCCTCCACAGAGATGGATGACGAGTTCCTCGCCCTGCTCAACGGTACCTACGGCCCCCGCACCGTGGGCGGCCGCACCTACACGGCGCAGCCGGTGGAGGCCAACCTGGGCCCGCACCGTTTCATGTTCCCGGCCAATCTCTACTACAACCAGATCGGCCCGTTTGCCGGTGGCGGCGTGATGCTGGCGGTGTTCTGGCCGGACTTCAATGCCGCGCCGCCGGGGGACCACCCGGTGCGGTCAGTGGAGGATGGGTACCGGCAGGTGACGATTGAGCTGCGGTATGTGGGCAGCGCGGGGGCGGCGGACTACCTGGCGCGGGATCTGAACGAGCGGGTGGCGCTGCCGCCGCGCTGGGGGCTGACGCCTTATGCGGTGAATCGGTCGTGGTTGTCGCGGGACACGTGGGAGGTGGCGCCGGATTGGTATGCGGTACGGGATGGGGCTGGACGGGTGAGGACGTTCATCAGCTGTCACCCTTGGGAGTACATGCCGGATGGGGTGATGATTGAGGGTGGGAAGCTTGTAAGGTCCAGTGGGGACCGGGTGGCGATGTGCCGGCATTCGATGGTGGATGTGGGTGGTGGCGTGGGGGTGGAGATGAACTACGCGCGGGTGCTTCTGGTGGACTGGCAGCTGATAGAGGAAGCCGTAGTCAAGCTCATTCGGCGTTTCAGCTTGAAGCAGCAAGAAACCTGAGGGCATACATTTGGCACCAAGCCGCACGCCGATCTGGGCAAGACTCCAACTCATCCTCTGCGATATTCTTCGCAGCGCAGACCGTTCCACAAGTGCGCCGTAGACCATCACTACGGCACTCACTAGCCCAGACTGAGTAGTCGCTTACTTCGCGGAACGCAAGAAGCGTCTGCTAAGAAAATTGCTATCGGCCGATTTTTGCCTCCAATTTCACGAAGCACGTATTAAGCGAACCCTTTTGAAACAGCACACTTGAATGCTTCTTGTAGTTTCTCCAATCGAAAACCACGAGGCGCAAATTCAGATGCTATTGCCGCCCACTCAACAATACTTGCCTCGCCGTCACTGAGCGCACCCTCGACTTCATTCCAAACTTGGAGACGCTTCCAAGTTCCGTCCTGCCAAAGCTCTCTCGCCTGATCCTTCCAAGGGCGCCGTGCACGCCGATCAGTGGCCGCGGGAATGGCCCACGCAAGCACTGCCGGAGAGAGATTGATAGCACTCTCCTTTACACGAACCCAGCACGCCTCCCGCTTCACCCACTCGGTTACAAGCCGGTTGCGCACCTGTTCTTCCGGGATTTCCATTAGTAATGGGAGCAACTTGCGCGCAACGCGCATGGCCTCTTCAACGAAGGTCTTTGGAGCTCGCTGACTCTTCCAGACCTCATTATAATTTGGCTGCAAGCCGACATCACCCATTCTTGCACTGATCAATGCGAGTGTGTAGGAGGTCAACGGTCTTACGATAGACCCTGGATACCAGTCCTGCCCAGGAATGGCTGCGTCGATTGCACGAGTTAGAATCGCGCGACCGACCAGGCGCTGAAAGTATCTTTCATCAAATAGCGCCGGATCCTTAGCCCATGCCTGCATAACGGATTTTCCAAAATGCCCGATGTTCTTTTGGGCACCTTGACTTACATAATGCGGACTCCCCTCGAAGGTAGAGTCAAATCGTGCAACGTCCGTCTTTGTAAGGACCTGCTTTTTTGGATTCAAAATTTGCCAGAACTTTGCCTCAAGGGGTTTCTTTCTCTTCAACTCAACCTTATAGCTGCCTGCGGTGCGCTCGAAGTACCAGTATGTATTTCCCTCATTCGGAGCACCCGGAGGCGCGAGAGTCTGGCGAGAAATGGACTCAATTCGCTTAAAGTACGCATGGCCTGCAAATAGATCAGACGCTGAAACTGCGTTCTGAGCATTTGCAAAGCGTGCAATATTATGAACAGAATCCTCAAATCCATCCTCAGGAAGCTGAGAAAGTTTCATCTGGACTCTTACTCTCGAAAGGTCCACTCCAGCCTTGCTTGCCCAGTACAGAGATGCAGTCGTCTGGCCCCCGTTAACGATCTGAAGACCTTGAACAGAAGAGACCTCTAAGGCCCCATCGACCAAACGACTAGACAAAGCCGACACCGTCACAGTCAGGCCATTGTTGTAAGCAAAGAACATTCCTGGCTCAACCTTCAAGGTCTCACGAATGCCCTTATTGACCTTTCGAGTGTCTCCAAGGAAGGCTCGAACGTTCTGCTCCAGGATCCTGCCACCAAAGCGATCATAAAGGCTAGCAAGGATGGAACCAGGGAGAATACACATGTACGACTCGTACCGCGCCTCGTCGTCCATACCCGCTTTTAGAGCTGGAATGCCTTGGCCGTACTCAGAGGGGAAGTCGATCACAATTTCCTCTCGCCCACTCGTCGAGGCGTCCATGCGAGCAAGCCTTGCGACATCCCAGAGATGCAACTCGACCTTCTGGGGCCCCAAGGATAATTCAGGCATCCGCCCAATCGACGCGCCCAATGGCCTGTCAGATATCAAGTAGATGCAGGCTTTCGTCATCTCTCCATTTGTTGTAAAAGAGAAAATTTCATTGCATACGGCATGAGCTGCATGACTTTCATCCCAAGAATTTGCGAGAGCTTCGTGCGCGCTCCCCTCCAAAAACTTAAACGCAGCTGTGACCGCTCGTCGTGCCTCATCAGTGAGAATTGGCTCCGGCACATCTTCGCCGGAGAATATTGCCACGACGAGATTTAGAACGCCGTCAACTGGGGAAAAACTGTAAGCATCCAATTGAACGGCAGAACCACGGGACATTTTTCCCGAGACCCTACAGACGTTGTACTCAGTAAATTCCTCTCCGACTTCTAAAATCGCGCAAGCACGATCTACGAATCGCGTGGCGGAATACCCCATGCCAGCGGCCTGCTCAGCGCCGATCTCGCCGAGAAGGGCCGAGCGAAATGAGGTCACATCTTCATCCATGGCCATTTCCTTCATCGCCTCTAACTGACAATTTCCTCAACAGATACAGCGAATGAAGCCAAGGACGACAAGTCCAGAACGTAACTAGCTCCAACTACTCGCGCATCAGTTTCCGATCTCAGAATGCGGGGAAACCCATCCCCAACCAAATAACTGGATACTCCAGCAACTTGGTATTTGGCGACGTCGTACTCATCACGTCGCACGTATCCTCGCTTGAGTAGTGCAACTTCCAAGCGGTCTTCCAGAGCCAAACTGTGCGCCCTGGCTGTGGCCAGAACGTCAGCGCACAACTCATTCAGGCAACGGCCACGATCACCTTCCACCTCGACGAGCTCGACCGCGACTAGGTACAGAGCCAAGTGACTGGCCTCGAGCTGCTCTAGCGATGATATCGTCACGCGCTGACGCGTTCCGGAGAGTCTCGTTTTGATCTCAAGAAGCATCCCTTCGCGCGCAAAATCTTGGGGATGGTCTTCAGGCGCTACCCAAGAAGCAACTGCCGACTCTGCGCCGACGGTTCGCATCAATCGCTCAAGTATCATCAACTCTCCTATCACTCCCCTGACCTCATGAGGCTCCATCGCATCCGTCCGGGTCCGGCTCATGAGCACATGCCAGTGCTCTAAGCGGCGAAAGAATTGACGTGCGGCCCCCTCTCGAGAGTCACTGAAGGACGAGTAGGCAATGACGTCTCTACACAGGGTCAGAAAGACATCTTGGTCACCCGGCTGCCTGAGAAACATGCGAATTTCGGGGACACTGTCCTCAGATGACGTGGAAAGATCTACGCCACGTAGCTCAGGAAGGCTCTTTGGAATCCATCCGGGCGCGACGTCTCGCAAAACCAAGCCAACAGCTCCTCCTTGTGCGCGAGCCCAGTAATAGTCAAGGGGATGATCTTGGGCTATGCGCTTCCCAACGATCTTGTCAGGCATCCCGCCAAGTGATGACCAGGGATCCTCATTCATCGACCAAGACATCTTCGTCCTCATACTCATCTTCTCGCGACCCGAACAGCTCCCTGTACGCAATCAAGTTCGCGGTGTAGAGCACCAACTTTTCCTTTTCGCCCGCGGCGAGTCCGGGGAAGCTAAGCCCGTACGCGGCATGTTTCTGCCCGCCATCCTCCACCGCTTGGAAGAGATGGAGCATAAGAAGCGGCCGTGATCGCTGGGCCCTATAGATGTGGTCTGGGATGTTGCTGGTCTTCCCTTTATGAGCGGCCAATGCAGCTGCCACTTGTGAGTCACTCAGTCCCGCGCGTTCAATACCTCTCGAAGCAACTCGCCGCTTCGTGCCGGAGATAAGTAACGCTCTCTCGAATCGTTGGGCATTCCCTACAGTAACGCTACGACTTTGCAGTCCCAGCGCCAGACCATGAACGTCCTCCTTGAGTGCCTCGGGCTTAGAGCTGGAGACCAGAATCACATCCCACTCGGAGAAGCCTCGCTCCCGCACGTACTCAATCAATGGAGCACGCTGCATGTCCAACTGACCCGGATGAACACCGAAGCTAGAAATGAAGTCCAGTACGCGCTCAGACGCCACTTCACTGAAGAGATGACTAGGACGCGCCCCGCTTCCATAGGGCAATGGTTCGCAACCATCAGCCAAAATTTTGCCAACGAGAACTTCGACCGCGTCGACATTCGCCTTTCTAGCAAGCCCGGTGGCAATGATCGCCGAGGTCTCAACCATTTTCCCGGAAAGTGATATCTCACGAACAATCTGTTCGGTGTTTTGCATCTTGTTTCGCGCGGTGACCAGGAGCGTCCCAGGGTGGCTACGAACAGCAAGACCAAAGTCCATGGGGGTCAGACCATTGAGCTCCATTCTTCTAATCTCGTCCCTAAGCTCTTCAGTCGCGCCTGCAATGAAACCGTACCAATCGGAAGCCTCAGGCGTAAGGAACAAGCGACAAAGATCCATGTACCCATCGCGATATCCGAACCATCGCCCCATTTGAAGGAGTGTGTCGTACATCTGAGTGTTTCGAAGGAAATAACTGATGGTTAGACCCTCCAACGTAAATCCGCGAGAGAGCGAATTTCCGCCCACAGCGATTACATTGAGCCCGCTTTCCGCGTGCGCTCGGTAGTCGAGCTTTCCGGATGACTTGGAGGCGTTGACCTCGACCACAACCATCCCGGCAGCGGCCCTATGGAGTTGAGCTTGAATGCTGGACCAATCCTCATCAGCTCCGACGTAGAACTTGTTCCAGGTAGCGTGAAGCGAGCGCATGAATGGATCTTTAAGTGCAGACGCCTCTGGCAATGCAAACCGGTTCTGAATAGCGGACTGCACTTCGATGAGATGACTTGCGATATTTCTTGCTACCTCACTCTGGACACCGGTGAATCGAGATACATTCACTAGCATCGAGTGATGCTTACTACCTTGCCCCCTAAGAACACGAATTGCCTTTGACAAAACAAAGCAATCGATGGCCTCTACTAGACTATGGTGTAGCCCCTCTACTCGCCAGCTAATCTTATGGGATGGAGGCAACCAGTCATCGGTCCCCTCCAGATCGACAGTCAGCCCAGCAGAATCCCCTCCAAAGAATGAGTGGGGGCCAACATAGTTCGTAGGTGCCTCCAGTCCTACAACAAATTCTCTAGGAAACAGATCCTTTCCTTGTGAAGCGATCTCAGCATCAGGATCTATAAAAATGTTCGCAAACGGAGTTGCGGTGTACCCAATGTATGCATTCCTAGTGGACAACCCCAATAGATCACGAATAAGACTGTTGATCTTTTTTGGTGCATTAGGATCCTTCGACGTATCTACAGATGCGTTGTCCGCTTCGTCATCGATGACAAGCATCGGAAGTGTGAGCCCGCCTTTAGAAGCACTTGTGCCACGGATCCAGTCGATGAGGTTGTTCAGAATTGAGGGATGCTTCTTGATCACAAGAATTACAGGTTCACTGCTATTCTGCAGCGGATTCCCCCACCCATCTGCTCTCGCCCGATTAAAATCGTGCGCGCGACTGGTAAAAGCAGTCGCGGTAAATGCCGGATTAAAATTTCCAACGCCGACCTGCTTGGCATTAACCTGCCGACTTAAGATTTGATCGCTGTCGCGACCCACGAAGCCCAAGTCCACGCGCTCTTGCGTCTGGGACCTAAGGTTGTTGTGCACACCGGCAATCAGCACAACCACCTTATATCCTGCATCAGCAGCCTTGTTGATAACGCCAAGATAGTTGGCTGTCTTACCGCTTTGCACATGACCGACCACCAAGCCTCGACGAGACCACGTTCCTTCGATCTTCGGGTCACCAGCCAAGTCAACAATCGAATCAGTTACGCCTGATATTGCGTTCACGACAGTCTCAGACATGCCTCCAGAAATGAGGTAGTCCCGATAGCGCTTCCAATACCGGAAATCTATCTGATGCGCGCGGCCGAGCAACCAAGGCTTGTGGCCAGGAGCCTTAACCGTGTGCGATGGCCCGAGCACAACTTCGAACTCTCGCTCGATCTGTTTGGCTATCTGAGCGACCTCTGCGTCGGAGATTCTTGGAAATATGAACGACAGCGCGGCAATCCCTCCCACAACCTCCAATATTTCCGGTGGGCTGTGGGCCACACGCTGCGCCATCGCCGCTCGGGAGAGTGTCAAAACCTGGTCGTAACTCATGTCCTGTCCTTAGTCTTCGATAACTCGTAGCTGCTCTAGCGCACGCCTTGCGCCCGACTGACCTGCGAAAACCGGTGTCGCCAATATGACTTCCGCGATTGAGCGCGGGAGGGTGTTCTTTCCTGGAGCGATCGCCTCCACATAAGTGGCTAAAATCTGCGTGATCTCAGCACCATCTAGCGACTGCTGAGCTACGGTCTTGGGTGAAGATGCGATGTCTGAAAATACCGACTCCAGTGGAAGCGTTGCTTCAATCGCGAGCAGTGCGGCGTCAACATCTGCCCGTGAACCCGCGGCCTTCCGAAGCGCCTCAATAATGGGGTGGTCGCGACGAACCTCGTATCGAATCGCACCTCGTTCTTCCACCCTTTGCCACAGCGGCATGCCTGCGCCTGTGGCTTGGCGACGCCCCCTATACGTGTAGGGCCTGCGAGCAGTCTCAGTCATGCCCTCTATCAACGGCCTTAAGCGTCTCCGAACCGCTGAAGGCAGCCGCATTCGCGATTTTCGAACGTCTATGCTCCATTCCGAATCAAGCGATGTAGGCACGTCGACTTGCACCCGGAGTAGCTTAGTTAGCTCGGACTTCCTAACAAGACCTAACCACGTACCTCCGGCAATTAGACGTCCAGCACGGTATACGTAAAGCCCTTGGGTCTCAGCCAGGCTCGACCCCAACTCAATCGCGCTCATCTGCTCAGGACTGAGACGCTGGTGATGGGGAAGTGTGAACGCTTGAACGGTCACAGCAGAACTGGCCATTCTTATTGTCTCAGTTTCATGCGGGTCAGAAGATGGAGACATATGCCGCGCGAAGGGGTCGGCCGCCATCACTGGAGAGCCATTGAGACGCAGTGTGACCCCGCCAAACAATGACGCTCCCTTTTCCTGAGCGAGGAACCTGTGGAACGTAAGTGCCAAGTGCGATCTAGCATTTGCAAAAAGATCATTTAACGCAACGAGGGCATCATCAGGGCTGTTTTCGTACGGATCGAGGCGATCCAAGCCCTGCCACACCACCAATGTCCCTGTCGATGGGAGCAAGTGGATCATTGGGATTTCGTCGATCCCCGAAGAATCCAACACCTTAAGAAGCCACTGATCCTTCTCAAGCACCAAGTCTAGATCCCAACAGCGGGCAGACATTTCCCCGTCTACGCTTGAAGCAACGGTAAGACGTCTGCACTGACTGAAGGAAGCGGTTTTCAGCCCAAGGCCAAAGCGCCCCAAATCTGTTTCGACTCTGAAATCGCGAGGACTTTTACTGCCATGCTGCATGGCATCTGTCAGCTCAGAGGGCCGCATTCCACGACCATCATCGAGTATGGCCAAGAATGGCGAGCCGTCCGAATGAGTATCGTTAAATATTTCAATCAGTTTTGCACCAGCGGAAATGCTGTTGTCCACAATATCCGCAAGTGCACTCTCAAAGGAGTAACCGATATCCCGCATCGATTCCAACAATCTAGCCGCACTGGGTTCGACCCAGATGTGCCCCGGAAGCAAATCTCTCATTACCCATCCTTAGCAATCTTGCCTGCATACACCCAGAGCCAAGCTCCGCCGCCACAGCCAGCCACTTCGATCCGACTATACCCGATACCGTGACGCTTTCCGCAGTCTTCGTTACCAAATCCCATCATTCCTAGGCCGAGCACCGTGCCGGTAATTTGACTCTAGCCAGCACCATCCAAAGCGAGGCTCTGTTTTGCTGACGGCTTGGGATCAGTTCGCCAGTCCAAGCGAGGCTGAGCTTGAAAAACTCCCTACCGCATGCGATCCTGGCAGTAATGATGCGACGCAAGATGCGCCGCCAATTACATTGTGAATCAGCATGCAGATCCCTGTTGTAGATGTGTTTGCAGGCCCCGGCGGCTTGGGCGAAGGTTTTTCCGCCTACGTAGCCAAGGGCAGGCCCAAGCACCAGCCGTTCAAAATTGCGATCTCAGCTGAGATGGAGGCCAACGCAGCGAGAACTCTTCGCCTGCGAGCTTTCTATCGACAATTTCCTCTGGGAAAGGCGCCCATAAGCTACTACGACTATGTCGCCGGCCGAGCAGCCCAACCATGGACCGAGAAGACTGAGCAAGAGTGGCTTGCTTCTGGCGCAGAGGCCAGGCAGCTTCAGCTCGGACTTGCTGAACATGATCTCGTGCTGCATGACCGCATCCGCAAGGTCGCCAGCAGTTCCGACCCCTGGATCCTAATTGGCGGCCCCCCTTGTCAAGCGTATTCTCTAGTGGGACGGGCACGCAATCGCGGGGTTGCCGGCTACAAGGCCGAGGATGACCACCGACACTTCCTATACAAACATTATCTCAAGATTCTCAGAGATCACCGACCCGCGGCGTTCGTAATGGAGAACGTCAAGGGGATTCTTTCGTCGAAGGTAGGGGGTGAGCTAATGTTCCCCAAAATCCTCGACGATCTCCGCGCACCCGGCGGGAGAGGCGGACCTCGCTACAACGTCATTCCGCTAGTGCGAGACGGGGAAACCGACCTTTTCGATGATGAGGATGGGCGTAAGTACATTTTGAGAGCGGAAGAGCTGGGGGTACCTCAGGCTCGTCACAGGGTAGTGCTTCTTGGTGTAGCTGAAGACATCAAGCTTACTCACGCCAGATGGATGAGTTCATCCAGTGACGAGGTGCATCTTGATTCGGTCATCAAAGGCCTACCAAGACTGAGGAGCGGTGTAACTAACGTCGATGTTGACGATTGGTCATCAGAAGCTAGGGAAATCCTATTACACGCTGCCAGCCTTACAGATGACCGCCGCGTGTCAGATGAGCTTCGTCAGCAAGCCTTACGTGTTCCTCAGACTGACTTCGGCTCTGGCGGGAGATCGATGCCGAGAACTGCTGGATGCAATCAGGTTCCCAGTCATTTAGAGGCTTGGCTTATTGATCCGAGGCTCGGTCATTTGCTTAATCACGAGGTTCGGCAGCACATGTGGATGGATCTTGTTCGCTACGGTTATGCATCAGCATTTACCCTAGCCCACAAGCGTTCTCCGCGAGGTGCTTCGGAGTTTCCAGAGTCCATTCATCCGGATCACGCAAATTGGACGACGGGGAAATTTGTAGACCGCTTTAAGGTTCAAAGGTGGGATGCACCCAGCTCTACAGTGACCAGCCATCTCCAGAAGGACGGGCATTACTTCATTCATCCCGATCCAACCCAACTCAGAAGCATCTCTGTCCGAGAAGCAGCGAGATTGCAAACCTTCCCGGACAATTACTTCTTTGAGGGAGCGCGAGGAGCACAGTTTCGACAGGTAGGGAACGCTGTTCCACCATGGATGGCCAACCAGATCGCGGACGTGGTCTACTCGATCTTGGGGCATTGATCTGCAGAGAACTCTGCACGCGTCGCGCCGGACGTAAGGAATTTCGATAGCTCGGCCAGAGTCTGCTCTGGCCGCAGCCTGAGGCTACACTCCCACACTACGGCGATTCGCCAGCCAGCTCTCGTGAGCTCTTGGACTTGTCGCTCGTCCCTCTCACGATTCCCTTGCAGCTTGCTCAGCCAAAACTCGGGACGAGTGGCTGGCAGAGTCGCGTATCGGCATCCGTGATGCATGTGCCAAAAGCAGCCGTGAACGAAGATGACCGCCCGGTACTTGGGCAATGTCAGGTCGGGCCGTCCGGGTAGATCGCGTTTGTGAAGCGCGTATCGAAATCCTCGGCTGTGCAAGTATCTTCGAACCACCCATTCGGGCTTTGTGTTCTTGCCCTTGATACACGACATCATCTTTGAACGAATGGCACCCTCAACTATGTCTACCACTGCACATACTCCGCGCAAAGATCAGTGACTTTTGCATTGTAACGGGATGATGGATGCAGCCCGGGCACCGCAAGCCACATCTCCTCTGCGGCCCAGCTGCGCCAATCGCAGATGCAGTCTCTCTCGCGTTGAGCAGTGAAAGGGCACATCGCAGTTTCGCTCACTCAGTTTGCCAGGCCAGCTCGCTCCCGACTCGCTGGGCCTTGACTCGGCCCGCCTTGTTCGACAAGGGAAATTATCACCCTAGCTCGAAGCCCACTGTGGGAATGGCCTTACTTCAGAGTTTCATGCCGTAATCGGAAACAGGCACCCACAATAAAGCCGAATCACAGACGCCATGCAGTCGAGCACACCCCACGCTTCCTCATGCGCTACCGAGATGATCGGAAACCCTACTACAGGACGCGCGGGACCGAACCATCCTCGCGATACTTGCGAGGATTTAATCAGCACCCGAGGAGATCAATGTAGATCCGCGCCAAGCGAGATTCGACGCCTCACTTTGCTACCCAAGCAGAAAATCAGTCTCTATACGCATACATGCTTGAACGAGGATCCATTACGTATGAAATTCCGTGTTCTTTCATTGCCTTGCGCATAGCCCTACTTAGAAGAAAGAAGCTAGGCACTTCGACAAGCCTTTTCCCCCCAATACGATGAGAGTCCAGCGCCTCAATAAAGCTTCTCTCAGATACGTTATATGGAAAATTGGCACTAATGCTAGGATAGCCATGTCTTGCGAAGAGGCGCGCCCTCAACTTGAGAGTTCTGTAGAGCATCGACGCTAGCCAGCCATCTAGAGAACGAAGTTGCTCATCATCGGTCACAAGTGGATAGAAGCTCATTACACCGCGAAATCTTATTTGACCACCGCCCCTGCTAAGATATCCATTTAGAGTTGACTTGTTAAGCCCCCCCCAGATGTATCTCCGTATTTGCATCATCGCAGTGACAAAGTCATCGTCGCGCAGCAGCGGGATCCTCACCGATCTAAGCCGCGCAGGCTTTAGTGGCTGAACCAGATTGCGATACGCAAGATAAGAGAGACGCTTCTTGATCTTATTTTCCGACGATTTCTTGATCCCAAGACAGCTCGTCGATACCGAGTAACCTAGGAACTCGAAGCTATTCTTAGCCTTAAACTCTGCCTTGCCGGGAAAGTGGGTCAGCAAGCTGATTCCCTGAGATTTTTCAAAATTAACCGAAACCTCGGAGATCTTTGAAAATCTTGTTATCTCATTTGCCGCTCTTGAAATGGACTCATAGCTGTGGCTGCATATCACCGTATCGTCCGCATAGCGAGCGAACTTGACGCCCAATCGTTCCAGCGACTTATCCAAAGAGAGGCAAGCCACGTTTGCCAGGAAAAGCGATATAGAAGTTCCCTGCGGAATACCTTTCTCCGGCAAGAGAAATCTCTTTATTAGCCAAATATCCTCATCACTTAGCATAAGCCCATTAGATTTTAATTGACTATCGAGATGAGCGTGCGAGATGTTTCCAAAGAAGTCTGAGAAATCGAACTCGGCAACATATAGGCGGTCAAATTTGGAAATGTCTTCGTAAAGATCTTGTATAGCGAAGTGCACATTGCGATCTTCTCGGTAGGCATAAGAAAACGCACTGAACCTATGCCTATTCTTGTGTAGAAGCCTTTGATAGAGAAGCTTTGATACTACGGCGTCGGGAATTTCATATATCCGAAGCGTCCGTTCACCGCCAGAAGATTTAGGAATTTTCTTTTCGTGCGGCGAATGAGGAACGTAAGTCTTGTCAACAATTTTTCGAAATATTGAACGGGCAATTATTTTCGCTCTTCCCTGGCAGTAGAAGGGATCGAATCTATTACCCAGCCTCCAGTAGTCGGGCTTCATCACGACCTTCGGAGGAGCGACTCCTAACCGTTTCCGAACTCGCGTGAGCTCAGCGTGGAGGCAATTGTGATAGGTCTCATATCGAACGATGAGCTTCCTGCACTCAACGACGATCGCGTCCGCAAGTTCCTTTTCGCTAATCATCAATAATCCCCATTAAAAAACCCGAGCAAGCTCGGGTTCACGGTACCAACCAAGTAAAGTAGGTTATCAGGTGGCCTCGGCTCGCGCGTTGGCCCCGACGGCATGATGCCTTAGATCAGTCCCGCTAGCTCCCTTGGAGCATTCCTGATTTTTGCCTACATTGAACGAAGTTGCAATCCGGAGGGTGAGTGCAGCAAGCGCTCACCCTCCGGCAGTCTCAATCAAACCCCAACAGGGTTAGCCTTCTCCGGATCAATCTTGTACTGCTTGATCGCCCGGGCCACATCCTTACCCGTCATCTTCCCGTCCTTGGCCAGCGCCGCAATCGCGGCATGCGCGATGTAGTACCGGTCAACCTCGAAGAAGCGACGCAGGTTCGCACGGGTATCCGAACGACCGAAGCCATCCGTACCCAGCACGGTGTAGCTCATCGGCACGAACGCACGGATCTGGTCCGCATACGCACGCACGTAGTCGGTGGCGGCAATCGCCGGGCCCTGGCGGCCTTCCAGCAGCTCGGTCACGTAGGCCTTGCGCTGGTCGCCTTCCGGGTGGAAGCGGTTGGCACGCTCGGCGTCAAAGCCATCGCGGCGCAGCTCGTTGAAGCTCGGGCAGGACCAGATATCGGCGGTCACGCCGAAGTCCTTGTCCAGCAGCTCGGCGGCGGCAATCACTTCACGCAGGATGGTGCCCGAACCCAGCAGCTGCACGCGCAGCTCGCCCTTCTTCGGCTTGCCGGCGTCGGTCAGCAGGTACATGCCCTTCACGATGCCTTCGGCTGCACCTGCCGGCATTTCCGGGTGGGTGTAGTTTTCGTTCATCAGGGTCAAGTAGTAGTACTCGTCTACCTGGTCTTCCATCATGGCCTTGGTGCCGTGCTGCAGGATCACCGTCACTTCAAAGCCGAAGGTCGGGTCGTAGCTGCGCACGTTCGGGATGCCGCCAGCCACCAGGTGGCTGAAGCCATCTTCGTGCTGCAGGCCTTCACCGTTCAGCGTGGTGCGGCCGGCGGTGCCACCCAGCAGGAAGCCGCGGGTACGCATGTCGGCGGCCTGCCAGGCAATGTCGCCCACGCGCTGGAAGCCGAACATCGAGTAGTAGATGTAGAACGGCAGCATCGGCACGTTGCTCACCGAGTAGCTGGTACCGGCGGCCATCCACGAGCTGATGGCACCCGGCTCGCTGATGCCCTGCTGCAGCACCTGGCCGCTCTGGTCTTCGCGGTAGAACATCAGCTGGTCGGCGTCCACCGGCTTGTACTTCTGGCCGAACGGCGCGTAGATGCCGATCTGGCGGAACAGGCCTTCCATGCCGAAGGTACGGGCTTCGTCGGCCACGATCGGCACGATGTGCGGGCCCAGTTCCTTGTCGCGCAGGGTGATGTTCAGGCTCTGCACGAAGGCCATGGTGGTGGAATAGCTGCGCTCGCCGCTGCTCTTCAGCAGGCGCTCGTAGGTTTCCAGCTTCGGTGCGTTGAAGCTCTTGTCGGCCTTGCGGCGGCGCTGCGGCAGGTAACCGCCCAGGGCGCTGCGGCGCTCCTGCAGGTATTGCACTTCCGGCGAATCCGGGCCCGGGTGGTAGAACGGCACCTGGCCATCGGCCAGCTGCGCGTCCGTCACCGGAATGTTGAAGCGGTCGCGGAAGTGGCGCACCGCGTCGTCGTCCAGCTTCTTGGTCTGGTGGGTCGGGTTCAGTGCCTCACCGGCGCTGCCCATGCCGTAACCCTTCACGGTCTTGGCCAGGATGACGGTCGGCATGCCCTTGGTGTTCACGGCCTGATGGTAGGCGGCGTACACCTTGTGCGGGTCGTGGCCACCACGGTTCAGGCGCCAGATGTCGTCGTCGCTCATGCCGGCGACCATCGCAGCGGTTTCCGGGTACTTGCCGAAGAAATGCTCGCGGGTATACGCGCCGCCGAAGGCCTTGCAGTTCTGGTATTCGCCGTCGACGGTTTCCATCATCAGCTTCTTCAGGACGCCATGGGTGTCCTTGGCCAGCAGGGCATCCCAGTAACCGCCCCACAGCAGCTTGATGACATTCCAGCCGCCGCCACGGAAGACGCCTTCCAGTTCCTGGATGATCTTGCCGTTGCCGCGCACCGGGCCATCGAGGCGCTGCAGGTTGCAGTTCACCACGAAGATCAGGTTGTCCAGGCCTTCACGGCCGGCCAGGGCGATGGCACCGAGGGTTTCCGGCTCGTCGCTCTCGCCGTCGCCGATGAAGCACCACACCTTGCGGTCGGACTTCTCGATCAGGCCACGGTTTTCCAGGTAGCGCATGAACTGCGCCTGGTAGATGGCGGCCAGCGGGCCCAGGCCCATCGACACGGTGGGGGTCTGCCAGAAGTCCGGCATCAGCCACGGGTGCGGGTAGGAGGACAGGCCGCCGCCGTCGACTTCCATGCGGAACTTGTCGAGCTGCTCTTCATTGATGCGGCCTTCCAGGAAGGCACGCGCGTAGATGCCCGGGGCGCTGTGGCCCTGGATGAACAGCAGGTCGCCCGGATGGCTGTCGCTCGGGGCGCGCCAGAAGTGGTTGAAGCCCACGTCGTACAGGGTGGCGCCGGAGGCGAAGGAGGCGATGTGGCCGCCCAGGTCGCCCGGCTTGCGGTTGGCACGCACGACGGTGGCCATCGCGTTCCAGCGGATGATCGAACGGATGCGCCATTCCAGTTCCGCGTTGCCCGGGCTCTTGGCCTCCAGCTGCGGATCGATGGTGTTGACGTATTCGGTAGTGGGCGAGAACGGCAGGTACGCACCCGAACGACGGGTCAGTTCCACCATGCCTTCCAGCAGCTGATGCGCGCGCTCGGGGCCCTCGACATCAATGACGGCCTTCAACGACTCGATCCACTCCTGGGTTTCCACAGGATTGGTGTCGTTGTTCAGCACTTCGTTCAACCAGTTCATTAGCGCTCCCATTACCGCACGCACGCGCGCGACTGTTGTATAGATATCTAGACCGCAAAGTGTAGCGCACCAAGGGCTTGCGTCGTTTGGCTACGCTGCCGTATGGAGGCAGGCGGCCCATGTCCGCACAGGCTGTCCCGGGCCAGCGCCGGGTGGGACAAGTGGGCTTAACCCTCTGTTTTTTCCGCCGTATCGACCTGCGCCGGCTGTCGTTTACGGGCTGCTGCGTCCACATGCAGGACGCAGTGTTACCACCGCGCATGACCGCCGTGCGGCAGCCCGGCCGCGCGTAGGCCTTGTCTGACGGTGCCTGGCTGAACTCCTGACAACCCGTCGCGTATGGCTCTGGACGCTGCCGCGCCCGCCGCGCACCGTGGCCGCGAGCAGGCCCCTTCCCGCGCGTTGGCGCGCTGTCTGCCCGCCCCGTCCGACGGGGCACCCCTGCGGTTGCTGTTGCGTGGCCTGGCACGGATGCCGGGCCACGCAATGGTGGCCTGCAGCGCGCGCACGCCCTGCCCCAACCCCTTGCGCTGCCTGGCCCCGTGGCCCGATCCGCACATCGGTGTGGCCGAAACCGTACTTGTCTGGTGCGGCTTATCGATATATCGTTTGCACACTCGCTACCGATATATCGAAATGGCCCGGACCTCTACTGCCAAAGCGCGCAAGGAAGACGATGCGCCCGCCGTCCCCCGCCGCAACGGCCAGCCGCGTGTGCTGAGCCGGGGCGACCTGCGCCTGCTGGTGCTGGCGCTGATCGGCGAACAGCCGCGCCACGGCTACGAGCTGATCCAGCACATCAGCGGCGTGTTCATGCAGGCCTACACGCCCAGCGCCGGCACGATGTACCCGCTGCTGGCCAGCTTCGAGCAGGCCGGCTGGGTGGAATCGGAAGAAGAGGACGGCCGCCGGGTGTTCCGCATCACCGCAGCCGGCGAGTTCGAGCTGAAGGTGCAGCGCACCCAGGTGCGGCTGGCCCAGCGCCGCGCCTTCGACCGCGCCCGCGAGATCACCAAGGCCTCGCTGCCGCCGCCGCTGGCCACCGCCCTGCGAGAGTTCAAGCAGGCGCTGGTGCGCCACCACGGCCGCTGGAGCGAGGGCGAGGCCGAAGCGGTGGCCGAACAGCTGTCGCGCGCCTCGGCGCTGCTGAACGGTGCGCTGGGCGATGGCCCCACCCCTGTAACCCCGACCGAGCCAGACTGAAGCCCGCCAGGTCGTTCCCCCCCGACCCGCGCGCGATGCCGCGCGCTTACCTGCACAGGTACTGCAATGACCCAACATGAAAATTCGCGCCTGCGCCTGGATGTGCGCTTCCGCCACCTGACCGTGCTGCGCACCGAGACCGTGACCCCGCACATGCGCCGCGTGGTGCTGGGCGGCGCCGACCTGGCCGGCTTCGATTCGCCCGGCCCGGACGACCACATCAAGCTGTTCTTCCCCAACAGCAGCGGCGAAATGGTGCTGCCGGTGATGACCGCCGAAGGCCCGCGCTACCCCGAGGGCAAGGAGCACTCGGTGGCGCGCGACTACACCCCGCGCTGGTGGGACCACGAGGCCGGCGAGCTGGCCATCGACTTCGTGCTGCACGACCAGGGCATTGCCGGGCCGTGGGCCGAGCGTGCGCAGCCGGGCGACACCCTGTCCATCGGCGGCCCGCGCGGCTCGTTCGTGGTGGCCGACGACTACGACGCCTACGTGCTGATGGGCGATGAAACCGCGCTGCCGGCCATCGCCCGCTGGCTGGACGTGCTGCCCGATGGCGCGCAGGTGCAGGCGTATATCGAAGTAAGCGACGAGGACGAGCGCCAGGACCTGCCGCAGTACGAGAACGTGCGCATCCACTGGCTGGAGCGCAACGGCTTCCCGGCGGCCAGCAGCACGCTGCTGGAAGACATGCTGACCGACTTCGAGGCCCCGGACGGCGACACGTTCTACTGGATCGCCACCGAATCGCGTCGCGCCCGGATGATGCGCAAGTTCATCGAAGGCCACCTAGGCGTGCCGCGCGACTGGATCCGCTCGACCGGTTACTGGAAGGCGCACCCGGACGAAGCCGACGGCGATTGAAACCGCGTGGGGTGGGTGCCGTGCCCTGTAGAGCCGAGCCCATGCTCGGCTTGCCCCTTCTGTAGAGCCGAGCCCATGCTCGGCTGCTTTGGGCGAGGCAAGCCGAGCACAGGCTCGGCTCTACAGGAACGCACGGCAACGTTCTACTGGATCGCCACCGAATCGCGCCGCGCCCGGATGATGCGCAAGTTCATCGAAGGCCATCTGGGCGTGCCGCGCGACTGGATCCGCTCGACCGGCTACTGGAAGGCGCACCCGGACGAAACCGACGGCGACTGACCCCGCGTGGGGTGGGTGCGGATCGTTGGTCCGCACTGCCCTGCCCTGTAGAGCCGAGCCCATGCTCGGCTGCTTTGGGCGAGGCAAGCCGAGCACAGGCTCGGCTCTACAGGAACGCGCGGCAACGTTCTCTGCCACAATCGCGCTCCTTTCCCGCACCTGTGAGGCCCTCCATGGGCAAACTGACCCTGGCCGGCATCGACAAGCTGCGCACCCGTTTCGCCGATGACGCGGCCTGCGACACCGCCCTGGCCGCCTTCGCCGACCCCGCCGCCGCACGCGCACCGCTGCGCGAGCTGCTGGAGGCCGAGCACCGTTATCTGCAGGCCGAATTCGAAGTGGCCCAGGTGGCCGACATCCTGCGCCGCGACCAGAAGTACGCCCCGGTGGGCCGCCCGTCGGTGCATATCGTGCAGCTGCGCAAGCAGCAGGCCGCCACCAAGCAGGCCGCCCTGATCGCCCGCAACGTGGTGGCACAGGCCGCGCAGACATTTGTGCGCGTGAGCGGCATGACCGTGAAAGCCAAGCAGAGCCCGAGCGAAGCGTGCGCCGCGTGGTTGATCGCGCAGCGCTGAGCACACATACCCGGTAGTGGCCAACCTTGGTTGGCCTGCGGGTGGGTAGTGCGCCAACCAAGGTTGGCATCTACCAGAGCACCACCCCCGCCCCAAAAAAGAAGGCCCGCTTTTCAGCGGGCCTTCTGCCTTCTCACGACGAGTGAGCGGGTTGCATCAAGCCGCCGGCTTTTCGCCGGTGGCTTCGGTGGTGATGCGGATGTTCACTTCATCGCTGACGTTCGGGGCGTAGGCGCCGACGCCGAAATCGCTGCGCTTCAGGGTGGTGGTCGCATCGAAGCCAGCGGCCGGAACCTTGGCCATCGGGTGCTCGCCACCGCCGTTGACGGTGACGTCCAGAGTGACCGGCTTGGTGATGCCCTTGATGGTCAGGTCGCCGGTGACGGTCAGCTTGTTGGTGCCAGCCGCTTCAACCTTGGTGCTCTTGAAGGTGGCATCGGCAAACTTGGCGGCGTCGAAGAAATCGGCGCTCTTCAGGTGTTCGTCGAACTTGGCGGTGAAGCTGTTCAGGCCGCTCAGCGGCAGCTTCACTTCCACGGTGGACTTGGTCACGTCGGCAGCGTCATACACCAGGGTGCCTTCGGCGTTGCCGAAGTGCGCGCTCGGGTGCGAGAAGCCGAAGTGGCTCCACTGGGCCAGCACGTCGGTGTGGCTCGGGTCGAGCTTGTAGGTGCCCGAGGCGATCTGGATCGCTTCGGCAGCCGGAGCAGCCGCAGCGGCATCAGCGGCCGGGGTGGCAGCCTGCTCGGTGGTGGCCGGCGCGGCGGCATCGGCCGCCGGGGCAGCGGTGTCGGCCGGCTTGGAGCAGGCGGCAATGGCCAGGGTCAGGGCCAGCGGCAGCAGCAGTTTACGGGTGGCGCTCATCTGAGGAACTCTCCGGAATCGTAGGGTGGGTACAAGGTGCAACAGAGGCCGCCAAGGTGACGGCCCGAAACCGATACAGCGACTTACGCGATGCGCGCCGCTTCGTCGAACGACAGGCGCGGCAGACGGGGGAACAGGCCCGAGGGGTCACCGTAACCCAGGTTGACCAGGAAGTTCGACTTGATGTGGGTGCCGGCGAAGAAGGCTTCGTCGACCTTGGCATTGTCGAAGCCGGACATCGGGCCGGCATCCAGGCCCAGCGCGCGCGCGGCCAGGATCAGGTAGGCGCCCTGCAGGCTGCCATTGCGGAACGCGCCTTCGTGGCGGCCTTCACGCGGGCCGTCGAACCAGGCCTTGGCATCGGTGTGCGGGAACAGGTACGGCAGCTTCTCGTGGAAATCCTCGTCGAAGCCGACAATGACGGTGACCGGTGCGGCCAGGGTCTTTTCGTGGTTGCCTTCGGACAGTGCCGGGGCCAGCTTGGCCTTGGCCTCCGCCGACTTCACGAACACGAAGCGCGCCGGGCTGCCGTTGGCGGCGGTCGGGCCCCACTTCACCAGCTCGTACAGGGCGTGCAGCTGGGCGTCTTCCACCGGCGTGTCGAGGAAGGCGTTCTGGGTACGGGCAGTGCGGAACAACTGGTCCAGTGCAGCAGCGTCGAGCGCGTGGGACATCGGTGGATCTCCAGGGCAGCAAAAGGGAGTCAGTGCCCGCGGGCGACGCGGGGCGAAAAGACGATCAGGAGTGTAGAGTGTCGCGACTGTTGCAACACCCAGCAGGGCTGAAACGAATTAATGCCAATGGTGAAACGATCGAGCGCGCCGTGGACGGTCACTGACGGCCGTGCCGGCAATGTCCGCCAGGCGGTCGCGCTGGCCTCGGCGCTGCGCCAGGGCACCCATCGCCCGCTGGTCCTGCAGCCCCGTGCGCCCTGGCGCTGGCTGTCGCCGCGGCGCCTGCCCGGTGATGTGAACGGCTACGGCCCCGACTTCGCCGAACTGGCCGCGCAGGCCCCTGCGCTGGCGATCGGCTGTGGCCGCCAGGCCGCCGGTGCGCTGCGCGTGCTGCGTGCACGGGACACCCGCACGGTGCAGATCCTCGACCCGCGCCTGCCCTCCCGCCATTGGGACCTGGTGGTGGTGCCCGAGCACGATGCCCTGCGTGGCAGCAACGTACTCACGCTGATCGGCAGCCTGAACCCGGTGGACGATGACTGGCTGGCGCTGGGCCGTGCCGCATTCGCCGACTTCGGTGCCCTGCCCGGCCCGCGCACCGCGCTGCTGGTGGGCGGACCGACGCCGCTGGCACCGTGGGACGAGGCGTCGATGGTGGCGGTGTTCACGGCACTGGCCGAGCAGATCCGCAGCGAAGGCGGCAGCCTGCTGGCCACCACCTCGCGACGCACGCCGCCGGCACTGGCCGAGATCCTGCGCGCCACGTTCGCGCACCTGCCGCATGTGATCTGGGGCGATGGCGGCGACGGCGTGAACCCCTATGCGGGCCTGCTGGGCTGGGCCAACCGGGTGGTGGTATCGCCCGATTCGGTGAACCTGCTCTCTGAAGCGAGCGCCACGCGGCTGCCGGTGATGGTGGCCCTGGCCGACGCCGCGCAGGGGCGGCTGGCCCGCTTCCAGCGCCAGCTGCACGAACGCGGCCGCCTGCAGACACACTGGCTGGACTGGCAGCACGACCACATCGAGCCGCTGCGCGAAACCGCGCGGGTAGCGGCCGAAGTCAGCGCGCGCCTGAGCCTCGGATAATGCCGGCCGCTGGCCGGCAACCACACGCGCGCCTACCAACGCTTTACGCCGCGGACGCTATGATCGGCACGCGGGCCCGCCCAGGGCCCAGTCGCTCCATGGAGGAATTGACGATGCGCACCCTGCCCTGCACTGCGATTGCCCTGGCCCTGGCCGTCGGCCTGCTGGCTGCCAGCCCTGCCGATGCGCGGCGCGTCTACCGCTTCGTGGACACGCAGCAGCCTCCGGTGTCGCTGGATATTTCGCCGGGTCTGGCCCAGACCATGGCGCAGGCCGATGCGGCCGCCGCCAACCCGCAGCCCGGCCAGCCGCCGGTGGCGGCGTCCAATGGCGTGCCGCCGCCGATGCAGGTGCGCTCGATCGGCACCAACGTGGATGGCGAGCGCGAAGTGTTGCTGGAGCAGGCGGGACGACCGGGCAATACCGCCGCCATCCGCTGGCCGAACCAGGCGGGCGATCCTTCGGTGCTGTTCCATGTCGGCCAGACTGTGCAGTTCGACCCGACCCCGTCGGAAGGCCACAACGGCCTGATGGCCCGCGATCCGCAGGGCAGGCCGCTGACCCACATTCCCGCCCCCAACCCGCCGGCACAGGGCGGTTACTGAGCCGGGCCAGCTGAACGGCGGGTTTTGGCTTTGCTGCGGGCCCGGCGGATAATGGGCGATCCCCCTCGTTTGCCCTGGCTCGCTATGTCCGTGCGTCCTGACCCCGTGTTTGCCCCGCTGACCCCGCGCGCCCTCGTGCTGGCAGTGCTGGCCATGGGCGCGGTGGTGCTGCTGTCCAACGTGCTGGTGCAGTACCCGATCAACGACTGGCTGACCTGGGGCGCCTTCAGCTACCCGGTGGCGTTCCTGGTGAGCAACCTGATCAACCGCCGCTTCGGCCCGGGCCCGGCCCGCCGCGTGGCGTGGATCGGTTTCCTGCTGGCGGTGCTGCTGTCGGTGTGGGTGGCGACGCCGCGCATCGCGATCGCCTCGTGCTCGGCCTTCATCGTGGCTCAACTGCTGGACATCACCGTGTTCGACCGCCTGCGCCGTGGCAGCTGGTGGCGCGCACCGATGGTGGCCACCACCTGCAGTGCGACGGTGGATACGACCCTCTTCTGGTCGATCGCGTTTGCCGGTTCGGCGCTGCCGTGGGTGAGCTGGGCCGCGGGCGATCTGGCGGTGAAGCTCGCCATCGGCGTGTGCCTGCTGGCCCCGTTCCGCGCGTTGTTGTGGAAGATGGCGCCGCTGGCCCGGTAGGTGCTCTGCCAACCAAGGTTGGCATCTACCAAAGCGGATCACCGCCCGGCCATTGCCCTGGTAGGTGTCAACCTTGGTTGACACGCTTTAAGCGGGTCAGGCAAACGGCAGCTCAGCCGCCACACACGCCGCACTGATCACCGCACACGCTTCTTCAATCGCCGGGGTCGTCGGTGCCAACCGCGGGCGGCGGTCCAGCGTGCAGGCCAGGCCCACATCCAGCAGCGTGGCGTGTGCACCATGCAACGCGCGCGCAGTAGCCTCCGGCAGGAACCCCCCAACCGCCAGCGCGTCGATCAACGACGGCGTGTCGCGCGGTTCCAGCAGCGCCGGTACCTGCGCGCTGCGTGCCAGCACGCCGGTCTGCAGCAGGAACTCCAGATCGACCACGCCACCGGCGCCCTGCTTCAGGTCCAGCCGCGCGGCATCGCTGCGGTCCAGTTCGGTGCGCATGCGCCCACGCATCTTCAGCACGTCGGCATACAGCGTGCCGTGGTCGCGTTCGCGGCCCAGGGTCTGCGCGCGCACCTGTTCGAAATCGGCCAACAGGCTGGCGTCGCCGGCTACGCCGCGCGCGCGCACCAGGGCCTGGTGTTCCCAGGTCCAGGCACGTTCGCGCTGGTACTCGGTGTAGCTGGCCAGCGAGGACACCAGCGTGCCCTTGCCGCCATCCGGGCGCAGGCGCACGTCGATGTCGTACAGGCGGCCGGCAGCGGTGACCGCGCCCAGCAGGGCCATCACCTTCTGCGCCAGGCGCGCGTACCAGCGGCCCGGCTCCAGCGGGCGGGCGCCATCGCTGGTTTCCACGCCGGCGGGATGATCGTGCAGGAACACCAGATCCAGATCGGAACCGAAGCCCAGCTCCAGCCCGCCCAGACTGCCGTAACCGATGATCGCGAAGCGCCCGCCGGGCACGACGCCGTGCGCGGCGTGCATGTCTGCCTCGGCCAGCTTCAGCACGGTGATGACCACCGCCTGTGCCAGCTCGGCCAGCTGGCGGGTACTGTCCACCGCGCCCTGGCGGCCATCCAGCGTGGCCATCGCCATGCGGAAACTCAGGGCAAGCCGCGTTTCATTGAGCCAGCGCAGCTGCGATTCGGGATCCTCCACCGGCAGCACCTGCTGGCATTCGGCCAGCATGCCGTCGAATTCGGGCATCGGCCCGGACACGCGCACGTCCAGCAGTTCGTCCAGCAGCAGCGGGTACGCGGCCAGGCGCTCGGCCAGCAGCGCGCTGCGTGCGAGCACGTCCACCAGCCGCGCCAGGGCGCTGGGTTGTTCGTCCAGCAGCGCCAGGTAACTCGTTCGACGCAGCACCGCCTGCAGCAGGCCAAGCACCCGCTTGAGCGCGGCATCGGGCTGCGGCGAACGCGTGGCGGCGTGCAGCAGCGCTGGCAGCACGCGATCCAGGCGCGCGCGCGCGGCATCGGACAGCGACTTCACGCCGGTGCTCTGGGCGAAATCACGCAGCGACTGGTCGGCGCCGTTGGCATCGAGGAAACCGGCTTCAGCCAGCAGTTCGGCATTGCTGCCTTCGGGCAGGCTGCGCCAGTAACTGGCCAGCGCATCGGGTGCGGCCTGGCCCTTGCGCGGGGCCAGCAGCGCGGCGAATTCGGTGCTGACACGCTGCTGCTGCACGGCCAGTGCCGCGCGCAGCGCATCCCAGTCGGTGTAGCCCAGGCCGAGGGCGATGCGCTGGCGATCCAGCGGGTCGCTGGGCAGCACGTGGGTCTGTGCATCGCGCAGCATCTGCAGGCGGTTTTCCAGGCGGCGCAGGAACAGATAGGCCTCGCGCAGCGCGGCACCATCGTCCGGCGCGATCTGGCCGGCGTTGACCAGCGCCTGCAGGGCGACCAGCAGGCGCCGCTCGCGCAGCACCGGCTCACGCCCGGCGCGGATCAGCTGCAGCGCCTGGCACAGGAATTCAATTTCGCGGATGCCACCGGCACCGCGCTTGATGTCTTCGTGCAGCTCGCGGCGCGCGACTTCGGCGGTGATCGCCGCCTTCATCTCGCGCAGGCCATCCAGCGCGGTGAAATCCAGGTAGCGGCGGTAGACGAACGGGCGCAGGGTCTGCAGCCATGCTTCACCGGCGGCGATGTCGCCAGCCACCGCGCGCGCCTTCAGCCAGGCATAGCGTTCCCAATCGCGGCCCTCGCGCTGGAAGTACTGGTCCATCGCTGCGAACGACAGCGCCACACGGCCGGCGCTGCCGAACGGGCGCAGGCGCAGGTCGACGCGGTGGCTGAAGCCATCGACGGTGGTGTCGTCCAGCAGCTTGGCCAGGCGCTGGCCAAGGCGGGCGAAGTACTCCTCGGCGGCCAGCGGGCGCGGGCCATCGGATTCGCCGCCCTGCGCGTAGGCGTAGACCAGGTCGATATCGGAACTGAAGTTGAGCTCGCCACCGCCCAGTTTGCCCAGGCCGAACACCACCAGCTGCATCGGCTGGCCATCGTCATCGCGGATGACGCCGTGGCGCTGGGCGAATTCCTGCTGCAGGGCGTCCAGCGCCAGGCGCAGGCAGTCCTCGGCGAGGGTGGTGGCGCCGGCCAGGGTCTGCGGCACGTCGTCCAGGCCGGCCAGATCGCGCCAGACCAGGCGGGTGGACATCGCTGCACGCCAGCGCCGCAGCTGCGCCTGCCAGTCGCTGGGCTGCTGCGGGTCGAGCACGGGGGGCGGCAGCGGCGGGCAGCCAGGCTGGGCCAGGTGGGCCAGCAGCGCCGGCTGGCGCACGAGGGTATCCAGGGCGAAATCGCTGGCCACCGCCAGGCGCGCCAGCGGCGCCTGCAGCGCGGCGGGGATGGGCTCGGGCAGGACATGGGCCAGACGCGCCAGCGCGCGGTCGACCAGGGGCTGCAGGGTGGCGGGCAGTGCGGCGGGGGCGAGGGTCATGGCGTGATTGTATCGACCCGGCTGCGGCGCGACCCGGTAGTGCCGGCCGCTGGCCGGCAGGGGTACGCGTAGAGTCGAGCCTTCTCGACCTGCCTTTAAACAACACTATACCAACCTTCACACTAACCGGAATTCACCCTGCCTATTTAACTTTTGGATCACGCCAAAAAAAATCCCGCCTTCC
>NZ_JAMOKY010000024.1:0-55437 GCF_024499815.1 Stenotrophomonas testudinis | reverse complement strand
GGGTGCTTTGCTTGCGAAGCATCGCTTCGCAAGCGCCCGAACGCCCAGCCGCCAGCGGCTGGGCCGGACTGGGGGTTCACGGCGTCCCCCTCAACCGGACCCACCCCGCCAACCCACGGAATGCAGACATTTGACGTTGACGTGGCTCGCAGCAGGTGCAGGGCTGCAAGCCCTGCAAACCCAAACTCCTCAATGAGCACGAGGACGCGACGGCGGCAGCCACGCTGCGATGATGCCCAGCAGCGGCAGGAACGCGGTCAGCTGGTACACGTACTCGATGCTCGTCTTGTCAGCCAGCAGACCCAGCACCGCCGCACCCAGCCCGCCCATGCCGAACGCGAAGCCGAAGAAGAGCCCCGACACCGTGCCGATGCGGTGCGGCATCATCTCCTGCGCATACACCACGATGGCCGAGAACGCCGACGACAGCACGAAGCCGATCAGCACCGCCAGCACCGTCGTCCAGAACAGATCCGCATGCGGCAGCGCCAGCGCGAACGGGGCCACGCCCAGGATCGAGGTCCAGATGATCGGTTTGCGGCCGATGCGGTCGCCCAGCGGGCCGCCGAGGAAACCGCCGGCCGCCGACGCCACCAGGAACGCGAACAGGTGCAGCTGCGCCTGCGCCACCGGAATGCCGAAGTGGTGGATCAGGTAGAAGGTAAAGTAGCTGCCGATGCTGGCCATGTAGAAGTACTTGCTGAAGATCAGCACCAGCAGGACCGCCATCACCCGGGCCACGGTGCGGGTCGGATGACGCGGTGCGACCGTGGCCTGCCCGACCGGGCGCGGGGCGCCCAGGTGCAGCGCATACCAACGGCTGACATAGGTCAGCAGGGCGATGCCGATCAGCGCGGCGCCGGCAAACCAGGAGGCGGCGTGCTGGCCGTACGGCACGATCACCGCGGCGGCGATCAGCGGGCCCAGGGCAGTGCCGAAGTTGCCGCCGACCTGGAACACCGACTGGGCCAGACCGTGGCGGCCGCCGGACGCCAGCCGCGCGATGCGCGAGGCTTCCGGGTGGAAGATGGCCGAACCGATACCGACCATCGCCGCGGCCAGCAGCACCATCGCGTAGTTCGGCGCGAAGCCGAGCAGCAGCATGCCGCACAGGGTCGAGGCCATGCCGATCGGCAGCGAGTACGGTGCCGGCTTGCGGTCAGTGACCAGGCCGACCAGCGGCTGGAAGATCGAGGCGGTCAGCTGGTAAGTCAGCGTGATCAGGCCGATCTGGGTGAAGCTGAGGTTGAAGCCTCCCTTGATCACCGGATAGATGGCCAGGATCAGCGACTGCATCATGTCGTTGACCATGTGGGAGGTGGAAATCGCCGCCAGCACGCCGCGGGTCGAGCTGCGGACGGTGGGGGCGGGTGTAGCCAGGCTGGACATGGTGCGCAGTCAGGTTGGGGGCGAGCCCTGCATGCTACGGTGCCCTCCCCCTCCCTTCCGCCGCGTTCTGGTCATGCCATATCGCAAAAAGGACACTTCCTGCTCGATCCGGGAATCCGCGCCCTGGAATGAAGTGCCCGGCCACCGCCCGGTCACGTGCCGGGTCAAGGATTACTCGGCCGGCACCCGGGTGTCGCCGCATCGCCATCGCCGCCACCAGCTGGTCTATGCGATGTCCGGGCTGATGGTGGTGCGTTCGGAAGTCGGCCGCTGGGTGGTGCCGTCCACCCGCGCCATCTGGATGCCGGCCGGCATGGCCCACGCCGTGGACTGCATCGCCGACGTGCACATGCGCAGCCTGTACATCGACCCGGCATTTGCCCCGCAGCTCGCCACCGAGGCATTCGCGGTGCAGGTGGCGCCGCTGCTGCGCGAACTGCTGCATGCAGCGACCCTCATCGAGGGCGAGCACGAGGACGACAGCCGCGATGGCCGCGTGGTGCGCCTGCTGCTGGATGAACTGCACCGCATGGACGTGTTGCCCCTGCACCTGCCGACGCCGGTCGATCCGCGCCTGCAGCGCATCTGCCAGCACATCCAGAAGCATCCTGGCGACGAGGCCACGCTGCAGGACTGGGCCGAAGCTCTGGCGGTGGACGTCAAAACCATCCAGCGCCATTTCGCCAGCGAACTGGGCATGACCTTCGGCCAGTGGCGGCAACAGGCCCGGCTGCTGGCCGCGATGGAACGCCTGGCCGTGGGCGAAAAGGTGATCGATGTGGCGCTGGCAATGGGCTATGACAGTCCCAGCGCGTTCACCAGCATGTTCAAGCGGCAGCTGGGGCAGACGCCAGCGGCATTCTTCCGCTGATTCGGCACGCCGCATCCACGCATGGCGTGCATCTACCAGAGAACAGCACCCCTGGTAGCGCCGGGCCATGCCCGGCGGAGTGCGTGCGATGCGCGCAAACAGAAACGCCGGGCATGGCCCGGCGCTACCGTTGTACGTTTCCGTTCAAGAACTCAGGACGTCATGCGGTCCCAGAAGCCCTTCACGCCATCGATGAACGTGGCCGACTTCGGCGAGTGCTTGCGCGCCTCCTCGCCGTTGAAGGTCGCTTCGAACTGCTCCAGCAGCCTGCGCTGGTCCGCAGTGAGATTGACCGGGGTTTCCACCACCACGCGGCAGTAGAGGTCGCCTTCGCTGCGGCTGCGCACCGAACGCACGCCCTTGCCGCGCAGGCGGAACAGCTTGCCGGTCTGGGTCTCGGCCGGAATGCGGATTTCCGCTTCGCCGCCGAGGGTGGCCACGCGCACGGTGTCGCCAAGTGCGGCCTGCGAGATGCGGATCGGCACTTCGCAGTGCAGGTCGTCGCCGTCGCGCTGGAAGATGTGGTGCTCGCGCACGCGCACTTCCACGTACAGGTCGCCCGGCGGCGTACCGGCCGGGCCGGCCTCGCCTTCGCCCTGCAGGCGGATGCGGTCGCCGGTATCAACGCCGGCCGGCACCTTCACCGACAGCACCTTGTCTTCCTCGATGCGGCCGTTGCCGTGGCAGGTCTTGCAGGGCTTGGCGATGATCTGGCCACGGCCGTTGCAGTTGTGGCAGGCCTGCTGCATCGCGAAGATGCCGCGCTGGATGCGCACCTGGCCGCGGCCATGGCAGACGTTGCAGGTCTCGACCTTGCCGTCTTCGGAGCCACTGCCATCGCAGTCGCCGCACTCGGCCAGGGTCGGGATCTCGATCCGGCGCTCGACGCCGCGCACGGCCTCTTCCAGATCCAGTTCCATCACGTAGCCGATGTCGGCACCGCGACGGGCCTGGCGCTGACCGCCACCGCCGCCACCAAAAATGTTGCCGAAGATATCGCCGAAGATATCGTTCATGTCCGGGCCGCCCGGACCGCCGCCACCGCCCATGCCGTGCTCGAACGCGGCGTGGCCGTGGGCATCGTACATGCGGCGCTTGTTGTCGTCGGACAGCGTTTCGTAGGCTTCCTTGCACTCCTTGAAGGAGGCTTCGGCCGCCGCATCACCCGGGTTGCGGTCCGGGTGGAACTTCATCGCGCAGCGACGGTAGGCCTTCTTCAGCTCTTCGTCGGTGGCGGTGCGGGCAACACCCAGCACTTCGTAGTAATCGCGCTTGCTCATATCGTGGATCGCATTCCGGAAAGTCGGGATTCGTCAAAGCGGAAGAGCGGAACAAGGTCCGCTCTTGCGTCGGGCGCCCCGACACGCCGGTGGGCGGTCAGGACCCTGGTACGACAACGGGACGCTGGCAGCCAGCGTCCCGTGTCGGTCCGGATCAGGACTTCTTGTCGTCCTTGACTTCGGTGAACTCGGCGTCCACCACGTCATCCTGCGCCTTGCCTGCGTTGCCGGCGTCGGCACCCGGGGCACCGCCCTGGTCGGCCGAAGCGGCGGCGAACAGCGCCTGGCCGGCTTCTTCCAGCACCTTCGACTTGGCTTCGATCTGTGCCTTGTCGTCGCCCTTCATCGCGGTTTCCAGGTCGGCCAGTGCCGCCTCGACCTTGCCGATGACATCGCCGCCGACCTTGCTGCCGTGCTCGGTGATGGCGCTGCGGGTGCCGTGGATCAGGGCATCGGCCTGGTTGCGGGCCTGCACCAGTTCCTGGAACTTCTTGTCCTCTTCGCGGTTGGCTTCCGCGTCGGCGACCATGCGTGCGATCTCTTCCTCGGACAGACCCGAACCGGCCTTGATCTCGACCTTCTGTTCCTTGTTGGTCTTCTTGTCCTTGGCCGACACGTGCAGGATGCCGTTGGCGTCGATGTCGAAGGACACTTCCACCTGCGGCAGGCCGCGCGGCGCCGGCTCGATGCCGGACAGGTCGAACTTGGCCAGCGACTTGTTGAAGCGGGCCTGTTCGCGCTCACCCTGCAGCACGTGCACGGTCACGGCCGACTGGTTGTCCTCGGCGGTGGAGAACACCTGCGAGGCCTTGGTCGGGATGGTGGTGTTCTTCTCGATGATCTTGGTGAACACGCCACCCATGGTCTCGATGCCCAGCGACAGCGGGGTCACGTCCAGCAGCAGCACGTCCTTGACGTCGCCGCCCAGCACGCCGCCCTGGATCGCCGCACCCAGTGCCACGGCTTCGTCCGGGTTGACGTCCTTGCGCGGTTCCTTGCCGAAGAACTCGGTCACCGCCTGCTGCACCTTCGGCATGCGGGTCTGGCCACCGACCAGGATCACTTCGCTGATGTCGCTCGAACGCAGGCCGGCATCGTTCAGGGCGACGCGGCACGGCTCGATCGACTTGCGGATCAGCTCGTCGACCAGCGATTCCAGCTTGGCGCGGGTCAGCTTGATGTTCAGGTGCTTCGGACCCGAGGCGTCAGCGGTGACGTACGGCAGGTTCACTTCGGTCTGCTGGGCGCTGGACAGCTCGATCTTGGCGCGCTCGGCGGCGTCCTTCAGGCGCTGCAGGGCCAGCGGATCCTTGCGCAGGTCGATGCCCTGGTCCTTGTTGAACTCTTCAACCAGGTACTCGATGACGCGGTTGTCGAAATCTTCGCCACCCAGGAAGGTGTCGCCGTTGGTGGCCAGCACTTCGAACTGCTTCTCGCCGTCGACGTTGGCGATCTCGATCACCGAGACGTCGAAGGTGCCGCCGCCCAGGTCGTACACCACGATCTTGCGATCCTTGTTGTCGCCCTTGTCCAGGCCATAGGCCAGCGCGGCCGCGGTCGGCTCGTTGATGATGCGCTTGACGTCCAGGCCGGCGATGCGGCCGGCGTCCTTGGTCGCCTGGCGCTGGCTGTCGTTGAAGTAGGCCGGCACGGTGATGACCGCTTCGGTGACCTTCTCACCGAGGAAGTCCTCGGCGGTCTTCTTCATCTTCTCCAGCACCTTGGCCGAGATTTCCTGCGGCGCCATCTTCTTGGCATCGCTGGTCGACACCCAGGCGTCGCCATTGTCATGGGCCAGGATGCTGTACGGGACGTGGGCGATGTCCTTCTGCACTTCGGCGTCGGTGAACTTGCGGCCGATCAGGCGCTTCACCGCGTAGAAGGTGTTCTTGGGGTTGGTCACGGCCTGGCGCTTGGCCGAGGCGCCGACCAGGACTTCGCCGTCCTTGGTGTAGGCGACGATCGACGGGGTGGTGCGATCGCCTTCCGAATTCTCGATGACGCGGGCCTTGCCGCCGTCCATGATCGCCACGCACGAGTTGGTGGTGCCGAGGTCGATACCAATGATCTTGCCCATGGGGGAGACTCCTGAAGAATGCTTGTTGGTGTCAGTCCGGCCGGTCGGCCGGTGGATGAATGGGATGTGGGGGAGGCTCGTGGAACATTCAAGCCATCACCCGAACGCTGTGTTCAACCGTTCAAAGTGCGCCGGGTCTGGCCAGGCGCTACCTGACGGCGAAGGGCCGTTGCCGGCCCGACGCGTCAATCGGCGGCCACGACCACCAGCGCCGGCCGCAGCAGGCGCTCGTTGAGCAGGTAGCCCTTCTGGAACACGGTCACCACGCTGCCGGGGGCGGCGCCGGGGGCCGGCACCTGGCTGATGGCCTGGTGGTGTTCCGGGTTGAACGCCTGGCCGGTCGGGTCCAGCAGGACCAGGCCGTTGTCGGCGGCGACCTTCAGCAGCTGCTTGTAGGTCATTTCCAGCCCCTCGCGCAGCGGGTTGGCATCGTCGCCGGCGGCCTTCAGGCCGGCATCCAGGCTGTCAAACACCGGCAGCAGCTCGCCCAGCAGCTTCTCGTTGGCGAACTTGCGGGCCTGCTCGATGTCGCGGGCAACGCGCTTGCGCTGGTTCTCCAGGTCGGCGCGCTCACGCAGCGCATCGGCCTTGACCTGCTCGACCTCGGCGCGCAGGCGCTCCAGTTCGTCATGGGTGTCTGCAGCAGCGGCCGCATCGGCGGCGCTCTGCTGGGATTCGATATCTGGATGTTCTTGGTTCATGTCTGGGTCCCTGGCGGTCACTCTCCGCCTCCACCCACCCTAGTGTGGGCGGGATGCTGCGTTTCAAGCGTCTGCCGGCCCCGGACCGCGTCCCGGGGGCGAAAAGGCCGCCCCGAGCACGTCCGCGGTGGCCTGGACCAGCGGAATCACCCGGTCGTAGGCCATCCGTTTGGGCCCGATCACCCCCAGCACACCCAGCACCTGGCCGTTGGCGGTATAGGGCGCGGTGACCAGCGAGATCCCCTGCAGCGGCATCATCCCGGTCTCTTCACCGATGAAGATGCGCACACCCGGGGCCTGGATGGTCCGCTCCAGCAGCTGCAGGATCTCGCGCTTGCTGGAGAAAAGCTCGAACAGCTCGCGCAGGCGCTCCAGGTCGGACAGGTCCTGCACCCCCATCAACCGGGTCTGCCCGGCCACCAGCATGTCGTCGGCCGGCGGCTGCAGGGCCTGCTCGGCCAGTTCGATGCTGTGCGCCAGCAGCTGCTCCAGCTCGGACCGGGCGTCGCGCAGCTCCAGCAGCAGGCGGGTCCGGATCTCGGCCAGCGGCAGGCCGGCGAAATGCGCATTGAGGTAGTTGGCCACCTGTTCCAGCTGGCCCGGCTCGAAGGCCTGCCGGGTCTCGATGACCCGGTTCTGCACCTCGTTGTCGGCAAACACCAGGATCGCCAGCACCCGGCGCCCGTCCAGCGCCACGAAATCGATCTGTCGGAAGGCGAACTGCTCGCGCCGCGGCGCGCTGACCACGCCGACGAAGTGGCTCATCGCCGACAGCAGCTCCGAGGCACTGCCGAGCAGGGCCTGGGTGCTGCCGCCACCGGCCAGCTCATGGCGCAAGCGGGCCAGTTCGCCCTCGCCCGGCGGCTGCATCTGCAGCAGGCTGTCGACGAACACCCGGTAGCCATGCGCGGTCGGGATGCGCCCGGCCGAGGTATGCGGCGAGGCCAGCAGGCCCAGGTCCTCCAGGTCGCCCAGGATGTTGCGGATGGTGGCCGGGCTGACCTCCAGGCCCGCCACGCGCGCCAGTGTCTGCGAGCCGACCGGCTCACCGTCCTGGATGTAACGCGCGATCAGCGTGCGCAGCAGATGGCGCGCACGCGGGGCAAGCTGGTCAGCGGAACCGTGCATGGAATCAACCTGTGAGACACGGACACTAGATAATGGCGGTGCGTCGCCTTGGCAAGTCATTGGACCACCCCGCCGCGCGTGCTAGCGTTGCGCGGCTCAGACACCCCTGTACCCATGCTCAGACATCTTTCGATCAAGGATTTTGCTGTCGTCCGCGCCACCGAGCTGGAGTTCGGGCCGGGCATGACCGTCGTTTCCGGCGAAACCGGTGCCGGCAAGTCGCTGATGGTCGACGCGCTCGGCTTCCTGTCCGGCCTGCGCGCCGACAGCGGCGTGGTCCGCCACGGCGCCGCCCGTGCCGAGCTGTCGGCCGAGTTCGCCCTGGACCAGCTGCAGGCCGCGCGCCAGTGGCTGGCCGACAACGAGCTGGACGACGAGGACCAGTGCCAGCTGCGCCGGGTGATCCGCGCCGATGGCGGCTCGCGCTCGTGGATCAACGGCCGCCCGGTGACCCTGGCGCAGCTGGCCGATCTGGCGGGGCGGCTGGTGGAAATCCATGGCCAGCACGAGCAGCAGGCCCTGCTGACGCGCCCGTCGCAGCTGGCCCTGCTGGATGCCTATGCCCGCAACGAGGACGTGCGCCGCCAGGTGCGCCGCGCCGCTGCGGCCTGGCAGACCCTGGTCGACGAGTCGCTGGCCCTGTCGCAACAGGGCGACGTTTCCGACCGCATCGGCTTCCTTGAACACCAGCTGCGCGAGCTGGACCGCGAGGACCTGGAGCCCGAGTCGATTGTCGCGCTGGGCGCCAGCCACCGCCGCCAGGCCCATGCCAGCGCCCTGCTGAGCGCCTGCCAGGCGGCCAGCAACCAGCTCAACGGCGACGACGGCAGCTCCGCGATGGATCTGCTGCAGCAGGTGCGCCACGACCTGTCGCGCCTGATCGAGCACGACCCGCGCCTGGGCGAAGTGGACGGCCTGATCGAGAACGCCTCGATCCAGCTGCACGAAGCCCTGTCGCTGCTGGACCGCGTGCACGACGACCTGGATGCCGACCCGGAGCAGTTTGAGGAGAACGAGCGCCGCCTCGGCCGCCTGCACGACCTGGCGCGCAAGCACCGCGTGCCGATGGACGAGCTGGGCGCGCAGCGCGAACGCATGCATGCCGAAGTGGAGCAGCTGCGCGGCGCCGACGAGCGCCTGCAGCGCCTGGCCGGCGAGATCGCGAAGGCCGCGGCCGCCTGGCGCGTGCAGGCCGAGGTGCTCACCGCCTGCCGCCGCAAGGCTGCTGCCGAGCTGTCGGCCACCACCACCGGCATCATCGCCGAGCTGGGCATGGGCGGCGGCCAGTTCCTGATCGAGCTGGAAGCGCAGGACAGCGGCAAGCCGGACCCGCAGGGCGCCGAGCGCGTCGAGTTCCTGGTGGCGGCCAACGCCGGCCAGCCGCCGCGGGCGCTGCGCAAGGTCGCCTCAGGCGGTGAACTGTCACGTATCTCGCTGGCCATCGAAGTGGCCGCGCTGGACCTGGATGCGGTGCCGACCATGGTGTTCGACGAAGTCGACTCGGGCATCGGCGGCGCGGTGGCCGACATCGTCGGCCAGAAGCTGCGTGCTCTGGGCGAGAAGCGCCAGGTGCTGTGTGTCACCCACCTGCCGCAGGTCGCCTCCAAGGGCCATGCCCATTACCGGGTCAGCAAGGCCCCGGTGGAAGGCATGACCCAGAGCGCGGTGGAGAAGCTGGACACCAAGGCGCGCGAGGAAGAACTGGCACGCATGCTGGGTGGCGTGGAAGTGAGCAAGGAAGCACGCGCCGCCGCCCGCAAGCTGCTGGTCGCGTCCAGCTCGCTGGACTGACCGCATTGAGCCGAGCATGGGCTCGGCTCTACGACGTGCGCCCGGACGAAACCGATATGTAGAGCCGAGACCACGCTCGGTTCGCGCGCTTCCGCGCGCGGGGTTACACCAGCGGCCGCGCCAGATCCACGTGCTCCACCAGGAAGTCGAGGAACGCCCGCACGCGCAGCGGCAGGTAACCGCCCTGCCCCAGGAACACCGCGTGCACCTCTTCCAGGTCGCCCGGGTTGGCCTCCTCCAGCACCGGCAGCAGGCGCCCCGCGGCAATGTCAGCCTGCACCTGGAACGCCGCCAGCCGCGCCATACCCAGCCCACCCAGCACCAGCTGGCGCAACGCATCGCCATTGCTGGCACGGGCATTGCCGCTGGGCAGCACCCTCCGCTCGCGTCCGTCCTGCAGCAGCGGCCAGCCCTGCATCGCCCGCGCATGGCCTATATCCAGCCGGTTGTGCGCCTGCAGCCCCTCGGCGGTCTGCGGCAGGCCATGGCGCTGCGCATAGGCCGGCGCCGCGACGATCATCATCCGGGTCGAGCCCAGCCGCCGCGCCACCAGGCTGGAGCTCTTCAGCGGTCCCGCACGCACGGCCACGTCGGTGCGCTGCTCCAGCAGGTCGATCACCTCGTCGTTCAGGGTCAGGTCCACGCCCACCTGCGGGTTCTGCTGCAGGAACGCGGGCAGCAGCGGCAGCAGGAAGTGCTGGCCGAACGGCACATTGGAATTGACCCGCAGCCGCCCGCGTGGCTCGGCGTGGGCGCTGGCGCAGCGCTCGGCCTCCTCCAGGTCGGCCAGCACGCGCAGGCCGCGCTCGTAGAACGCGCAGCCTTCCGGGGTCAGCTGCAGCTGACGGGTGGAACGCTGCAGCAGGCGCGTGCCCAGCCGCTGCTCCAATCGCGCCACCAGCTTGCTGACCGCCGAGGGCGTCATGTCCAGCGAGCGCGCGGCAGCGGAGAAGCCGCCGGTCTCGATCACCCGCACGAACACTTCCAGTTCGCCGGATCGGTTGATGTCGGGTCGTGCCATGTCAGTGAACTCAGTTCACAGATGATTATCCATCCGCAGTCTAGTTCACAGATGGATCCGGAATCACCATGACGCTCCCTCCTGCCGCGATTGCCCGATGAACCGCCTTCGCCCTCTTGCCGCCACCGCCCTGATCGCCCTGTCCGGCACCGCCGGCGCTGAACCTCCCAGCCCCAGCCACTGGGTCGCCAGCTGGCAGGCCAGCCCGCAACCGGTGTGGGGGCCGGACTTCCTGTTCCCGACACTGCTGCCCGCGCAGCTGGACAACCAGACCTTCCGCCAAACCGCGCGGCTCAGCCTGGGCGGGCCGCGCCTGCGGGTGCGGCTGAGCAACGCCCACGGCACGCAGCCGCTGCAGATCGATGCGGCCAGCGTGGCGGTAGAGGCCTGTTCGCCGCCGCTGGCCCTGCGTTTCGATGGTCAGCCGGGCGTGCGCATCGCGCCGGGCGAGCAGCGCCTGAGCGATCCGCTCGCACTGCCGACCCGCAACCTGCAGCAGGTGCAGGTCAGCACCTACCTGGCCGGGCCGACCCCGGTGCAGACCTTCCACTGGGACGGCCGGCAGACCAGCTGGATCGCGCCCGGAAACCAGAGCCCGGCGAGCACGCTGCACGACGCCCGCCCGACCACGGCGCGCGCGTTACTGGCAGGGATCGACGTCGAGGCGCCGGCCAGCGCGCGCAGCGTCGTGGTCATCGGCGACTCGATCACCGATGGCGCCACCGCCACCCTGGACCAGGACCAGCGCTGGACCGACCATCTGGCCGCCCGTCTGGCCCCGCGTGGCGTGGCCCTGGTCAATGCCGGCATTTCCGGCGGCCGCCTGCTGCGCGATGGCATGGGCGCAGCCGCCCTCGGCCGCTTCCAACGCGACGTGATCGACCAGCCCGGCGTGGCCAGCGTGATCGTGCTGATCGGCATCAACGACATCAGCTGGCCGGGCACGGCCTTCGCCCGAGACGAGCCCCGCCCGACGCTGGGCCAGCTGCAGGCCGGCTATCGGGCGCTGGCCCAGCAGGCCCGCCGCCACGGCCTGCGCATCCTCGGCGCGACCCTGCCGCCGTTCGCCGGCGCCCTGCCCGGCACGCCGCTGGAGGACTACTACGACGCAGACAAGGACGCACTGCGCCGCCAGCTGAACGACTGGCTGCGCACGGACAGTCCCTTCGATGCGGTGGTCGACCTGGATGCGGCCCTGCGCGACCCGGCGGAACCGTCGCGGATGGCCGCTGACTTTGATTCCAGTGACCACCTGCACCCCGGCGATGCCGGCAACCAGGCCATGGCCGAGGCGGTGGACCTGGGGTTGCTGCTTGGAGATCAGGGGCCACAGCCCTTTTCCGCCAGAAAAGGGATCTGACCCCAGCAACGAAAAACCCCGGGCAGGCCCGGGGTCTTCGTGTATCCGCAACTGGCTGCGGCGCCTTACTTGCGCTTCTTGCGCACGTACAGCACCAGCGAGTGCTCTTCCAGCTCGTAGCCGTGGTCTGCGGCGATCTTGCGCTGCAGCTCCTCGATTTCGTGGCTTTCGAACTCGATGATCTTGCCGCTGTCCACGTCGACCATATGGTCGTGGTGGCCGCCGCGGTCCAGCTCGTAGACGGCCTGGCCGCCTTCGAAGTTGTGCTTCAGCACCAGACCGGCGGCCTCGAACTGGGTCAGCACCCGGTACACCGTGGCCAGGCCGATTTCATCGCCGTGCTCCAGCAGCTGGCGGTAGATGTCTTCGGCGGTCATGTGGTGCTGGGCATTGCGCTGCTCGAGCAGCGCCAGGATCCGCATCCGCGGATGGGTCACCTTCAGGCCGACTTTACGCAGGTCGTGGGTTTCCATAGGTCTCCGTTCATTGGCGATTTAGCGCCAGCTGCCTCGGATTGGGTCGCGGTGGCACGCCGGGAGTGTATCATCGGTTTGATTTCCCCAACCGCCAGTACCGATGCGCAATCTTCTGTTGGTCGCCGCCGTCGCCCTGTCCACCACCGGGTGCGGCATCATCTACAAGCAACCCATCTATCAGGGCAACCTGATCCGGGAAGATGCCGTGTCCAAGCTGCAGGTCGGGCAGAGCAAGCAGCAGGTGAACGCCCTGCTGGGCACCCCGTCCGTGCCGGACCCGTTCCACGCCCAGCGTTGGGACTACACCGCCAGCCAGCGGATCGACCGTCTCGGCCGTACCGAAGTGAAGAACTTCACCGTGTACTTCGAGAACGACGCCGTGACCCGTTGGGAAGGCGACTACTTCCCGGCCAACGACAAGGCGCTGGCCCAGCAGACGGTCCGCCAGTTCGGCCGCAACCTGGCCAAGGACAAGAAGAAGAGCCGCTGAGCCCTTCTGCCCGCCCTTCGGGGCAGGACCCTGGAATCAATCGCCGCGCGCGCGACGCCGGCGGTTTTCCTTGGGATCGGCCTGCAGAGGCCGCAGCAGCTCCACCCGATCGCCATCCAGGAGCGCCTGCTGCGGGCGTGCCAGCACGCCATGCACGGCGGCGGCCGGACAGTCGCCACTACCCTCCAGGGCGGCGGTGGCAATGGCCTCGGCCACGGTCGCGCCTTCCGGCAGCTGCAGCCGGCGTGACAGCACCTGCTGCGGCCAGGCCAGCACCACCTCGACCTCGATCATCGCTCAGCCCTCGTCGGCAACGCGGACGAAGTCGTCGACCATGCGGTCGGCCAGGCCCTGGAAACCGATTGCCAGCGCCGGCGCGAGCAGGCGGGATTTCGGCTCGAACTCCAGGGTCAGGGTGACCTTGCAGGCATCCTCGGCCAGGGCATGGAATTCCCAGCGGCCGTGCAGCTGCTTGAACGGGCCGTCGCGCAGCTGCATATCGATGCTGTGTGGGCGCTGCAGGGTATTTTCGGTCTGGAACCAGGTGCTGAACGAACCCAGGCCCAGATCCAGGCGGGCGACCAGGCGGTCCTCGCCCTGTTCCAGGACGCGGGCATCGGAGCACCAGCGGAAGCGGCGCGGATAGGCCTGGACGTCGTTGACCAGGTCGAACATGCGCGCGGCCGAGTGTTCGACCAGGGCGCTGCGGCGGATAGTAGGCATAAAGAGGGCGCGTTTCGGCAATCGACCGGGCGGGCCCGAATCGGAGACAATACGGAAATGAGCAAGAACAGCAGCAAGGATAAAGCAAAGAACGCGACGGCCAACAAAACCATCGCGTTGAACAAGCGTGCCCGCCACGAGTATCACATCGAGGAACGCTTCGAGGCAGGTCTGGCCCTGCAGGGCTGGGAGGTGAAGTCGATCCGCGCCGGGCGCGGCAACATCATCGACGCCTACGCCTACGTGAAGCAGGGCGAGATCTTCCTGATCGGCGCGCAGATCACCCCGTTGATCCAAGCCTCCACCCACGTGGTGGCCAACGACCGGCGCGAGCGCAAGCTGCTGCTGCACCGGAACGAGATCGACAAGCTGGTCGGCAAGGTCGAGCGCGATGGCTACACGATCGTGCCCACCGCCATGTACTGGAGCAAGAACAAGATCAAGCTGGAAGTGGCGCTGGCCAAGGGCAAGCAGACCCACGACAAGCGCGATGCCGCCAAGGACCGTGACTGGGCGATCGAGAAGCAGCGCGTGATGCGTCGCGGAAATCGCGACGCGTAACAGCGGTATGTAGAGTCGAGCCATGCTCGACCGCGCTTTTTTGTAGACCCGAGCCATGCTCGGCTTGGCGTTTGAAGCAGCCGAGCATGGCTCGGCTCTACAGAAAGCCGGGCGATCAGCCCGCCAGCATGCCCTGCCCGCGCATCCGCGGCGCCAGCGCGGCATGCATCACCGCCAGGTGCATCACCACCGCCAGCTCCGGCGCATGCCGGTCGTCGCCGGCCCGCCACTGCTTTGCCAGCTGGGCCGCATCGTCAGGCAACAGGGCCAGCAGCTGCTGGTCATCCAGCGCATCGGCCTGGTGCTGCAGCTGCTGCGACAGCGCCCAGCTGCGGCGGACATGGGTCAGGATGCTCAACGACGCCAGGGTCAGCAGGGCAACGGCCGCCCCGTGCTCGAACCACAGCGCGATGACGTCCGGGCCCCACACCATCACCGCCAGCACGGCCAGGGCCAGCATGCGCCAGCCCGGCACCAGGGCCTGGTCGCGCCGCGGCCAGTACACCACCACCGCGCTGGCCACCAGGAACACCGCCGCCGTCGCCGGCAGCGCGGTCAGGCAGGCCGCAGTGACGATCGCGGCCAGCACCGCCCAGACCCAGCCGGGCGGCAGCGCGCGTCGGCGGTAGTCGGCGCCTACCGGCCCGATCAGCTGTCGCAGGCTGCGTTGTTGGATGGTGTCAGTCACCCGGGGTCTCCGTGTCGTTCCTGGCTCGGATGTTGGCCGCCAGTGTGTCGCAAAATCGTGCCAATGAAGTTAGCAATCCGCTATGACGGGCATGCGGCAATCCCACGGCTTCATTCGCAGACCGACGCCGCAGCCTGTGCCAGCGGGCCTTCACTCAGTACGGGCGCGGGCTGATCCGCCGGAAACGCGGCCGCGATCGCCTTCGCCGCGCGGTCGGCATGGGGCTGGACGTACCACGAAGACTGGCTCGAAAGCGTCATTCCACGCACCTCCCGCTCAAACCGGTACTGGCCCCAGTAGATCGCCAACGGCTCCTCCAATGCATTCAACGGATTGGGCAGGGCCAAGGCCGCGGGGCACAACCGCGCGAACGCTGCCGCCAATGCCTCACGACCGGCCGCAGGCTGGCCAGCCGAAAGGAAGTGCGCATACTCGTGCAGCACGATCGGCGCCCAGTCGTCCTCCACGCCCGGCGGCGAGAACAGCACGATGGAACCGCCGCGCAGCTTGGCCTGGGTGCGGTTGGTGTACGGCCACCACACAAAACGCACCTGGAAGACGGGCGCAGCCTCGGCGCCGTAGAACGTGCGCATGCGTGCGACGAACGCGTTCGTCTCCGGAGCCGCCAGCTCCCGGGTCAAAGCTTCCTGCTGCGGGGTGAAGCGTCCAGCCCCTGCCAGCAGTTCGCGGGCACGGGGCTCGAAACGCGCGTAGTAGCGCCGCAACAGCTCGCGGTCACCGGACGCCTGCGCAGCGATTGCATCCCTGGCGGCAGCTGTGAATGACGCGGCATTCTGGAAGTAGCCGGTGTAGGGGTCGCCGACGCGGGTATCGCTGCCGGCAAACAGGCGCTCCGCATCTGGCCGTGCATTGTCATCATCCCGGGCCATGGGGGACGTGCGCTGGCGGAAGCGGGCGTACTCCTCCAGCGCTGCACGATCCTGCGCGTCCAGCCCGAAGCGGCGCTCCCAATCCTGCTTGTAGATCGCGCTGGTATAGCCCGGCAGCCAGTCAGGCAGGTTGTCGAGCAGGTTGAACAGATCGAAGGCCGCGTCGTAGCCCACGGTCACCAGAGGCGGCGCCTGTCGCGAAACGCCTTGCGGCTCGGCACGGGTCCATGGGGCCAGCAGCAACAGCACAGCAATGCACGTGAACTGCCCTGCCCACGACCTGACTGACATCCGATATCCCCCTGAAGTCTGAATGGAGTGATTCGAGCACGGCGAGCACGCAGTCACAACGTGTCCATTGGCAGGGTGCCCTCACTCGGCCGGAGGTCCGCCGAGCGTGACTGTTCAGCAAGATTGCCGTACCATTCGTGTCGTTAGGCGGGTTTCTGGGCAACCAGACACCTGAAAGCCTTGCAAGACTTGAAGAAACCGGGGGTGCATTGGTTTCGACGGGGGTTGTGAAGTCGCCTGGCGCATGCCGAGGGGGTAGCTGTCCTCGTAAATCCAGCTGCAAAACTCTAGTTGCCAACGACGACAACTACGCTCCGGTCGCTCTCGCAGCCTAAAAACTGCGGTGCGTGACCTTCTGCCGACTTAGGCGGAGCCTCGAAACTGCTTGTGTCCATGCTCGCAGCGTAGAGTCATTATCATGGAATCGCGCTGGGCGGCTGCCTGTCAGTCCGGCACTAGAACACAACAGGCTGGTTCCCAGGTGCGCTTTGCACACCGTGCTGCTCGGGGATGAGATTCAACGGTGAGCTAAGCATGTAGTGCTGGGGATGGAGTGCCTTCGGACGGCGGTTCAATTCCGCCCACCTCCACCATCTGTACCGCCCCTCGGGGCACGAAAAGCCGGACACTCCCGTCGATTGGGGTCCGGCTTTTTTGTTGCCTGTTCTACGGCTGCGGCGCCCCGATCGGCGCCACCCGCCCGACCCCGCCGCCGCTGCATGCGGCACCGGTGTATGCCGCCCCTTATGCACAACCGCAACCCGTCGCGCGCGCCCGCGTCGCCTACGTCCTGCTGGGCCTGTTCCTCGGCGGGCTGGGCATCCACAACTTCTACGCCGGCTACCACGGCCGTGCCGTGGCCCAGCTGGTCATCACGCTATTGCTGGGCTGGCTGTTCATCGGCCTGCTCATCACCGGCCTGTGGGCGCTGATCGAGATCATCACCGTCGATACCGACGCCGCCGGCGTGCGCATGGTCTGAGTTCCGCGCTGTGGCCCGTGCAATCTCCTGCGGGCTGGCCCACACTCGATCCGTGCCCGACCACGGCCCCCGATTCCAGAAGGACCTGCCATGAAACTCCAGATTACCGTCTTGCTGCTCACCCTGGCCACCAGCACCGCCCTCGCCGCGGCGCCGTCGGAGAAGGGCACTGCCGCCCTGGAAACCCTGCTGGCCTGCAAGGCCGGCTCGGATTTCACCCAGGCCCAGGCCGAGAAGGCACTGCAGGCCGCCGGCCTGACGCACCTGCGGGGCGGCGTGTTCGAGGCCCAGGGCGGCAAGGTCGCCCTGCTCGGCGGCAGCGTGGACAGCGCCAGCGTCGATATCGCCCCCAGCGGCAGCAGGAGCCTGCATGTCTATCTGAAGAACGTGGCCGCCGATCAGGTGGGCCGCCAGCTGTCGGTCACCACGGTCAATGAGGACGCGGAGACCGAAGCGCCGTCGTACATCCGCAAGGTGGACTCAAAGCACACCCTGCATGTTGGTGCCGCCGATGACTACGAGGGTTATTCGGCGTCGGTGACCTGCCAGATCGCAGGCTGAGCGCAGGCGCCCTGCCCTACAGCCAGCGCCGCACCGCGCGCCGGAAGGCGGCAAAGTCGGTGCCGAACCGGGCAGACAGTAGCCGCTCCTCCGGCAGGATCTGGAAGCGGGTGATCCAGCCGACGAACAGCGGTACCACCAGCAGGGCCGCCGCACTGCCCAGCCACAGCATTCCGCCCAGCAGCACCAGCACCTGCCCCAGGTACATCGGGTTGCGCGTGTGGCGGTAGATGCCGCCGGTCACCAGCGACGTGGCGGCGGCCGGGCGCAGCGGATTGACCGTGGTCCGCGCGCGGCGGAAGGCCAGCTTCGGCAGCAGGTTCAGGGCCAGGCCCAGCAGCATCACCAGCAGCGCCATCCAGCCCGGCACCGGCAGAGCGGGCCACGGCCAGGTACGGGCAAGCGCATAGCCCAACGCCGCGCACAGCAGCATCACCAGCGGCGGCGGAATCCGCGTTTCCAGCAGGTGCATGGTCATTCCCTGAAAGCACTGCCGGCGATGGTGTCACAGTCCGTCCAGCGCGCGTTTAGCCCCGTGCTTCCGCGTTGACAGCCCGGCCGCTAGAGTGGCGCCACCGCGCTGGAGGATCGCATGGCAACCACGGGCTTGGGCGTCATCCGCCACACGACCCTCATCATCACCGCGCTGCTCCTGCTGAGCGGCTGCGCTACGCTGCGCCAGTTCGGTCCCTCGGTGCAGGTGGCCTCGGTCACCCCGGGCCAGTACATCGCGCTCAAGCGCGGCGACATCCTCACCAGCGGCCGATTGAGCGCGGCGACCACCGAGACACTGCGGGTGGCCGGCCTGGACGAGACCACCTGTGCCAAGCCCGGTCTGCCCTGCATCGAGGCGATGGAAGCGAGCATCGTGGTGCGCGAGGAGGACAAGCGCTCGACCCTGGCCGAACTGTGGCTGCAGCAGGCGATGGCGATGCCGGCGCCCAAGGCCAAGCGCGGCACCACGCCAGCGATGATCGTGGCCGATCCCGGCTTCCAGCCGCGGCTGGATGCATGGATGCAGGTGGCGCGGCAGGCGTACGCGTACCTGTTCTTCACCGAACGCACGGCCAACCAGCGCGGCTTTGAAGACCGCCAGACCCAGGTGCGCGACTACTACAACCTGGCCGCGCAGGAAGCGGCGGTGATGCTGTTCGACGCATATTCCAGCCAACAGGTGCGCAACAAGGATGGCCGCCTGCAACTGGGCCGCTGGACCTTCGTGCTCGCCCCCGCCGACACCGGCGTGGTGCAGGACACCCGCGAACCCATCGAGCTGGTGCCGGCCGCGTCGCTGTCCTTCACCGGCACCCTGCGCCGGGTGCAGCGGCGCGATGGCTTTGGCGCCGAGCTGGTGGCGGTGATGGCGGACCCGGCCAGCGATGGCCTGGCGGCGGCGCACGGCCACGGCAGAACAGCAGCGGATGACGCGGCTTCGGCCCAACGCTGGAGCGGCATGCCTTCGCCGTCGATAACGGTGCTGCTGCGGTTCTCCGGCGCCAACCTGTGGGAAGTCCTGCACGATGAAACGCCCACGGTGGAGATCCATGATCCCTACCAGATCGCGGCCGTTGAACTGCATGGGCAGAAGGTGCCATTGGCCGCCAACTTCACCGCCGGCTACGCGTTTTGGCTGGCGCGCGCGAATTTCAGCCGACAGTCGCTACGCAGTCTGTTTGGCAGCAAGGGCGGCATTGATCGGCCACACCTGTTCATGCTGCAGCCCTACGATCCGAACCGGCGGGTACTGCTGATGATCCATGGCCTGGCCAGCAGCCCCGAGGCCTGGGTGAACGTGGCCAACGAGCTGATGCGCGACGACGAGATCCGCCGCGAGTTCCAGGTCTGGCAGTTCTATTACCCTACGAACATGCCCATCGCGCTCAGCCACGATGCGATCCGGCACACGCTGGATGATGTGATGCAGCACTACGATCCAACCGGGAAGGCACAGGCGTCGCATGACATGGTGGTGGTCGCGCACAGCATGGGCGGGGTCATCTCGCGCCTGCTGGTGTCGTCGTCGGGCGACCATCTGGTGGATACCCTGCTGTCGACGGCAAAGATGAGCCCCCGACAGCGCGAACTGCTGCGAACCCGCGGCGCGCCACTGCTGACCTTCCAGCCCGAGCCGGAGATCTCGCGGGTCGTGTTCATCGCCACCCCGCACCGCGGCACGGACGTGGCCGGTACCCGCCTGGGTCGCTGGATCGGCCGGCTTGTGCGCCTGCCGTTGACCGTGCTGGAGGATGTGGCCGGGGTGGATGATGGCGGCAGCTTCGACGCCAAGGACGCCAAGCAGGGCTACCAGATGAACAGCATCCAGAACCTGGACAAGGACGATGCGTTCGTGAAGGCGGTGGCCGACCTGCCGATGTCACCACAGGTGCGCTACCACTCGATCATCGCCCGCGCCAACGCCGATGGTCCGCTGGACAAGACCGATGACGGATTGGTGCCGTACTGGAGTTCGCACCTGCCCAACGCGGTGTCGGAAAAGGTGATCGTGTCCGGGCACAGCGTGCAGGAAGCCACGCCGGCAATCGTCGAACTGCGGCGCATCCTGCATGAGGACATGCAGGCGCATGATGGCGGGCAGAAGTAATCCTGCCCGCGCGGCGTGCCTCAGAAATCCAAGCTGTAACCCAGCGTCACCGTCCGCCCACGCCCGGCGAAGTACCGCGCCGGTTCAATCAGCGCGCTCTGCGAGTAATAGGTGATGTACTGGCGGTCGAACAGGTTGGCGATGCCCAGGTTCACCTTGCCCTTGGCAAGCCTGTAGTCCACGCCCAGATCGAACAGCGCGTAGCCGCTGAATTCCTTGGCGGCCTCGTCGAAGCTGCGGCTGAAGGCGTACTGCCCCTGTACGAAGGTCGACAGCTCCGGCGTCCACTGCGCCGACCAGGTGGCGATGACGCGGTTCGGTGCGATGTTCAGGCCATCCAGGCGCGCGTCGAGCCGGCCGTCGGCGTTGCTGTCGTAGCGGCCACGGGTCCAGGCGTAGGACAGGCCCAGGCGGTGCGCATCATTCAGACGATAGCGCACGCTCGCATCCAGGCCTTCGATGGCGGTCTTTTCGCGGGCCAGCTGGAACGCGCCGTCGACTGCGATCACCCGCGTGCCGTACTCGGAGCGCGACTGGAACGCACTGGCCTCGGCTTCCCACGACGGCGAGCGGTAGCGCACGCCGATCTCGCTGTTGCGGGTCAGCAGCGGCTGCAACGAACGCAGCGATTCCACGTTGGTACCCGGCGTGTTGATCGAGCGCAGCACGCGGCCGACGTCGGGCATGCCGAACCCTTCGGAATAGCTGGCGAAGGTGTTGAAGCGCTCGGTCGGCGCGTACACCAGGCCGATGTTGCGCAGGTTCTGCTGGAACTTCAGCTTGCCGCCCTGCACCGCCACGCGGTTGTAGCGGTACAGCGTGGTGTAGCTGTCGATGCGCAGGTCGGCCTCTTCGCGGCGCCACCCGCCCTGCACGATCAGCTGCGGCAGCAGCTTGTAGTCGGCCTGCACGAAGCCGGCCACGCTGCTGTAGCGCGAATCGGGCACGTAGGTGCGGCCGGTGCCATACAGATCCTGCTTGCCACTGTCGCGCAGCGTGTCCACGCCGGCAGTGATCTTCAGGTCGCCGCCGAGCAGATCATCGCGGCCCAGGCTGGTCTTGGAGCCCCACTTCGAGGCGGTCGAGCGCGACTGGTCATACAGCGTCCCGACCGGTGCGATCAGCGGATCCTGGAAGGTGGACGAGTTGTCAGCGCCGAACAGGCCTTCGAATTCCTGGTTGAACACCATTGCCTTCAGTTCCATGCCCGCCAGGTCGTGGTGGGTGTAGCTGAGGCCGGTGGTCCAGGCATCGTTCCACGCCGGCGTGCCCGGCGGCGTGCCACGCACCGACGTGGTGGCGATGCCCAGGTCGCGGTTGCCGGCCACAGGGACGTACTCGGCCTTGGACTTGATGCGGTAGCGGTTGCTGCTGAACTGCAGTTCCTGGTTGTCGTCGATCCAGTAGCCCAGCTTGGCGTGCAGGTCGTAGGCGCGGGTCGACATCAGGTCACCCTGAGTGACGTCCACGCCGATCGGCGCGCCCTCGCCGTCCACCCACAGGCCCTGGTCTTCATAACCGGCGCCGAGCAGGTAATCCCACTTGCCTTTGCTGCCGCTGATGCGGTAATCGGCGCGGTAGCCGGCGGTTTCACCGCGCACCTCGGACGTCGGCAGCGTGGTCTGCACGCCCACGTGCTGGTTGACCGCACCCGGTTCCGGGCGCCGGGTGATGAGGTTGATGGTGCCGCCGGTGGCGCCCAGGCCGTTCATGGCGTTGGCGCCCTGGATGACTTCGATGCGCTCGACCAGCGCGTAATCAATCGTGTGTGCTTCGCGACCGGTCGGGCGCAGCGGGTTCGACTGCGGAATGCCATCGACCAGGATCAGCGGCGTGCGCCCGCGCAGGGTCTCGCCACTGCCGTTCATCTTGCCGCGGCTGGGCGTGTACGACGGCAGCAGGCTGGACAGCACATCGGACGAATTGCTGCTGAGGCGCAGCTGCTGCTCGATCTGTTCCTTGCCAATGATCACCACCGTCTGCGGCGCGGTGGCGGCGTCCTGGCCGGTACGCGAGGCGGTCACGATGACCTTGTCCAGCGTCTGCGCCTCGGGCGGGGCCTGCTCGGCGTGGGCATGGGCACAGACCAGCAACGAAATGGCGACCGTCAGCCGCGAATATCTCAGCACGTGAACTCCTCTTGGGGGGGGAGGGCGTGGCGATATGGCTGGCCCGGAACAGGGGCGTATCTTTCCCGACGTGTCGAAATGCGTCAATTCCATGCGACGGGCCAAAGGGCACGCAGTGTTCACCAGCCGCCCATCCCGGCACACCTCCGCCTCCCGTTCCATGGCATGCTCCGTGAAACCGTTTTCATGGAATGGAGGGATTCCACGATGTTGTCGCGTCTTCGCCGGCCCGCACTGTGCGCGCTGCTGGCTCTTGCTCTGCCTGCTGCTGCCTGGGCAGCCCAACCGCCTGCCCCGCTGAAGGTGATGTCCTTCAACGTGCGCACTCCCGCCGATACCGAACCCGGCAAGCGCTGGGACGACCGTCGCGATGTGATGGTCAAGGTCATCCTCGATGCGCACCCGGCCGTGGTCGGAACCCAGGAACTGGTGCAGGAACAGGCCACCTACCTGGCCGCGCACCTGCCCGGCTACCGCTGGTTCGGCGAAGGCCGCCGCGGTGGCGACGGCGATGAGCACATGGGCGTGTTCTACGACACCAAGGTGCTGGCCATCGAGGAGTCGGGCAACTTCTGGCTGTCCGACACGCCGGACGTGCCGGGCAGCATCACCTGGGGCAACCTGTACCCGCGCATGGTCACCTGGGCGCTGTTCCGCCGCCTGGACGATGGCCGTCGCTTCTACTTCATGGACACCCACCTGCCCTATCGCGACGAGGACGAGCCGCGCCGGATCAAGGGTGCCGAGCTGATCGCCAAGCGCGTGCAGACGCTCCCGGCCGACCTGCCGGTGGTGCTGACCGGTGATTTCAACACCGAGCCGGGCAGCGAGACCTACAAGGCATTCACCCGCGTGCTGCAGGACACCCGCACCCAGGTGAAGGCGCCGAAGGGCCCGCGCGAGACCTTCCATGATTTCACCGGCAAGGCCACCGTGCAGCTGGACTGGGTGCTGGTGCGTGGCTTCCATGCACGCAGCTTCACCACCGACGACCGTCGCATCGGCGGCGTGCTGCCGTCGGACCACTTCCCGCTGGTGGTCGAACTGGACTGGCCGAAGCCCTGAGCACATGCGGCCATCGCTACGGCGGTGGCCGCCTTCCCAGCAGGCGATACAGCGCCTGATGCTGGTCACGCGCCTGGCAGATGCGTGCGGCGATGGCCAGGAACAGGCCGATGCCGACCAGGCCGGGCGCCAGCAGCGAATCGGGCAGGCGCAGGAAGCCGATGGCCACTGCCAATGCGGCCAGCACCAGCAGCGCCACCACCGCTACGGACAGGCCTGCGCCAGGCAGGCCGGGATCGCCGAACAGCACCCGCTGCGTCGATCGCTTCTCGTCACTCATTGCCGCCGCTCCTTGGAACCTGCCCTATTACTTACTACGTCGGACCAGCGTTCCGGCAGAGTCAGAAACGTCATGGCGGCAGCGGGCCAGATGCAACAAAGGGACGGATGCCTGCGCATCCGTCCCTTCCTGGGTACTACAACCCTGCGGTTACTGCACCTGCGCCACGCTCGGCGCCTGCGGCGACTGCCCCCAGCCACCCAGTGCCTTGTAGACACCGACCACACTGACGTTGACCTCGGCCTCGGCTGCGGCCAATGCATCGTCAGCGGCCAGCTGCGTGCGCTGCGCATCCAGCAGGGTCAGGAAGTCCTCCGAACCCTCGCGGAAGCGGATCTGCGCCAGCGATTCAGCACGCCGCGCCGCCTGCGCCTGCTCGACCACGATGGCAAGCCGCGCCTGCTGCTTGGAGTAGCGGGTCAGGGCGTTTTCGGTGTCTTCCAGCGCCAGCAGCACGGCCTGCTCGTACTGCGCGGCCACGCCTTCGGCCTCGGCCTTGCTGGCACGCAGGCGTGCACGCACGGTGCCGAAGTCGAGCGCCGCCCAGCTCAGCGACGGCGTCAGCGACCAGGCCTTGTTGTTGCCGTTGACCAGGCCGCTGGCATCGCCGCCGAGGAAGCCGACGAAACCCGACAGTGACAGCCGCGGGAACAGATCGGCCGTGGCCACGCCGACACGCGCGGTGGCGGCGGCGAGGCGACGCTCGGCCACGCGCACATCGGCACGCTGGCGCAGTAGCTCGCGGGTGTCACCCAGCGGCAGTGCCTTGGCAAACGCCGGCACGTCCTGCGGCGCCAGCATCGCGGTCAGCACTTCCGGGCGCTGGCCCAGCAGCACCGCCAGGCGGTTGCGCGACTGTGCCTCGGACACTTCCAGCAGCGGGATGTCGGCCTCGATCGCCTTCAGGCGGGCCCGGCTGCTCTGCACATCCAGTTCGCTGCCGGCACCCAGTTCCCAGCGGGCCTCGGTCAGCTTCTGCGTATCACGCAGGTTTTCCAGCGTGTGCTGGGCCACCGCGATGCGCTTCTGCGTGCCACGCAGCTCGAAGTAGTTGCGTGCCACTTCGGCGGCGACCAGCACCTGCGCGTCGGCCAGGTTGGCCTGCTCGGCACCGAGGTCGGCGCGTGCGGCTTCTGCAGCGCGGCGCTTGCGGCCGAACAGATCCAGCTCCCAGCCCGCATCGAAGCCGAGCTGGTAGCTTTCACTGAACACCCGCTGCCCACCCAGCTGCGGATCGGGTTGCTTGCGGCGGTCGTAGCTGCCGTCAGCGGTGATGTGCGGGGCCTGGTCGAAGCGGCTTTCGACGAACACCGCACGGGCCTGGCTGACGCGGGCCACGGCCACGCGCAGGTCCAGGTTGTCCGACAGTGCGCCGTGCACCAGTTCTTCCAGCACCGGATCGTCGAACTGCGCCCACCAGCTGGCCACCGGCGAAGCGGTGCTGTACACCGCCTGCTGTGCGCCCTGCAGCACCACCGGCTCCTGCGCTGGGGCCATGTAGTTGGGGCCGACGCTGACACACCCGGCCAGCACCAGGCTGGAGATGGCCATCGCCAACGTGCGGATCACCATGGCAGCACCTCGCCCAGGTAGGTGAAGCTGCCGCTGGCGCCGGCTTCGCCGACCAGCGCCATTTCCACGCTGGAACGTGCGCCTTCGCTGATCTCGATTTCGCCGTTGCCACCGTTCATGTCGGTCTTCACGTAGCCGGGGTGCACGGTGTTGACCTTGATCGGGGTGTTTCGCAGCTCGTAGGCCAGGGCCAGGGTCCAGCTGTTCACCGCCGCCTTGGAAGCGTTGTAGGCGGGGATCTTGAAATCGTAGATGCCCGAGTTCGGGTCGGCGTGCAGGGTCTGCGAGCCGAGCATGCTGGACACGTTGACGATGCGGCCGGACTTGGCCTGCTTGACCAGCGGCAGGAAGGCCTGGGTGACCGCGACCAGCGCGAACACGTTGGTGCCGAAGGTGCGGTGCCAGGTGTCCAGCGACTGCTCGGACGGCGCCTGCGCCGGGTTCTCGATCATGATGCCGGCGTTGTTGACCAGGATGTCCAGGCGGCCGTGGCGCTGGCGCACCTGCTCGACGGCCTCGGCGATGCTGGCGGCATCGGTCACGTCCAGCTGGATGGCTTCCACCGGCAGGCCTTCGCCCTGCAGCAGCAGTGCCTGCTCCACCGCGGTCTCGCGTTTGCGGCCGGCCAGCAGCGTGTGCACGCCGGCCTGGCCCAGCTGGCGCACGGTTTCCAGGCCGATGCCACGAGTGGCGCCGGTGACCAGCGCGATCTTGTTCTGATGGGTGTTCATGGATTCATGCCTTGGTTTGGGGGAAGCGGCCGCCGCTCGGGGCGGCGACCGCGGGAGTGCATGTCAGTGATGGATGGTGGGCTCGCCGTGCTGCACGAGCTGGCCACCGCCGTTACGGGTGACGAACTTGCGCAGGGCCACGTAGAACACCGGGGTCAGGAACAGACCGAACAGGGTCACGCCCAGCATGCCGGCAAACACCGTGATGCCGGTGACAGAGCGCACTTCGGCGCCTGCACCATGGGACAGCACCAGCGGCACGGTGCCGGCGATGAACGCGATGGAGGTCATCACGATCGGACGCAGACGCAGGCGGCAGGCTTCCAGCGCCGCTTCAACGATGCCCTTGCCGCCCATTTCCAGTTCACGGGCGAACTCGACGATCAGGATCGCGTTCTTGCACGCCAGGCCCATCAGCACCACCAGGCCGACCTGCACGAACACGTTGTTGTCACCACCGGTCATCCACACACCGAACAGCGCCGACAGCAGGGTCATCGGCACGATCAGGATCACCGCCAGCGGCAGCGACCAGCTTTCGTACAGCGCCGCCAGCACCAGGAAGGCCAGCATGATCGCCACCGGGAACACGATGAAGGCAGCCTTGCCCTGGGTGGCCTGCTGGTAGCTCAGGTCGGTCCATTCAGTGGTCATGCCCACCGGCAGCACCTTGCCGGCGATCTCGGTCAGCTTGTTCATCGCTTCGGCCGAGGACAGCAGGCGCGGGTCGGCTTCACCTGCCAGGTCGGCGGCCGGGTAGCCGTTGAAGCGCAGCACCGGGTCCGGGCCGAAGGTCTGCTTGATGGTGACCATCGAACCGATCGGCACCATCTCGCCGCGATCATTGCGGGTACGCAGCTTGCCGATATCTTCGACGCTCTCGCGGAACGGGCCGTCGGCCTGGGCGATCACCTGCCAGGTACGACCGAACTGGTTGAAGTCGTTGACGTAGGCCGAACCCAGGTAGGTCTGCAGGGTGTCGAACAGCTCGGTGAGCTGCACGCCCTGGGCCTTGGCCTTGACGCGGTCCACTTCCGCATCCAGCTGCGGCACGTTGGCCTGATAGCTGGTGATCGGGAAGGCCATGCCCGGGGTCTGCGCGACGGTGCCCTGCATCGCCTGCACGGCATTCTGCAGCGCGCCGTAGCCCAGGTTGCCCCGGTCCTGGATGAACATCTGGTAGCCGTTGCCGTTGCCCAGGCCGAGGATCGGCGGCGGCATCATGGCGAAGGCGAAGCCTTCCTGCAGCCCGGCGATCTTCTGGTTGATCTCGGCGTTGATCTGCGCAGCGGTACGGCCATGACGCTCGGCAAACGGCTTGAGCGGAATGAACGCCACACCGGTGTTGGGCGTGTTGGTGAACTGCAGCGCGTTCAGGCCCGGGAACGAAATGGTGTGGGCAACGCCATCGGTTTCCTGGGCGATCCTGGCGACCTTGCGCAGCATTTCATCGGTACGCGCGATCGACGAGCCCTCCGGCAGCTTCACGCCGGCGATCAGGTACAGCTTGTCCTGGGTCGGGATGAAGCCCGGTGGCACCAGCTTGAAGATCATGCCGGTACCGACCAGCAGGATCGCGTAGACCACGAACACCGCGCCGCGACGACCGAGGATCTTCGAGACACCACGCTCGTACTTCTCCGAGCTGGACTTGAAGAAGCGGTTGAACGGACGGAACACCCAGCCGAAAAGGCGGTCGATGAGGCGCGTCGGCGCATCCTTGGCGGCGTCATGCGGCTTCAGCAGGCGCGCGGCCAGGGCCGGCGACAGGGTCAGCGAGTTGATCGCCGAGATCACCGTGGAGATGGCGATGGTGACCGCGAACTGCTTGTAGAACTGACCGGTGACGCCGGACAGGAAGGCCATCGGCACGAACACGGCGCACAGCACCAGCGCGATCGCGATGATCGGGCCGGACACTTCGCGCATGGCCTGGTGGGCCGCCGCGAGCGGGGTGAGGCCTTCCTCGATGTTGCGTTCAACGTTTTCGACGACCACGATCGCATCGTCGACCACGATGCCGATCGCCAGCACCAGGCCGAACAGGCTCAGCGTGTTGATCGAGAAGCCCAGCAGGTACAGCGCAGCGAAGGTACCCACCACCGACACCGGCACGGCGATCAGCGGAATGATCGAGGCACGCCAGGTCTGCAGGAACAGGATCACCACTAGCACCACCAGGGCGATGGCTTCGAGCAGGGTGGACACCACGGCCTTGATCGAGTCACGCACGAAGATGGTGGTGTCATACACCGCTTCGTACTTCACGTCGGCCGGCATGGTCTTCTGCATCTCGTCCATGGTGCCGATGACCGCATCACGGATTTCCAGCGCGTTCGCGCCCGGTGCCTGGAAGATGCCGATGCCCACGGCGTTCTTGCCGTCCAGCTGCGAGCGCAAGGTGTAGTCGCCGGCGCCCAGTTCAACGCGGGCCACATCGGACAGGCGCACGATCTCGCCATCGGTGCCGCTCTTGAGCACGATGTCGCCGAATTCCTTCTCGGACTTCAAGCGGCCCTGGGCATTGATCAGGGTCAGGAACTGGCTGTTGGGCAGCGGTTCCGCACCGAGCTGGCCGGCCGAGACCTGCACGTTCTGCTCGCGCATGGCGGCAACCACATCGCTGGCGGTCAGGCCGCGCGAGGCCACCTTGTCCGGGTCCAGCCAGGCGCGCATGGCGTAGTCACCGCCACCGAAGATCTGCGCATCACCCACGCCCGGAATACGCGCCAGCGCGTCCTTGACGTGCAGGCGGGCGTAGTTGCGCAGGTACAGGGTGTCGTACTTGCCATTGGGCGAGGTCAGGTGCACCACCATCAGGAAGGTCGGCGACTGCTTCTGGGTGGTCACACCCTGCCGGCGAACGTCCTCGGGCAGACGCGCCTGCGCCTGCGCCACGCGGTTCTGCACCTTCACCGCCGCTGCGTCCGGGTCGGTGCCCGGGCGGAAGGTAACGGTCATCTGCAGCACGCCATCGGAGCCAGCCACCGACTTGAGGTACATCATGCCCTCGACGCCGTTGATCGCCTCTTCCAGCGGGGTGGCCACGGTTTCAGCGATGACCTTGGGGTTGGCGCCCGGGTAGACCGTGCGCACGACCACCGACGGCGGCACCACTTCGGGGTACTCGCCGATCGGCAGCAACGGGATCGAGATCAGGCCGGCGGCGAAGATCACGATCGACAGCACCGCCGCGAAGATCGGCCTGTCGATGAAGAAACGGGAAAAGTCCATGGAAAAATTCCTGGGAAATGCCGCCGACGGGCAACAGCCGCCCTGCCCCTCGTCAGAATGACGAAGGCATGGAAGGCTGCCGCTGGCGCCGGCAGCTAAGCGGAAACCTGGATCAGGAGACGGCGGATCAGTGGTTCAGCGCGGCGGTGGCATCGCGGCCCGGTGCGGCGGCCGGCGGCTGCATCGCCACCGCCTTGGCCTGCACCGGCATGCCCGGCATGAACACCTTCTGCACACCGTCGATGATGACCTTGTCACCAGCGGCCAGGCCGCTTTCGACAATGCGCAGGCCTTCGGCGGTGCGGCCGAGCTGGATGTCGCGGCGCTGGGCCTTGCCATCCTTGTCGACCACATACACGTACTTGCGGTCCTGGTCGGTCAGCACGGCCTTGTCGTCGATGAGCATGGCCTGGAACTGGCCGCTGCCGAGCAGCTGTACGCGGGCGAACAGGCCCGGGGTGAACTGGCGGTCGGCGTTGTCCAGCAGCGCGCGGACACGGATGGTGCCGGTGCTGCGGGCCACCTGGTTGTCGAGGAAATCGACCTTGCCGGCGTGCGGGTAACCCTCTTCACCGGACAGGCCGACCTTCACCGGCAGTTCGCTGTCACGCTCGCTCGGGCGTTCACCCTTGCGGGCCATCTGGGCGTAGCGCAGGAAGGTGCTTTCGTCAGCATCGAAGTACACGAACACCTTGTCCAGCGAGACCAGCGTGGTCAGCACGCTGGCGCTGTCGCCGGCGGTGACCAGGTTGCCGGCGGTGACCATCGCGCGACCGGCACGGCCGTCGATGGGCGCGCGCACCTTGGTGAACTCCAGGTTGAGGCGGGCGGCATCCAGTGCGGCCTGCGCGGCCTGCACCGCAGCACCGGACTGGTCAGCCGCGGCGCGACGCTGTTCGGCGGTCTCGGTGGAGATGGCCTGCTGCTCGGACAGGCGCTTGGCACGCTCGGACTCGCTGCGGGCCAGGCTGGCCTGGGTGCGGGCGCGGGCCAGTTCGGCGGCGGCGCGATCGTACTCGGCCTGATAACTGCGGGCGTCGATGGTGAACAGGACGGCGCCCTTCTTAACTTCTTCGCCTTCCACGTAGTTGACCTTGTCGATGTAGCCGGAGACGCGCGGGCGCAGTTCAACGCTCTGCACGGCCTCGACGCGGCCGCTGAACTCGTCCCACTGGCTGATCGGCTTGACCAGCACCGGGGCGGCACTGACCTGCGGCGGCGGCGGTGCGCCGGCCTCTTCGGCATGGCCGCCACTGCAGGCGGCCAGCACCGCGGCTGCGAGGATCGACACGCCGGCCATCGCCAAGCGATGGCTGAAACGATGTGGGGTGGTGTTGGGGGAAGTCATGGCATGCATCCGTACGGAAGGGGTGGTAGTGCGTGGAAATCGAAGATCGGTGAAACGGCGGCGTAGCCTGCGACCTCAACGATGGTTGAGGTCAAGCAACGCCTGCGGTGTCGCGCCACAGCGGTGGCAGGTCGAGGTTCAACAGGCCGCGCGGCAGTTCCGCATCGCTGCTGTCGCAGCGGACGATGGCGCGGTTATCGCGGCATCCATCGAGCAGCGACACCACGCGGCGACCGACCAGCAGCGAGCTGGGCCACTCGATGCAGGCATTGGCCGCATTGGCCGGGGTGCACACGGGGCTGCACACTTCCAGCATCTGCGCGCGCACTCCCAGTGCCTGCGCTTCCTGGTGCACGACCTGCGCGTACATGCGCAGCGCAGCGGTGGTGATCGAGGTTTCACCGTAGCCAGCCCAGGGCTTGGCACCGGCGGGGCTGCCGATCATCACGTAGCGGCGGGCGTGCGGGTTGTCCTGCAGCAGCGGCAGCAGGTGGCGCACCGCGTGGGCATGCGGCATCAGGTCGGCCTGTATTGCACCCAGCAGGGCATCGCCGCTGCGGTCGATGACACGGCCGCGGTTGTACGGGCCGCCCATTGCCGCGACCACGGCCGCCAGCGGGCGCGGACGCTGCGCCACGCGTTCGGCCAGCACCCGTGCCGAGCCGTCATCGCTGAGCGAACCCAGCATCGTCTGCAGGCCGGGCTCATCGGCGAACAGCTCGTGCAGCGCCGCCAGTCGGCCCGGGTCGCGCCCCACCACCAGGACCGGACTGCCGGCCTCCAGCAGGGCACCGACCACGCCCTGGCCGACGGCACCGGTGCCGCCGAGGACCAGGACTTCGGGCGTCAGAATCCCATTCACGGGACATTTCCTCCCAAATCCGGGATAGTCCCAATTCGACGCAGTCGGTCGCCCTGCCGGGGGACCAGACGAATCGAACTGCCGCGCTGGCTACGGACGGGCGCGGTGAACTCCCGGAAATCCTTGTGTACCAAGGAACTGGGGCGGGCTTCCACGGTCATGGCCTGGTCCAGAGCGTTCTGGCCGGCACGCCGGAAGTGGTCAAGAATGTTGCGCAGGCTCATGGGGGACGAGCTCCATTTCACGAATGGCGCCACGATAGACCTCAAACCTTTACTTGATTAGTCCGGATTAAGGGGAATAATCATCCCGTCCCCGGTCCAATCGATCTGTCACGATTGTCCCATCCCCGCCGTCCAGGATCCCGACCATGTCCCACGATCTCAACGAGACGCTGATCTTCGTCAAGGTGGTCGAGCAAGGCAGCTTCATTGCCGCTGCCAAATCGCTCGGCCTGCCCAAGACCACGGTCAGCCGCAAAGTGCAGGAGCTGGAAACGCGCCTGGGTGCGCGCCTGCTGCACCGGACCACGCGCCGCCTCGGCCTGACCGAAGCCGGTTCGATCTATCACGAGCATTGCCAGCGCATCGCACGCGAGCTGGAAGAAGCAGAGAGCGCGGTGAGCCAGTTGCAGTCCGGCCCGCGTGGCTGGCTGCGCTTCACCGTGCCCTACGCCATCGGTATCACCTGGATCGCGCCGCTGCTGGGCCAGTTCCATGCGCAGTACCCGGAAATCCGCCTGGACATGCACCTGGGCAACGAGAAGCTGGACCTGATTGCAGGCGAAGCCGATCTTGCGCTGCGCGTCGGTGCCCTGCCCGATTCCAACCTGGTGGCGCGCAAGCTCGGCAGCCTGCGCACGCAGGTGTTTGCCAGCCCGGCCTATATTGAACGTTACGGCGAGCCGCTGCACCCGGAAGAGCTGCAGTTCCATCGCATCCTGGCCATGCGCAAGCCGTACCACACCGGCAATTCGCCGCGCTTCACCTGGCAGCTGGGCGAGAACGGTGGCGAGCTGCGCGATTTCCCGGTGACGCCGCTGATGACCGCCAACGACATGTCGGCGTTGAACGGCGCGCTGGTGTGCGGCGAAGGCCTGCTGCTGACCGGCGACGTGATGGCCAAGCCGTTCGTCGAATCGGGGATGGTGCGCCGCGTACTGGCCGGCTGGACCGGGCCGGAAGTGGATTTCAACGCGGTGTTTGCCGGCGGCCGCCTGGTCTCGCCGAAGGTGCGTGCCTTCGTCGATTTCCTGGTGGAGAAGCTCAACTTCGATGCCAACTACATGCTGGCGCAGTGCCCGGCGGCGAAGCTGGCACGGCAGCAGCAGGAGAAGGAAGACGCGGTGCTGGAAAGCAGTGGCAAGCGCATCCTCGAGAAGGTCACTGCTGCGGCATGACCGACGGTAGTGCCGGCCGCCGGCCGGCACGCCACCGCGCATCAACCCAATACGTGCTCGACAAGCGCGCGCAGCTTCGGTTCGGCCTGGCGACGGCTCGGGTAATACAGGAAAAAGCCTTGGAAGCGCGGGCAGTACGGCTCCAGCAGTGACACCAGTTCACCGCGCTGCAGCCACGGCCGCCACGTCTCTTCCATGCCGATAGCGATGCCAGCGCCGGCCAGCGCCAGGCGCACCATCACACCCATGTCGTTGCTGGTGATTTCCGGCTGCACATCGACGCTGAACTCGCGGCCGCGCTCCTCGAATTCCCAGCGATACGGCGCCTTGCCCGGCGCACTGCGCCAGCCGATGCAGCGATGCCCGGCCAGGTCGCGCGGATGCGTCGGCAGCGTGTGCTGACCGCGGTACGACGGCGCGCACACCACCAGCTGCCGCTGCCGCGCCGATACCGGAACGGCAACCATGTCCTGGGCGATGACTTCGCCCAGGCGCACGCCCGCATCGAAGCCCGCGCCGACGATATCGAACTCTTCATCGCTCACCGTGATATCCAGCTGCAGCGCGGGGTGCTTTGCCGCGAAGCTGGCCAGCAACGGTCCGGCGAGGAAGGCTTCGGCGATGGAGGAGACCGCAAGCCGCAGCTGTCCGGACACGGCGGCCTGGCGCCGTTGCGTGGCCTCCAGTGCGGTATCCAGCTCGGCCAGCGCCGGCCGCACCGACGCCAGCAGTGCCTGCCCGGCATCGGTCAGGTTGACGCTGCGGGTGGTGCGCAGGACCAGAGCGATGCCCAGCGCCTGTTCAAGCTTGCTGATCGTCTGGCTGACCGCGGATCGGGTCACGCCCAGCTGGTCGGCCGCACCAGTGAAGCTGCGGCACTCGGCCACCCGCTGGAACACGGCAAGGGCATTCAGATCGACGGGCATTGGTTAGCAATCCTTAACAGGCTGATCGGCAATCGCCATCTTATCGCGACAACGCGGGCGATCTACCTTAGCAACACCGGGTCCAGACCGACCCTTTCCATCCGATCAGGAGTCCTGCCATGAGCGTTTCCCGAACCATCCTCATCACCGGCGCGTCCAGCGGCATCGGCGCCGGCATTGCCCGCACACTGGCCCAGCCGGGTGCACGGCTGGTGCTCGGCGCGCGCCGTGTGGACCGCCTGCAGGCATTCGCCGACGAACTGCGCGGGCAAGGTGCGCAGGTGCTGGTGCAGGCGCTGGACGTGACCCAGCGTGCGCAGGTCGAGGCCTTCGCCGTCGCCGCGCTGGCGGAGTTCGGCAGCATTGATGTGATCGTCAACAACGCCGGCGTCATGCCGCTCTCGCCGATGGCCTCGCTGAAGGTGGACGAGTGGGACCGGATGATCGACGTCAACATCCGCGGCGTGCTGCACGGCATCGCCGCCGTGCTGCCGCACATGCAGGCGCGTGGCCACGGGCAGATCATCAACATCGCCTCGATCGGTGCGTTGTCGGTGGTGCCGACGGCCGCGGTGTACTGCGCGACCAAGTACGCGGTGCGTGCCATTTCCGAGGGCCTTCGCCAGGAACACCGCGAGCTGCGGGTGACCTGCATCCATCCGGGTGTGGTGGAAAGCGAGCTGGCTGACACCATCACTGATCCGGTCGCGGCAGAAGCGATGGTGCAGTACCGCGCCATCGCCCTGCAGCCCGATGCGATTGGCCGCGCGGTGCGTTTTGCAATCGAGCAGCCGGGCGACGTGGACGTGAACGAGATCGTGGTGCGGCCAACGGCGGCGGGGTGACCTGCCTCTTGTAGAGTCGAGCCATGCTCGACTGCTTTTACGGAGTCGAGCATGGCTCGACTCCACAGAAGGCGAGAAAGCGCGCGGTCGAGCGGCGGACTGTTCCATGGCGTGCCGAGCAAGGCTCGGCACCTACAAAAAATGCCGCCTGCAAGGGCGGCATTTTTGTTCCGGCTTCTCCGGAACCATACCGCTACGCGTTATTGCTTGAGCGGAATCACACGGATTTCCACGCGACGATTCTGCGCGCGGCCGGCATCGGTGCTGTTGTCGGCAATCGGATACGCCTTGCCGGCACCCAGAGTCTCGATGCGCACCTGCTGCACGCCCTGCCCCACCAGGTACTGCGCCACCGAATCGGCGCGCTCCTTCGACAGGCGGTTGTTCACCGCATCACTGCCGATGCTGTCGGTGTGGCCGACCACTTCGATCATGGTCTGGTTGTACTCGTTCAGCGTGCTGGCCACGCCATTGAGCGAGCCGTAGAACTGCGGCTTCAGCGCCGACTTGCCGAAATCGAAGGTGATGCCGTCCGGCAGGTTCAGGGTGATGTTGTCGCCCTGGCGCTGCACGTCGATGCCGGTGTTGGCGGTGCGCTCACGCAGGGCGCGCTCCTGGCGGTCCTGGTAGTTGCCGATGGCCGCGCCGCTCAGCGCGCCGATGCCGGCGCCGACCAGCGCGTGCTGGCGACGCTCGGTGGCGCTGTTGCCACTCAGAAGGCCTGCGGCCACGCCGACGGCGGTACCGATCAGGGCGCCACGACCGGTGCGGTTCTGCTGCTCGGTCGGGTTGCCATACTGGTCACTCTGCACGTAGGAGCCGCCGGTGGCGCACGCCGTCAGCGCGGCAGCGGTCATCAGGGCCAGGGCGACGTTGCGGGTGGTGTTGCGGATCATGATGGTCTCCTTGAATGCCGGCCAGTGCGGCGTGCGAACGACGCGGAGGATATACAGCCCGGCGCGATGCCGGGATGATGGATGTGAAGGCCGGACGTACTGCATTCAGCTTTCTGAGCCGGCCTTCATCTGCCCGCTTTACTCGCCGCCCGTGCTCCGATAGGCCGCCAGCGCGGCATCACGGCCAGCGGCCAGATCCACCAGCGGCGTGCGCGGATAGCCCGGCGCCTTGTCGGCCAGCAGCAGCGGATGCTGCCAGGGCGCAAAGCGCGCCTTGACCGGCAGTGTCCCCAGCTCTGGCACCCAGCGGGTGATGTAACGGGCCTGCGGATCGAACTTCTCGGCCTGGGTGACCGGATTGAACACCCGGAAATACGGCGCTGCGTCGGCGCCGGTACCGGCCACCCACTGCCAGCCCATGGTGTTGTTGGCCAGGTCGGCATCGACCAGCGTGTCCCAGAACCAGCGCGCGCCGTGCAGCCAGTGCGCGCGCAGGTGCTTGCACAGGTAGCTGGCGACGATCATGCGCACCCGGTTGTGCATGTAGCCGGTGTGCCACAGCTCACGCAGGCCGGCATCGACGATCGGCACGCCGGTGTTGCCGCGCTGCCAGTCATGCAGCTGCGCGCTGCTGGGGTTGGCCCACGGGAAACCATCGAAGCGCGGATTGAGGTTCTCGTTCGGCGTCTTCGCGAAGTGATGCAGCAGGTGATAGGCGAAATCGCGCCAACCGAGCTGGCGCAGGTAGCCATCGATATCGGCATCGGTGCCGGCGCTGCGCACGCCTTCCAGCGCATGGGCAATGCGCCACGGCGCGATCTCGCCGAAATGCAGGTGCGGCGACATCCGCGAGGTGCCAACCCGGTCCGGCAGATCGCGCTGCTCGCGATAGCCGCGCAGGGCGCCATCCTCGAACACCGACAGCGCCTCCAGCGCACCGGCTTCGCCCGGCTGCCAGTGCTCCCAGAAGCCGGTGTCCCAGTCGAGCGTCGGCGCCAGCTGCAGTTCTTCCAGCGCGAGGCTGTGGATCTTGTGGGCCGGCAGCTTCTTCGGCGCGGCCTGCAGCGCGGGCAGGCGCCAGTGGCTGAGCACGTTGCGCCAGTACGGGGTGAACACCTTGTACGGCTGCCCCTGCTGGGTCTCGATGTCCCAGGGTTCGAACAACAGGCTGCCATTGCAACTCTGCGCGTCGATGCCCTGCTCGCGCAGCGTGCGCTTGATGGTGGCGTCGCGTGGCTGGGTGGCCGGCTCGTACTTGCGGTTCCAGTACACCGCCTCGGCGCCGGTTTCCTCTATCAGTGCCTGCAGCGTGGCCGGGCTCTCACCGCTGCGCAGGACCAGCGCCGAACCGCGTGCGCGCAGGTCGGCATCGAGTGCGGCCAACGAGCGATGGCGCCAGGCATCCGACGCCGCGCCGGGCGTCCACTCGCCCTCTTCCTGCGGCGCATGGATATAGACCGGAACCACGTCATGGCCGGCATCGAGCGCGGCCTGCAGGGCCGGATTGTCCTGCAGCCGCAGATCGCGGCGGAACCACACCAACGCTACCGACACGTGCATCGCCTTCGTTCTGGATGGCGCACATGATAGCCAGCCACGGTGAAGGCATTGCACGCGGGTCCGTCTGCTAGGCTGCCGGGCCCGTTGCCGGAACGCCTCCGCATGAATGACCTGCACGCTGCCTTCGCCCGTTTCGGCGCCCTTCAGGCCCAGCACGAAAAAGACTGGCAGGGCCCGCTCCCGCTGCCGCCGGTCCTGGCCCGCTTCTACGCGCAGGTCGGGCCGCTGGGGCGCGAGATCAACGCCAAGGTCGGCCATGCCGGCATCACCCTTCCCGGGCTTGAGGTATGGGTGCCGCCGCTGCAGCGCCTGTGGAGCTACCAGGCGGGGTATCGCTGGAATGGCATGGACGGCGAGCCGATCGAGGACTGGCCCGCCAACTGGCTGGTCGTGGCCGACCTCGGCGCCGATCCCTTCATCCTCGACATGGACAATGGCCGCGTGCTGTTCGCGCGGCATGGCTGCGGCAGCTGGGAGGCCGATACGTTCGTCGACGACCTGCCGACTCTTATGACGGCCCTGGCGGCGGCCGGCGCAGTGTATCTGGAAGCCGGCGATGATCTCTACAACGATGACGACGACGGCGGCATCCGCGCCGAGCACCAGGAAGCGGCCGTGCAGGCGGTGGCCCAGGTGCTGGGCGACCGGATCGACGCGGAGTCATTCATCCAGACGTTGCGGGGGTGAATCCACGCATGGCGTGGATCTACTTTTCGAAGCGCTTCATCGCCTCGCTGATCAGCGCACGGGCTTCGGCGGCATTGCCCCAGCCATTGAGCTGCACCGGATTACGGCCGGCCGGCAGGTCCTTGTAGACCCGGAAGAACGCCTCGATGCGCTGCCGTTCGATCTCAGGCAGATCAGACAGGTCGCGGATGTTGGCGTAGGTCGGGTCGACCTTGTCGGTGGGCACGCCGATCACCTTCTCGTCGTGCTCGCCGCCATCGATCATTTTCAGATAACCGATCGGACGAAAGCGCACGATCACGCCCGGATGCAGCGGTTCGCGGGTCAGTACCACGGCATCCAGCGGATCGTTGTCACCGGCCAGCGTGCGCGGCATCGAGCCGTAGTTGGCCGGATAGGCCACCGGCATCGACTGGAAGCGGTCCACGTGTAGGAGACCGTCTTCCTTGATCTCGTACTTGGTGAAGCTGCCGGCCGGGATCTCCACCGCCAGGTTCACTTCGGCCGGGGCCTGCTTCGGCTGCGCGGCCAGGAACGGGTGCAGCACGCTGTCGGTGGCGGTCACGGCGCCGGCCACCAGCAACAGGGCTGCGCAGAGGGCGGCCAGCGGGGCGATGCGTCGAGTCGTGTTCATGCGATCGCTCTTCATTCCCAGCAACGGTCCGCCCGGCCCTTTGCGGTCTGCGCACGCGGGCAGTCGCGCGGAGCGATGCGGTCCTCGCGCAGTTCCACCCGCTGCTTGCCGCCGGCGGCATCGCGGCGCAGCTCGAAGGCATCGTACAACCGGCCGGTGACCGTGCGTGCTTCGTAGCGCAGGTGCTGCGGATCGATCTTCAGCACCTGGAACAGCTGGGTATCCTCGGCCACCGGATCCATGGTCCGGCGCGCCTCGTCGGACAGGCGGTACTGCTTCGGCCCAGCCACCGTCACCACGTACTGCGGCGTGGCGGCCTCACCCTCGCCGCGACGGCCGTAGGTGTGGTCGTGGCCCTGCAGCACCAGGTCAACGTCGTGGCGGCGCACGACCGGCAGCAGCACGTCGCGCAGCGCGGCGTTCTCGCGGCCTTCGCGCGGCGAATAGAACGGCTGGTGCAGCAGCACGATGGTCCACGGGTGCGGGTTGTTGGCCAGCACCTTGTCCAGCCACTGCGCCTGCGCCTGGGCGGTGCCCAAGTCGAGCGCGGAGGTGCCGTCGAGCACGGCCACGCGCACGTCCTGCACATCGAACCAGTAGGTGCTGCTGGCAGTCGCTGCAGCACCATTGCCTGGCAGCGCGAACGTCACCGGCCAGTGCCTGCCCAGCACGCGGCGTTGCTGCGGGGTGTCCTCGAACTCTTCGAAGTACTCGTGGTTGCCGATGGCCGGGGCCACCAGCGTTTCCTGCGCCAGCCAGCTGGTGGCGGCGAACCACTCACCCCATTCGTTGTCATCGGCGCCGTCACCGCCACTGACCAGGTCACCGGCGAACAGGCTCATGCGCGCCTCCGGTGCGGCCTTCTGCGCGGCACGCACCACGCGGCTGACATGGCTGAGGTTCTTGTTCTGGGTATCCCCGAAGTACAGCAGGGTCAGCGGCTCGCCGGCCTTGCCCAGCGTGCGCAGCTGGTTCCAGGCACTCCAGCTGCCATTGCCCTGCACGCGGTACACGTACAGGGTGTCCGGCTTCAGCCCATCAACCTCGGCGCGATGGTGGTGCGACACACCGTTCTCGGTCTTCAGCTCCTGGGTCTTCGCGCGCACCTGGCGGATGCCCTCGATGGCCGGCGAGTCACCGGCCAGGGCGATTTCCAGCAGCGGCGCCTGCACGCTGCCATTCGTACGCCAGGCCACGGCGAAGCCCTGGCTGGGATCGACCGACGGCGAGGCGACGATGCGGTCCGGCACGGTGGTGGCCGCGTAGTGATGGCTGCCCACCGGCACCTGGGTGTTCGGTTCGGCGGCGGCGAAGCCCAGTGCGGGCACTGCCAGCAGCAGGCCCAGCGCAAGGGCATTCATGCAACAACGGCTCATGCGCCACACTCCAGCGGCAGCGACAGCTGCTTGGCGATGGCTTCCCAGTCGAAGGCCACCACGCCCTGGTCGTCATGCACGGCATACAGCGCACCGTGCGGGAAACGCGGGCTCGGCTGCTGCATCATCCAGATACCATCGGTGTTGGCGACCGTGTTGCCCTGGAAGGCACCGACCGGCTTCAGGGTATGGCGGTCGAACAGGTGGAACACGCTGCGCTGCTTGCCCTGCTCGGTGGTGATCCACCAGCCGTCCTTGCCGCAGGTGCGCAGCATCACGCCCTCGGCCTGCGCCTTGAACACACCGCGGCCGAACGTGGTGCCGGTGAAACGGCCAGCCAGCGTGTAGACCTTGAACTCGCTGGCGTAGGTTTCGTCTTCCTCGGCGATCAGCAGACGGTCGTTGGCCGGGTCACCCCAGATCGACTCGACCACGCGCAGTGCGCCGGCCTCGCTGGTATCACCGATGCTGGCCGCCAGGGTCGCTTCGACCTTGGCACCATCGCGGGTGACGTGGTACTGGCGCACGCGCTTGTCCAGCTCGGCCAGCGGCGGCAGGATGTCCTTGCCCTGTGCGTCCTCGCCGTTGTCCCAGGAATCGGTGACGTAGACGCTGTAGCCATCGGCGCGGCGGTCGACCCACAGGCCATAGGGCTTGCGCAGGTCGTCGGCGCCGAACACCGCCAGCGGGGTGAAATCGGGCAGCGAGAACACCTGTACGCGGTGGTTGTCACGCTCGACGATCCACAGCAGGTCGTCGGTGATCGAGATGCCGTTGGGGCGGTCGAACTGACCCAGTGCGGTGCCGGCGGTGCCGACGTCGCGCAGGTGCTGGCCGGTGCTGCCGTCGTACACCACCAGCTTGTCGGTGGCCTTCGCGGTGGCGATCAGCCAGGTCTTGCCATCCGGCGCCTTCCAGGCGGCCGGCGAATCGATGTTGTCGTCCGGGGTCATCGGGCTGAGGAAGGCTTCGGCGATGGTCGACACCGAGCGTGCGGTTTCGGCCGGAGCCTTCGCGGCGGCATCGGCGCCGGCCGGAGCGGCCGCCGGCGTGCAGCCGGCGGCGAGGCAGGCGGCCATGGCGGCGGCCAGCAGGGTCATGCCACGCGCCATCACAGGGCCACCTTCAGGCCGACAGCGTAGGTGCGGCCGTACTCTTCCATCTGCAGGGTGCGCGAACGGGTGCCCTGGTACAGCTCCAGCGGCTTGTCGAGCAGGTTCTGCGCTTCGAAGTACATGCTGATGCGCGGGGTGAACTTGTAGTCCAGCGAGAAGTCGAGCTGGGTGTTGGGCGCGACGTAGATGTCGAACGCGCGGCCGGCACCGACGGTGTCCAGGTATTCGCTGCGGTAGACCGCGGCCAAGCGAGTGCTCAGGCCGTACTTCTCATAGCCGATGTGCGCGCTGTACACGTGCTTGGAAGCACGCGGCAGCATGAACTCCTCGCCTTCGCGGTCCGCGATGCCCGCATCGAACTTGGTATCCAGCCAGGTGCCGCTGGCACCGACCAGCAGGCCGTCCAGCACGCCCGGCAGGAATGCCAGCTGCTGCTGCCAGTTGAACTCGGCGCCGCGCACGGTGGCCTTGCGGCCGTTGATCGGGCGGGCCACGTCGAGGCCGTCGTAAGCCGGATCATTCTGGCTCACGGTCTCCACGATGTAGCCATCGATGGACTTGTGGAACAGGCCCAGCGAAACGATGCCGGTGCTGCCGATGTACTTCTCGACCGACAGGTCGATGTTCTTCGACTCGTAGGGATCCAGCTGCGGATTGCCCAGGCGCAGCGCTTCGTCACCGGCATTCAGCGCGCGGCGCGGCGAGATGTCACCGAAGGACGGACGCGAGACCGTCTTGTTGGCCGAGGCACGCAGCACCCAGTCGTCGGCCGCGTCGTAGCGCAGGTGCAGGCCCGGCAGCACGTTGGTGTAACTGCGGTTGGCCTCCACCGGGCTGACCGTGTAGCCGTCATCGTCGTCCAGCTCGACGCTGTTGCCGGTGGCCCTGAAGCGGGTGTTCTCCACGCGCACGCCGCCGATGATGCGCAGCGCACCGATGTCCCAGGTGCCCATCGCGTAGCTGGCGAAGATGTCTTCGCTGGCGGTGTAATCCTCTTCCAGCGAGGTCGCGGCGTTGCCGGCCACGTCCTGCGGACGCGCGGTGTAGCGGCTGCCGTTCTGCGCCCAGTAGGCGCGCATGGCCGCCGAGCTCATGCCCTGGCCCATCACGCCATGGCGGTGTTCCGGATCGGCGGCCGTCCAGCTGGCCAGGTCGATATCCGGGCCGCGGCGCAGTTCGCTCTCGTCCACATTGACATCACGGTCGCGCCAGCGGCCGAGAAGGCCGAACTTGATGCTGCTGTTGTCGCCGTCGAAACGCACGTTGATCTGCGCGCTGCGCTCTTCGTCGTTGACCTGCTTGGGCGAGATCACGAAGCGGTCGAAGGCGTAGTTCGCGTTGTCCATCCAGTCGTTGCTGCTGAGCGTGTAGGTCGGCAGGCGACTGCGCTGGTCCAGGGTGCCGGACATGTCGTCAGCAACCAGCTCGAAGCGCGCTTCCATCTCGTCGTTGACGCGCTCTTCGGTGCGGGTGTAACCGATCTTGTAGTCCACCACCGCGTTGGTCAGCTTGTTCTCGCCGCCCAGGCTGGCAGCAAAGGTGTTTTCCTTCTTGGTGCGGTAGCGCATGCGCTTCTGGATCGCATCGGCCGGCAGGTCGTCCAGGCGGTACTGGTCGGTGCCGGTGGCCACCATGTCGGCGTCATCGAAGTTGTAGATCACGCGCTGGCGGGTTTCGGCGTCGTCGAACTGGCTGTACAGCGTGCGCAGGTAGTACTTGCTGTACTCGTTCGGGCGCCAGTCCATGTTGAGGTTGGCACCGATTCGCTTGCGCTCGATCTCGTACTTGCGGCTCTGCAGGTTGATCGCGGTGACGTCACCCGGCTTCACGTCCTGCGGATCGATGTCACCGTCGAGATTGTCGTACTCGACTTCGGTGTTGTCCGACTCGAACCTGCGGTTCTGGTAGTTCACGCCCAGCGCGATGCCGAAGGTGTCGGCGAACACTTCGCTGTAGTTGAACGAAGCCTTGGGGCTGGTCTCGCCGGACAGCTGCTGGTGGCTGGCTTCGATCTTGCCGCGCAGGCTGCGGCCGTCGCGGTCGAAGGCCGAGGCGGATTCGACCAGCACCGCGCCACCGATGGCGTCACCCGGCATGTCCGGAGTCGGCGACTTGACCACGCGCAGGCGCTCGGTCGAATCGGAGGGAATGACGTCCAGCGGCGCGGCGCGGCTGGAATCTTCCGGGGTACCCACGGCGATGCCATCGATGCTGACGCTGTTGAGGTTGGCATCCAGGCCACGGATGACCACGAAGCGGCCTTCGCCCTGGTCGCGGGTCACGCTGATGCCCGGCAGGCGCTGCAGCGACTCGGCCACGTTCTTGTCCGGGTACTGGCCCAGGGCATCGGAGGACACCGCATCTTCGATGGCGTCGCTGCTGCGCTTCAGATCAACCGCGCGGATCTGCGATTCGAGCTGGGCGCGCACTTCGATGCGGTCCAGATCGACCGCATCGGCGGCAACCGCGCCGGTGGCGGCCAAGGCCTGCTCCCCGGCGGCCTGCAGCGGTGCTGCGGCCCCCAGCGCCAGGGTCACGGTGATGGCCATGGCCAGCGGAGTCTTGATGTGCACGGTGGAGCCCCATACCTGTGAAGAATGGGTCTGCAAGGTATGTCCGCAAAGTTGCACGGCGGTGACACCGTTCAGCACATTCATTGCATCCGGCGTGGGCTTCGCAGCGCCGATCCGGCAAAATGGAGGCCTCTCTACAGTCCCCATTCCCGACCATGAAGATCGTCGAAGTGCGCCACCCGCTGGTGCAGCACAAGATCGGCCTGATGCGCAATGCCGCGCTCAGCACCAAGGATTTCCGCGAGCTGGCCAACGAACTGGGCACGCTGCTGGCCTACGAGGCCACCGCCGACCTGGAGACCGAACCGCACACCCTCCCCGGCTGGGCCGGCCCGGTGACCGTGCAGCGCATCGCTGGCGCCAAGATCACCGTGGTGCCGATCCTGCGTGCCGGCCTGGGCATGCTCAGCGGCGTGCTGTCGCTGATCCCGGCCGCGCGCGTGAGCGTGGTCGGCCTGCAGCGCGATGAGGAAACCCTGCAGCCGGTGCCTTATTTCGAGCGCCTGACCGGCCGCCTGGAAGAGCGCGATGCGCTGATCCTGGACCCGATGCTGGCCACCGGCGGCACCCTGATCGCCACCATCGACATGCTCAAGCGCGCGGGCGCGCGCCGCATCAAGGGCATCTTCCTGGTCGCCGCACCGGAGGGCATCGAGGCGGTCAAGGCCGTGCACCCGGACGTGGAGATCTACACCGCGGCCATCGATGCCCAGCTCAACGACAAGGGCTACATCCTGCCGGGCCTGGGCGATGCCGGTGACCGTATCTTCGGTACCCGCGTGGTGTGATCCAGCGGCTGGGGGCAGAGCCCATTGCCGTCGCAAAGGGATCTGACCCCGGGGTCGGATCCCTTCCGCAGGAAGGGCTCTGACTCCAGATTCATCTTCACGTCGTCTTCCGGCCAGCAGGCGAATGCTCCGCGCACCCCGCACCGCTCGCCCTGGAGATGCCATGAAAGCCTCGTTCCTGCTGGCCGCTGCCCTGCTCATCGGCCTGCCCCTTGCCGCCACCGCCGCCACCCCGCAACAGCAGCGCATGGCCGACTGCTCGGCGAAGAACAAAGGGCTGAAGGGCGACGCCTACAAGACCGCGCAGAGCGCCTGCCTGAGCGGCCACGCCACCGACACCAGGGCCACCACCCCGCAGGAGCGCATGAAGCAGTGCAACGCCGATGCCGCGACCAAGAAGCTCGCCGGCGACGCCCGCAAGACCTTCATGAGCAGCTGCCTGAAAGCCTCGTAACACTGCTCGTCCAGTTCAATCGAATGGGGTCGGAGCCCGTGGCTCAGCAACGGGATCCGACCCCATTTGAATATCGATATATGACAGATGTGCCGACCAACGGTCGGCACCCACCAACAGCCGCGTAAACCTGTCGAAGGTGGGGCGGTGTCGAATTGCGGGGTGTCCGCCGCATGGATGCGGCGGCCAAGCCTACACGGACGTGCTTGCGGCGTCCCCGCAATCCGACACCGCCCCGCCAACCCACGGGCAGCCCGCTTTTGACGTTGACGTTGTTTCTGCAGGTGCAGGGCGCAGCCCTGCCAAACGCTCCCCTCACCCCAACGCCCGCGCCTTCAGCTCCCCCTGCTCATGCAGGGTCACGAAACGCCCCTTCTCATCCCGCCCCAGCTGCGCCAGCGCCACCTGCGGGTCATGGGTGAAGAACAGATGCACGTTGCGCGCGAGCTTGTCTTCCAGGAAGCGCCGCTTCTCGTCGATCAGCAGCTCCGCATTGCGGTCGTAGCCCATGGTGATCGGCACGTGCACCCACGAGCGCCCCGGGATCAGGTCCGCACAGAACACCACGCCGCCGTGCGCATCCTCGCCGGCATGCGCGTGGCCAACGATCTCGGCCAGCATCAGGCCCGGCGTATGGCCGTCGCTGTAGCTGAAACGCACGCTGCTGCCCAGCACCTTGGAGTACTCGCCCTCCACCACTTCCAGGCGGCCCGTGGCCTGAAGCAGGCCCGGCAGCTCGGGAATGAAGCTGGCGCGGTCGCGCGGATGCGGCTGCAACGCCCGCTGCCAGTGCTGCGCACCCACCACGAAGGTCGCGTTGGGGAACAGCAGTTCCGGCGAGCGGCCTTCGCTCCATGCCGCCAGCAGGCCGCCGGCATGGTCGAAATGCAGGTGGCTGAGAACCACCACGTCGATGTCCTCGTGTTCGAAACCCGCTTCGCGCAGCGAATCGATCAGTACGTGCTGGCTTTCCTGTACGCCGTAACGGTCACGCATGCGCGGGTCGAAGAACGCACCGATGCCGGTCTCGAACAGCACGGTCTTGCCATCCAGCGGGCTGGCCAGCAGCGCACGGCAAGCCAGCTCGATGCGATTGAGCTCGTCCGGAGCCGCCCACTTTTCCCACACCGCACGCGGCGCGTTGCCGAACATCGCACCGCCATCCAGGCGTTGCGAGTTCCCACGAATCGACCATAGTTTCATGCGGCAATTATCGAGGCCCCCCCGTTAAATAATCGCTAGCCGGAATTGCGTGCCGCAAAATGCAGAACCCCGCCGGGTGGCGGGGTTCGGTGATTCTCACTTCGCCGGGCATGGCCCGGCGCTACCGCCGCATCAGTGCGCCGGCACGACCTGGGCGCTGCCCACCGGGTTGCGCGGATCGCTGCCGCCGTAAAGCTTGTTGGCCTTGCGGTCCCACTCCACCGTCTGCAGGTTGCCCCACACGTGGCTGGAGCCGCGGCCGCCGGCGGCGACATCGCCCGGCAGGTCGATCTTGTGGCCCATCGCCTGCAGCTGCTTCACGATGTCCGCGTCGAAGGCATCGCTCTCGGCCTCGATCAGGTCGGGCAGCCACTGGTGGTGGTAGCGCGGCAACGCGGCCACCTGCTGCGCATCCAGGCCAGCGTCATAGCCGAGGATGCCCAGCAGCACCATGGTGATGATGCGGCTGCCGCCCGGGGTGCCCAGCACCACTACCTTGTCGGCGTTCTCCATGAAGGTGGGCGTCATCGAGCTGAGCATGCGCTTGCCGGGCTTCGGTGCATTGGCCGCATAGCCCATCACGCCGAAGGCGTTGGGGGTGCCCGGCTTCAGCGCGAAGTCGTCCATCTCGTTGTTCAGCAGCACGCCGGTGCCCTTGGGAATCAACCCCGAGCCATACAGCAGGTTGACGGTCTGTGTGGCGCCGACGCGGTTGCCATCGCGGTCGATGATCGAGAAATGGGTGGTCTCGTCATCTTCCAGCGGGGTCGGGTTGCCCGACAGCAGGTCGCTGGGGGTGGCCTTGTCCGGGTGGATGGTGGCCCGCAGGCCCTGCGCGTAATCCTTGCTGGTCAGCACCTTCTGCGGGATCTGCACGAAGTCCGGATCGCCGAGGAAGAAGGTGCGGTCGCGGTAGGCGCGGCGCATGGCTTCCACCACCAGGTGGGTGCGGTGGGCCGCGTCCATCTGCTTGATGTCCCAGCCTTCCAGGATCTGCAGCATGCTGGCCAGGGCGATGCCACCGGACGACGGCGGCGGCGCGGTGGTGATCTTCCAGCCGTTGTAGTCGAACACGATCGGCTCGCGCAGCTTGACCTGGTAGCCGGCCAGCTCATCGGCCGTCCACTTGCCACCGGCCTGCTTGACGCCTTCCAGCAGCAGCTTGCCGGTCTGGCCCTTGTAGAAGCCATCGCGACCGCCGGCCGCCAGGCGCTCCAGGGTCTGTGCCAGCTCAGGCTGCTTGAACAGATCGCCGGTGGCGATCGGCTTGCCGTTGCGCAGGTAGACCTCGCGCGTGCCGGGGAAGCGTTCCATCACCTCGCGGCGCGAGGCGTAGCCCTTGGCCATGCGGTCATAGACCGGGAAACCTTCGCGGGCGATGCGGATGGCCGGCTGCAGCGAGGCCGACAGCGGCAGCTTGCCGTGCTTGGACGACAGCTCCACCAGCGCAGCGGGCAGGCCCGGGATACCCGCCGACCACGGGCCGTTGACCGAGCGGTCGCGATCCAGGTTGCCCTGCTTGTCCAGGAACGCCTGCGGGGTCGCGGCCGCCGGGGCGGTCTCGCGCGCATCCAGCATGATGTCCTTGCCGGTGGCTGCATCGTGCAGCAGGAAGAAGCCGCCGCCGCCCAGGCCCGAGCTGATCGGCTCGACCACGGCCAGGGTGGAGGACACCGCCACCGCGGCGTCGAAGGCGTTGCCGCCCTGCGCCAGAATGTCGATGCCGGCCTGGGTGGCCAGCGCATGACCACTGGCGATGGCCGCGCCATCAGGGCGCTCGGCACGGGCAGTGGTTTCAGCCCAGGCCAGCGGGCTCAGCACCAGGCTGAGCAGCAGCAGGGGGCGGACGATCAGCGTCTTCATTCGGATGGGGGCTCCGCGTAGAGTTCGGGGTGATCGTGCTGCAGTCGGCGCAACTTGGCCAGCAGCTGGACTTCCGTTTCCACGATCTCCGGGTCCGGGTCGATGCATTCGACCGGGCAGACGACCACGCACTGTGGCTCGTCGAAGTGACCCACGCATTCGGTACAGCGCGCAGGGTCGATCAGGTAGATGGTTTCACCCATCGAAATGGCCTGGTTCGGGCAGGCCGGCTCGCAGACGTCGCAGTTGACGCAGAGCTCGTTGATTTTCAGCGACATGGCGATACTCCTCGCCCGCGCCTTGGGACAAGGACCGCCCCGCGTGGGCGCGCGGGTCGGTCAGGTCATCAGCGGCTTCCTTGCGGAGCGCCGCCCGGGCCATGCCGGAGCATGGCCGCCATGGCACGGTCTTACTTGGCTTCGACGAAAATGTACTCGGCGCCGGTCGGCTGCACGGCAGCCTGCACGCGGGCGTTGTCAGCGGACTGGCCGATGAAGACGACGCGCACGCCCTTCATGGAATCCGGCGAGACGTCCTTGAACACGGTCTGGATCATGTCAGCCATCTTGCCCGAGGCCGACGAACCGAAGGCCAGCATGTTGCCCGGCTGAACGCCACGGGCCACGGCCTGGGTCGCGCTTTCGGTCTGGCGCTCGTACTTGGCCTGGAAGTCCGGGTCCGATTCCGGCGAGAGGTAATACAGGAACGGGCTGTTGGTGATGTTGCCCATGTTCTGGATCGCCACTTCCTGCAGGTACTTCTTCCAGCCTGCATCGTCTTCCTTGGCCGGAGCGACCAGGGCCTGCTTGGCGTCTTCGACCGGAGCGGCCTCTTCCTTCTTGCAGGCGGTGAAGGCCAGGGCAAACGAAGCGATCAGCATCGCGCGCATGGTGGTGTTCATGGGTTTCCTCCCGAGTGGTGCGTGTGGTTTACGTAATGGGGGTGCGTGGTACTACTGGCCCTGCCGCGCGGGCAGGATTTACGACTGCGCCGACTTCGCTTCGCGGACCTTGCGCAGCGCCTCGAGCACGGCGGCCGGCACGAAACCGGACACGTCGCCTCCCAGGCGGGCGATCTCGCGGACCAGCGAGGACGAAATGAAGCTGTGCTGCTCGGCCGGGGTCAGGAACAGGGTCTCGACCTCCGGGATCAGGTGGCGGTTCATGCTCGCCATCTGGAATTCGTATTCGAAGTCGGACACCGCGCGCAGGCCGCGCAGCAGCACCCCGCCCTGGACCGAACGTACGAAATGGGCCAGCAGGGTATCGAAGCCGATGACCTCGACATTGCTGTGGTGGCCCAGGGCGCCCCGCGCCAGCTGCACGCGCTGCTCCAGCGGCAGCGCCGGGCCCTTGGACGGGCTCTGCGCCACGCCGACCACGACCTTTTCGAACAACGGCGCGGCCCGGCTCACCAGGTCGATATGACCATTGGTGATGGGGTCGAACGTGCCGGGGTAGACGGCGATGCGGCGGTTGGCCACGGTCATGGGCGGTAGCAGATGTTCAGATGAGGTCAAAGTGTAGCAGTGGCGCGGCGGTACAGGGCAAAGCGCACCTCGCGGGTGCCGCCCTCGCGGTGCAGCAGCCATTCCGGAGGCAGCACGGGCACATGGCCCGCCGGGGATTCCAGGTACAGCCAGGCATCGGCGGCGAGGTGGCGCGGCAGCTGGGCGAGCACGTCCTGCCAGAGGCCGTCGGCGAACGGCGGGTCGATGAAAACCAGTGTGGCCTGCTGCGCGGGGGCGCCCTGCAGCCAGCGCAGGGCATCGGCCTGAACCACGGTGACCTGCTCGGCAGCCTGCAGCTTGGCGACAGCGGTGGTCAGGTTGCGGCCGAGCTGGGCATCGCGCTCGACCAGGGTGGCGTGGGCGGCACCGCGCGAGACGGCTTCCAGGCCCAGCGCGCCGCTGCCGGCGAACAGGTCCAGCACCCGCGCCCCGCCGAGCTTGGGCAGCAGCCAGTTGAACAGGGTTTCGCGCACGCGGTCGCTGCTGGGCCGCAGGCCCGGAAGGGTCGGCACCGGCAGGCGGGTATTGCGCCAGCGCCCGCCGATGATGCGGACCTGGCCGTCATTGCCACCACGGCCGCTCACCGGCGCCCCCGGCGGGCTTCATTCGAGAATTTCAGCATGAGCAGGATTGTAGTTCGGCCGGGCGGCGCCCGGGGACGCGCCAACGCATGCGCGCTGTCGCTCCCACGCTTCGCTGCGCGAAACGCGGGGCCCCACTTACCAGCTTCCACACCCCCGCCGCTTCGCGGCCGCCCCCTGACTCAGGGGGCTCCACCCCAGACGCGATCCGATGCTCGACATACAGGCCAGTTTTATTTCGATATCTGACAGATGTGTCGACCAAGGTCGACACCTACCAACCGCCGAGTGAACCCGTCAGAGGCGGGGCGGTGTGGGTTGGCAGGACCGTTGGCGCCATGGATGGCGCCATCGAGCCCCCAGGGACGGGTTCACGGCGTGTCCTGCCAACCCACACCGCCCCGCCATCCCACGGAACGCCCGCTGTTGCTGTTGCTTCGGCCTCTGCAGGTGCAGGGCTGCAAGCCCTGCCCGACCAACCCCTTGATATCGGGACAATCAGCCATACCCCTTGGCCAGGCCGCACGCGCTGGCGCGGCATTGCACACGGAGCCCTATCGATGACCGAGACCACCCAGACCGAAACCCTTGGCTTCCAGACCGAGGTCAAGCAGCTGCTGCAGTTGATGATCCATTCGCTGTACTCCAACAAGGAAATCTTCCTCCGCGAGCTGGTCTCCAACGCCGCCGACGCCGCCGACAAGCTGCGCTTCGAAGCCCTGACCCAGCCCGCCCTGCTGGAAGGCGACAGCGAACTGCGCGTGCGCGTCAGCTTCGACGCCGCCGCCCACACCATCACCATCGAAGACAACGGCATCGGCATGAGCCGCGCCGAAGCCATCGCCCACCTTGGCACGATTGCCAAGTCCGGCACCGGCGATTTCCTGCGCCAGCTGTCCGGCGACCAGAAGAAGGATTCGCAGCTGATCGGCCAGTTCGGCGTCGGCTTCTACAGCGCCTTCATCGTCGCCGACGAAGTGGAAGTGACCTCGCGCCGCGCCGGCCTGGCCGCCGCCGAGGGCGTGCGCTGGACCTCGCGTGGCGAAGGCGATTTCGACGTGGCCACCATCGACAAGGCCGAGCGCGGTACCCGCATCGTCCTGCATCTGAAGGATGGCGAGCACGACTTCGCCGACGGCTGGCGCCTGCGCAGCATCCTCAAGAAGTACTCCGACCACATCGGCCTGCCGATCCAGATGCCGAAGGAAGGCGACGACGCCGCAGGCGAGTGGGAGACCGTCAACCGCGCAAGCGCGCTGTGGACCCGCCCGCGCACCGAGATCAGCGACGCCGAGTACAACGAGTTCTACAAGCACGTGGCGCACGACCACAGCGACCCGCTGGCGTGGAGCCACAACAAGGTTGAAGGCAAGCTCGAGTACACCTCGTTGCTGTACGTCCCCGGCCGCGCGCCGTTCGACCTGTACCACCGCGACGCGCCCAAGGGCCTGAAGCTGTACGTGCAGCGCGTGTTCGTGATGGACCAGGCCGAGCAGTTCCTGCCGCTGTACCTGCGCTTCATCAAGGGCGTGGTCGATTCCAACGATCTGTCGCTGAACGTCTCGCGCGAGATCCTGCAGTCCGGCCCGGTCATCGATTCGATGAAGGCCGCGCTGACCAAGCGCTCGCTGGACATGCTGGAAAAGCTGGCCGCCGACAAGCCGGAGCGGTACGCCACGTTCTGGAAGGAATTCGGCCAGGTGCTGAAGGAAGGCCCGGCCGAGGACTACAACAACCGCGAGAAGGTGGCCGGCCTGCTGCGCTTCGCCTCCACCCGTGGCGAAGCCGATGCACAGACCGTGTCGCTGGCCGATTACATCGGCCGCATGGCCGAGGGCCAGGACAAGATCTATTACCTGACCGGCGAGAGCTACAGCCAGGTGCGCAACAGCCCGCACCTGGAAGTGTTCCGAAAGAAGGGCGTGGAAGTGCTGCTGCTGACCGACCGCATCGACGAGTGGCTGATGGGCTACCTGACCGATTTCGACGGCAAGGGCTTTGTCGACATCGCCCGCGGCGACCTCGACCTGGGCGCGCTGGAAAGCGAAGCCGACAAGCAGGAACAGGAAGCGGCAGCGAAGGACAAGCAGGGTCTGGTCGAGCGCCTGAAGTCGGTGCTGGGCGATGACGTGGCCGAAGTGCGCGTGTCGCACCGTCTGACCGATTCGCCGGCGGTGCTGGCCATCGGCGAACAGGACCTGGGCCTGCAGATGCGCCAGATCCTGGAAGCCAGCGGGCAGAAGGTGCCGGACAGCAAGCCGGTGCTGGAGATCAACCCGGGCCACCCGCTGATCGCCAAGCTCGACGCCGAAGCCGATGGCGCGCGCTTCGACGACCTGGGCCGGGTCCTGTTCGACCAGGCCGCGCTGGCCGCCGGTGACAGCCTGAAGGATCCGGGCGCCTACGTGGCACGCCTGAACAAGCTGCTGCTGGAACTGTCGGCCTGACCGATGGGGAGGGCGCCGGGCAAGGCAGGCTTTTGTAGAGTCGAGCCATGCTCGACTGCCGTGCGGGTGCCAACCAACGGTTGGCACCTACCGGGGCGGATCGGGCGTGTCAACCAAGGTTGACACCTACCAGAGCGGTTGCCTCAGGCTTCCCGATCCAGCAGCGAGCCCAGCATCTGGTCCTGGCGACGGATCACCGCGGCGTTGGCGGCAAACGCCACCACCTCGGCCTTGGCCGCCAGCAGGTCGCCCAGTGGCGCTGTCGGGTCCGGATCGGTGGCATTGACGGTGGTTTCCACCCCGCCCTGCTCCATCGGGCTGCGCTGCAGCTGCAGGCGCTGCGCGTCCGGGGTAGCGAGGTTGGCCACGTTGTGTGCGGCCACCTGCACGCCCTGCTGGGCCGCACGCATGCCGGACAGCGCAGTCTCCATCACGTTCATCGGCGGTCTCCTGGCCGCCCTGCGCAGCCCCTCGAACCGGTTAACGGCCGCACCTGCGAAATCTTGAGTGCACATCGGGCCGACAGGCTCGAGTGGTAGCATATCCCTCTGATTTCAGCGCCTTTTGCCAATGCTCAGTTTTTTCCGCCGCAAGAAGCCCCAGGACGCCGCCACACCGGACGCGCCCAAGACCCAGCATTACTCGGCTGACGAGCTGGCGGCGGCGTTCCCGTCCGCCGCCCCGGTCGAAGAAGCCCCGGCCGCGCCGGTCGCCACGCCCGCGCCTGCGCCTGTCGTAGCGCCCGAGCCGCCGGTCGCCGCTGCGCCGCCTGCCCCGGCCCCGGCCCCGGAACGCGTCATCGCTCCGGAAGACTTCGAGGCCGAGGCCTTGGCTGCGGCCGCCGTGCTTGCACCGCTGGCCCCGGTCACCCCGGCCGAAGCGCCAGCCACGCCTGCCACGGACCTGCCGGTACTGGTCGATGCGCCCCCGGCCCCGGCCGGCAAGCCCGGTTGGCGCGAGCGCCTGCGCAACAGCGTCATCGCCCGCAGCTTTGGCGGCCTGTTCTCGCGCAATCCCAAGCTCGACGACGACCTGCTGGATGAGCTGGAAACCGCACTGATCACCGCCGACGTCGGCGTGGGCGCCACCACCGACCTGGTCGAGGGCCTGCGCAAGCGCATGAAGTCGCGCGAGTTCGTCGATGCCAATGCGCTGCTCGCCGCGCTGCGCAGCGAACTGATCGCAATCCTGCAGCCGGTCGCCAAGCCGCTGGTGATCGACCGCAACGCCAAGCCCTTCGTGGTGCTCACCGTCGGCGTCAACGGCGTCGGCAAGACCACCACCATCGGCAAGCTGGCCAAGCGCTTCAAGGACGAAGGCCACAGCCTGATGCTGGCCGCCGGCGATACCTTCCGCGCCGCCGCCGTGGCCCAGCTGCAGGCCTGGGGCGAGCGCAACGGCGTGGCCGTGGTCGCCCAGGGGCAGAACGCCGACGCCGCTTCGGTGGCCTACGACGCCCTGCAGGCCGGCAAGGCGCGCGGCACCTCGGTGCTGATCGCCGATACCGCCGGTCGCCTGCATACCCAGTCCGGCCTGATGAACGAGCTCGGCAAGATCCGCCGCGTGCTCGGCAAGATCGACGAGACCGCGCCGCACGAAGTGCTGATGGTCATCGACGGCACCACTGGCCAGAACGCGCTCTCGCAGCTGCGCCAGTTCAATGCCGCGGTGAAGGTGACCGGCCTGGTGGTGACCAAGCTGGACGGCACCGCCAAGGGCGGCGTGGTGTTCGCCCTGGCCCGCGAGTTCGGCATTCCGATCCGTTTCGCCGGCATCGGCGAGCGCCCGGAAGACCTGCGCGTGTTCGATCCGGAAGCCTTCGTCGACGCCCTGCTGCCTGAAGCGCTGGGCGCCTGATACGCCGTGCAGCCACGCATGGCGTGGCCCTACTGCCCTGCGCGCGACGCATGGCGTGGCGCAACCGCAATCCAGTAGAGCCACCCCACGGGTGGCTGCCTTCCCCGGAACACCCATGTCCCGCCAGCCGCACGCCAGCGCCAACACTGCCCGGGAAGACGGCTTCGTCGCCCACCTGCTGCACTGGTTCGACGACCACGGACGCCACGACCTGCCCTGGCAGCATCCGCGCAGTCCCTACCGGGTCTGGCTGTCGGAAATCATGCTGCAGCAGACCCAGGTGACCACGGTCATCCCGTATTTCCAGCGGTTCCTGCAGCACTTTCCGACCCTGCCCGACCTGGCCGCCGCCAGCAACGACGAGGTGATGGCGCAGTGGGCCGGGCTCGGCTACTACGCCCGCGCCCGCAACCTGCACGCCGCAGCCAAGCGCTGCGTGGAGCTGCACGACGGCGACCTGCCACGCGATTTCGATGCCCTGCACGCCCTGCCCGGCATCGGCCGCAGCACCGCCGGCGCGATCCTCAGCCAGGCCTGGAACGACCCGTTCGCGATCCTCGATGGCAACGTCAAGCGCGTGCTCAGCCGCTATCACGGCATCGAGGGGTTCCCCGGCCTGCCGGCCATCGAGAAGCAGCTGTGGTCGCTGGCCGAAGCACATGCAGCGCAGGTGCCGGCCGGTCGCATGGCCGATTACACCCAGGCGCAGATGGACCTGGGCGCGACCGTGTGCAGCCGCGCCAAGCCGGCCTGCGTGATCTGCCCGATGCAGGAAGACTGCGTGGCACGCCGCGAAGGCCGCACCGCCGACCTGCCCACACCGAAACCCGGCAAAATTCTGCCCGAGCGCGAGGCCGTGGCCCTGCTGCTGCGCGACGCCCAGCAGCGCGTGCTGCTGCAGAAGCGCCCGGACACCGGCATCTGGGCGCAGCTGTGGACGCTGCCGCAGGCCGACGCCGGCAGCGACCTGCAGGACTGGTTCGACGACCATGTCGACGGTTCGCTGGAAGAGGCCGAGGAACTGCCGGTGCTGCAGCACACGTTCAGCCACTATCGGCTGCACCTGCAGGTATTGTCGCGGCAGGTGCGCGGGCTGCGCGTGGAGGAACCCGCGCTGCGCTGGGTCGCCGCCGATGAACTTCCGGCGCTGGGCCTGCCCGCGCCGATCCGCAAGCTGCTGGAGGGCACGCCGGTGAAGGCGCCGAAACGCAGAGCCACCAAACCCCGCAACCACGAGTGAGTACCATGCCCCGAACCGTCTTCTGCCAGTACGAACAACGCGATGCCGAGGGCCTGGATTTCGTGCCCTACCCCGGCGACCTGGGCCAGCGCGTGTTCAACCATATCGGCAAGCAGGCCTGGGCCGCCTGGCTGGCGCACCAGACCATGCTGATCAACGAAAACCGCCTGTCGCCGCGCAAGCCGGAGCACCGCGCGATGCTGGAAGCGGAGCTGGTCAAGTTCCTGTTCGAGAAAGACGCCGAAAAGCCGGCCGGCTTCACCCCCGAAGCCTGAGCCGGTAGCGGGGGGGGGGGGGGGGGGGGGGGGGGGGGTGGGGCGGGGGGGGGGGGGGGGGCGGGCGGCGGGGGGGGGGGGGGGGGGGCGGGCGGGGGGGGCGCG
>NZ_JAMOKY010000023.1:0-56990 GCF_024499815.1 Stenotrophomonas testudinis | reverse complement strand
CCCCCCCCCCCCCCCCCCCCCCCCCCCCCCCCCCCCCCCCCCCCCCCCCCCCCCCCCCCCCCCCCCCCCACTCTACAGAACAGCGGTCAGCCGTGGTTTGTCGTGGCGGGCAACAGCCCGCTCAGCCGCCGCCTTCGGTCGGCAGCGGCGCGGGCACGTTCAACAACCCGCCATCGGCCACGTACGCGGCCAGCGCCTGGCCCTGGCTCAGCAGGTGGCGTTCCATGGTGCGCTCTGCCGCCTGCGCGTCACGGCGGCGGAAGCAGTCCATCAGCTCGCGGTGTTCGGCCAGCGACTGCGCCGTGCGGCCCGGTGCCAGCAGCTGGCGGCCACGGTGCATCTTCAGGATGCGGTGCAGGTCGTGGGTGATGCGGATCAGCCACGGGTTGCCGGCGTAGTGCTGCACGGTCTCGTGGATGAGGTAGTTGTTGCGGTAGTACTCGGCGATGTTGCCGTTGGCGGCCGCCGCTTCCATCGCCGCATGCAGGTCTTCCAGCTGCTGCACGCCGGCGTCGTCGATGTGCTTGACCGCCTCATGCGCGCAGCGGCCTTCCAGCATCGCCATCACCGGGAACAGCTGGTTGAGGTCTTCCAGGGTAAGTCGGGTGACCCGCGCACCGCGGCCGGCATCGATCTGCACCAGCCCTTCGGCGGCCAGCAGCTTCAACGCCTCGCGCAGCGGCGTACGGCTGATGCCGAGTTCCTCGCACAGCGCGGGTTCGTCGATCCATTCGCCCGGCGGCAGCCGGTAATCGTAGATGCGCTCGCGCACATGCTCGGCCACCTCTTCGTACAGAGGTGCGCGCTTCTTCGGCGAACGCGGGGCGGGAGCAATGGCCATGGTGGAAAGTGTACTGCCTCCCTGCGTGGAACCTGTAACGCGGTGCGGGAAGTCCGCCGCCCCAACTAAAAGGGCGCCGGATTCTTCCGGCGCCCCTCGCACTTACATCCAGCCCGGTACCACGAACACCAGCCAGGCCAGCAGCGGGCCAAACGCCACCACCAGGCCGCTGTACACCAGGAAGCGGCGGAACAGCGTCTCGCGCTCTTCCTTCGCGGCCGAAGCCACCACCAGCGCGCCGTTGGTCGAGAACGGGCTGACGTCGACGATGGTGGACGACACGGCCAGCGCGCAGATCACGCCGGCCGCACCCAGGTGGCCCTGCATCAGGAACGGCACCGCCAGCGGAATGGTCGCGCCCAGCACGGCCGCCGAGGAGGCGAATGCGGACACGATGCCGCCGACATAGCAGACCAGCAGGGCGCCCAGCAGCGGGATGCCGATGCTGGAAACACCATGGCCGATGAAGTCCACCGCGCCGGCATGTTCAAGCACGCCGATATAGGTCACCACGCCGCAGATCAGCAGCACGGTCGACCAGCTTATGCCATCGACCGCACCCTTCTGGCTCTGCGGCGAGAGCAGGGCCAGCGCCACCGCGACGGTGATCGAGACCAGGCCGACGTTGAGGTTGTAGATCAGCGCGGCCACGCCCAAGCCGAGCAGGCCGATCAGGGTGAACAGACGCTCGCGGGTGAAGCCCACCGCATCCAGCGCGGCGGGGTCATTGGACAGCGTGCCACCACCGGCGGCGACCAGCGCGCCGTGGCCTTCGATGGCGAACTGCCGCGACGACGCCTGCGGGCCACCGGCCATGGCGAGCTCGGCGTTGCCGACGCCACCGGCGGCGGTGATCGAACCGCGACGCATCAGCGCGATGCCGCCGAAGGCCAGGAAGCAGATGATCGCCATCATGGAGTTGAAGCCGAGGCTGGTCAGGAACACCGCCATCTCGGTCACTTCCAGGCCGGCCTTCTGCACCACGCCGTTGGTGATGCTGCCGTACACGCTGATCGGCGAGAAGCCACCGGCCTGCGCACCATGGATCACCAGCAGGCCCATCATCAGCGGGTTGATGTTGTACTGCTTGGCGAAGCGCAGCGCGACCGGGCCGATGATGGCCACCGCGGCCGGGCCCAGCGCGCCGAAGGCGGTCAGCACGGCGGTGATGACGAACATCACCCACGGAATGGCCACGATGTGGCCGCGTACCGCTTTCACCGCCCAGTGCACCAGCAGGTCGATGGTGCCGTTTTTCTGCGCGATGGCGAACAGGTAGGTGATGCCGACCAGGGTCAGGAACAGGTCACCGGGGAAGCCGGCGAGCACGTCCTTGCCACCCATGTCGACGAAGATCCCGCCGATGATGAAGGCGAGGGCGAAGGCCACCGCACCCATGTTGATGGGCATCGCGGTGGCGACGATGAACATGATCACCAGACCGATGATCGTTGCGATTTGTGGACTCATGCGCCCTCCCAGACACGTGACTCGGGTACAGCTCGGATGGAGACCCGCCATCCCGGGGTAAGGCGTCGTACAACGTGATGCGTGATACGTACTGCTCGAACCCGTTACTGCAGCCGATCCAGCGCGCTGCGGACCCATGCCGCCGCGCCGTCCAGGCTCTGGAACTCTTCCACCGCGCGCACCTCGCAGCACGGGTAGGACGGCGCGACCATGCGCGCCAAAGCATTGCCCGGGCCAAGCTGCAGGAATACCCGCGCGCCGCGCTCGAAGGCCTGGCGCATCACCTGCGCCCATTCGATGGTCTGTGCCAGCTGCGCCGACAGCGTGTGCACCGCCGCTGCGCGGTCACGCACCGGGCGCGCATCGATGCCGGCCAGCAGCGGCAGGCGTGGGGCCTGCAGCGGCGAGCCGTCGAGTGCGGCGGCGAACGGTGGGACGGCAGCGTGCAGCAGCGGCGTATGCGCGGGGACATGCACCGGCAGCGGGCGGATCTCCGCACCCTGCGCGCGCGCGGCATCGGCCAGTGCCTGCAGGGAGGCCTGCGTGCCGCCGACGATGAAGTGATCGCGGCCGTTGGCGATGGCCACATGCGCGCCATGCGCGGCACACAGCGGCTGCAGCGTCTGGCGCTCCAGCCCCAGCACGGCCTGCATGCCTGCATCGGCAGGGCTGGCGGCATCCATCAACCGCGCGCGCTGCGCGGCCAGGGCCAGGCAGGTGCTTGCATCAAAACTGCCGGCAACTGCATGCGCGGCCAGTTCACCGATGCTGTAGCCGGCCACCAGCAGCGGTGCCGGCAGCGCCTCGCGCAGGCCGTGCCAGTGCGCCAGCGTTGCGGCACACAGCAAGGGCTGCGCCAGTGCGTTGTCGAAGCGTGCTCCGTCGGCGGCGGCCGCGAACACATCACGGCCGAGCACGGCGCTGGCCGACACCAGCACGTCGCGGGCCGCGGGAAACCCGCGCACACGGTCGAACATCGCCGCGTGCTGCGCACCTTGTCCGGGGCAGAGCAGAGCCAGGCTCATGCGCCCTCCTGCTGCAGCAGGAACCAGCTGCAGGCCAGCAGGTCAGCGCTGCCACCGGGGCTCAGGCGGCGCGCGACGAAGCCCTCACCGATGCCGTGCAGGCGAGTTTCCCAGCCGGGTGCGAAGGCACCGCCTGCCTCGATGAAGCGGCGCGCCTGCTGCTGCGCCCAGGCCAGGCCCTCTGCGCCGCCACGGTGCAGCAGGTTGAGATCGTCCACCTGCGCGACCAGCTGCATCAGGGTCTGGCACATCGCCGCATCACGCGCCAAGCCGTTGTGCAACGCATGGCGCAGGGTCGGTACGGCCAGCTCGCGCAGCACGGGGTAACCGGCGGAGGCCTGTTCGCGCACCCCCGGCACGCCATGGCGCAGGCGCGCGCGCTGGCCGGGGCTGTTCGCATCCAGCGGCGCAGCGGCCAACGCATCGGCCCAGTGCTGGACGGCCAGGCAGACCTGCGCGGCGGGCGCGGCGTGGCTCTGCTGGCGGCGGCAGCGGGCGGCAGCGGCGACCAGCAGGCCCAGGCTGAAGATGGCACCGCGATGGGTATTGATGCCGCCGGTGGCGCGCAGCATCGCGTGCTCGGCGGCGATGCCGTGAGCGCGCAGGTTGGCAAACGGCGCATCAGCGGCACCGGCGCCGGCAATCGCGGTGAAGTAGTGGCGCAGCGCGAACAGGCTGCGCAGGAACGTACCGGCATCCATGTCGTCATGGCTGCCGGTATCGAACGGAGTGACCAGGCCCGGCTTGGGTGCGCAGGCCAGTTCGGCATGCAGGCTGGCGATGGCCAGGCGGCCCAGGCGCGCGCTGTCGACGCGGTGCGCGACGGGGCGGGTGGCGTGGGCCAAGGTGTTCATGCGGCCACTCCAGTGGCCAGGAACAGTCGTTCGCGGGCTTCCAGCGCGGCACCTTCCAGGCGCTTGACCAGTACCTGGCGGCTGCCACCGGCGTATTCGCGCCAGTTCACCGCGCCGCCGTCGGCCAGGCACAGTTCGCCGTCCACCCGACGGCCGTGCTCGGCCTCCCACTTCTGCAGGCGCGCCACCAGTACATCGGCCTGTACCGTGGCCTCCACCTGCCACAGCAGGTCGATGTCCGATCCGGCATGCACATAGGGCAGGCCACTCAGGTGCTGCCATGCGAAGGCACCGAAAACACGGGCCGGCGCAAGGCGCGCCAGTGCGTGCAGCGCGGCCTGCCAGTCGTTGGCAACGCCGGTGGTGAGGATGGCTTCCAGCATCGGCGGCGGCTGCTGGCGCAGCACGTCATGCAGCGGCACGCGCAGGGCCAGGCGCTGCTTGCCCTCGCTCGGCGGCAGCGGCACGCCCAGACGCAGGCGCGGGTCGGGATCATCCACGGCACGCCGCGCCACCATCGCGGGCAGCCCCTGCGCGAACCACGCCGCCAGGCGCGGTTCCTGCGCGGCCACGTCGGCCCGCCAGTCGGCATTGGCCGACAGCCAGACCAGCGTGTGGCGGGCGGGCCGGTCAGGCATCGCCGCGGGCCACCGCAGTGCAGACATCGGCCGCCAGTGCGCGGCCGCCACGTTCGGCACCGCGTGCGGCACGCAGGTCGCCGTCGCTGGGCGCGCGCAGCGCCTGCAGCAGGTGCTGGGCGAGGTCACCATCCCACAGCGATTCGACCGCGCCCATCGACACGTAGTTGGCCACGCCCGGTGCGAACACCGGCGAGCTCTGGCTGAGCGCCTGCAGCTTTTCCAGCGGTTGCTTGGTCACCCGCGCCATCGCGCGCAGGTCCATCACCCGCACCTGTGCATCGGGCAGGGCATGGATGTGGTCGGCCATCAGGCCAAAGGACAGGAAGCCGCCGCTCACCGATTCGCCGTAGACCAGGGTAACCAGGCGCGCGCCACGACGGCGGGCCAGGTCGAGGGTCTGCGCGAGGTGGGCGAAACAGCCGTTGATGCCCAGCAGTTCATCGCGACGGGCCAGGCGCTGGCCGGCGGTGTCGGCCAGCATCACGAGTGGCCGCTGCGGGTGTGCGGCGGTACTGGCCAGCACGGTTTCGGCCAGCGCCAGCGCATGGTCGACGCCGACCTCGATGCGGTCGGTGGTGCCGATCACCGTCACTTCGCCGTCCTCGGTGGTGGCCGTTCCGGTCAGCACCGAATCATGGATGTCGATGCGGTGGCCGCGCGGGAACAGGGCGTCGAGCAGGGTCTGCAGCGGGGCGCTCATGGCAGGCTCCGGTCGGCGGTGGCGGCGAGGAAGGCGTCGGTGTCCAGCAGCGGCAGGCGCTCGGGTTCGGCGATGCCCTGACGGGCCCAGATCTCCAGCCCATCGCGGCAGTCGCCCCAGGCCTGCACGCGCGCCTTCAACGCGGCGTGGCGGGCCTGCAGGGCGGCCAGGGCAGCGTCGGTATCTGTGCTGGCGGCGTCGGCCTGCAACGCATCGGCCGCGGCGCGGGCGAAGGCTTCGATGGCGTCGGGCACCAGCACCTGCGCCTGGTCGATCAGATAGCGGTGCTTGCCGCCGGTCACCCGCCAGACCAGTGCGCGGTCGCGCGAATCGAACTCTTCCACGCCGCGCACGGTCTCTATCACTTCCGGCCCTGACAGCGACAGCCGGCCTTCCTCGGACATGATGACGGTGGTACAGCAGCGGGCGACGATGCCCATGCCGCCGAACGCGCCGTTGCCGCTGCCGATCAGGGCCACGACCGGTACGCCGGCGGCGCGTGCGCCCAGGGTGGCGCGCATGATTTCGGAAATCGCGATCAGGCCGGCATTGGCTTCGTGCAGGCGCACGCCGCCGGTATCGAGCAGCAGGAGCACGCCATCGGGCTGCGTTTCCGCCGCGCGGCGCAGCAGACCGGTCAGCTTGGCGCCGTGCACTTCGCCGACGCCACCGCCCATGAATTCACCCTGCTGCGCGGCCAGCAACACGCGCTTGCCCTGCAGCGTCGCTTCGCCGACGACGATGCCATCGTCGAAGGCGGCCGGCTGGTCGAGCTGGGCCAGGTGCGGGCTCATCATCCGCCGTGCGGGGCCGAGGAATTCGCGGAACGAACCGGCGTCGACCAGACCGGCGATGCGTTCGCGTGCATCGGCTTCGTAATAGCTGTGGCGTTGCACGTGGCTCATGGCGTGCCTCCGGCCAGCAGGGTTTCCACGGCCTGGTCCAGGCGCAGGCTGACCACGGCCGGCGTCGCACCGGCATCGTTGATCGAGACGCGCACGTCGCGCAGGGGATGGCGCTGGGCGAAATCGGCGATGACCGCCTGCCAGATGGTGCCGAAGCCCTGCGCGGCGGTGATGATGCGCACCGTCATCGCCCCGTCCTGCGCGGCGGGCTCCAGCAGGATTTCCAGGTTGCCCGAGGCGAGCACGCCCACCAGCACCGCATCGCGCGGGAACTGCACGGGGATGCGGCCGTCGAATCGATAGTCGAGGGTTTCCATGCTCAGTCCCTTACCAGTTGCGGAAGCGCTTGGGCGGGTCGTACAGGCCGCCGGACCAGCGCACCAGGTCCTTCACCGAACGCGCGGCCAGCAGGTCACGGCTGGCGTCGCGCGGCGAGATGCCGAGATCTTCAGGACGACGGATCACGCCACGGTCGCGCAGGTTTTCCACCATCGCGCGGTCGCGGCCGAGGCCGACGGCGGTGTAGCCGGAGACGCCACGGATCGCCTGTTCGCGTTCCTCCTGCGTGCGGCACAGCAGCAGGTTGGCGATGCCTTCCTCGGTCAGCACGTGGCTGACGTCGTCGCCGTAGATCATCACCGGCGGCAGTGGCATGTCCGCGCGCTCGGCCAGTTCCCAGGCATCCAGGCGTTCAACGAAGGCGGGCGCCATGTGCTCGCGGAAGGTTTCCACCATCTGCACCACCAGCTTGCGCCCGCGCGGCATTTCGCCCGGCCGCGCGGCCTGCTGGCCAGCCTTGATCCAGGCGTCGCTGGCGTGGCGGCGGCCGCGTGCGTCCGAGCCCATGTTGGGTGCGCCGCCGAAGCCGGCGATGCGGTCGCGGGTGGCGGTGGAGCTGTTGCCCTGCAGGTCGATCTGCAGGGTCGAGCCGATGAACATGTCGCAGGCATACAGGCCGGCGGTCTGCGAGAACGCGCGGTTGGAGCGCATCGAGCCGTCTGCACCGGTGAAGAACACATCGCCTCGCGCGGCGATGTACCTCTCCATGCCCAGCTCCGAACCGAACGAATGCACCGATTTGACGAAGCCCGATTCGATCGCCGGAATAAGCGCCGGGTGCGGGTTCAGCGCCCAGTGCTGGCAGATCTTGCCCTTCAGTCCCAGCGATTCGGCGTAGGTCGGCAGCAGCAGCTCGATGGCCGCAGTGTCGAAGCCGATGCCATGGTTGAGGCGGTTCACGCCGTACTCGGCGTAGATGCCCTTGATGGCCATCATCGCCATCAGCACCTGGATCTCGGAGATCTGCGCCGGGTCGCGGGTGAACAGCGGTTCGATGTGGTTCGGGCGCGGTGCCTGCACCACGAAGTTGACCCAGTCGGCGGGGATATCGACGCGGGGGAGTGTGTCGACGATTTCGTTGACCTGGGCGATGACGATGCCGCCACCGAAGGCGGTGGCCTCGACGATCACCGGGGTGTCTTCGGTGTTCGGGCCGGTATAGAGGTTGCCGTGGCGGTCGGCGGCCTGCGCGGCGACCAGCGCCACGCGCGGGGTGAGGTCGATGAAGTAGCGGCCGAACAGTTCCAGATACGTGTGGATGGCACCGATCTGGATGCGCCCTTCGGCCACCAGGTTGGCCAGCCGCACCGACTGCGGGCCGGAGAACGAGAAGTCCAGCTTCGACGCGATGCCGCGTTCGAACACATCCAGGTGCGAGGGCAGGGACAGCACCGACTGCACCATGTGCAGGTCGTGCACGCGGGCGGGGTCCAGGTCGGCCAGGGCCTGGGCGAGGAAATCGGCCTGCTTCTGGTTGTTGCCCTCCAGGCAGACCTTGTCGCCCGGTTCCAGCAGGGCATGCAGCAGTTCGGCCACATCCGCGGCGGCGACCTCGCGGCCCCTGGCCCATGGCGCGGCCCGTTCCAGGCGGGCCTGGCGGCTGCGTTCCAACGTGTCCCAGCTCGGGTTCATCGACCGGCTTCCGATTGGTGGTTTGATAATTACGACATAATTACAGGGCGGTGTGCAACCCGCAGCGCAGCAAGAAAAAGGCCCGCACGCAGGCGGGCCTATTCATGTAGGCCACGACCGTTGGTCGTGGCAGCGCGGGGGAGGCAAGTGCCGACCAACGGTCGGGCATCACCGGGATTGCGCCGGTAGATCCACGCCATGCGTGGATGGAGCCCGCGGTGGGGTCAGAGTCCTTTCCTGCGGAAAGGGATCCGACCCCGGCGTGCGGCGACCTTAGAACTTCCAGCGCAGGCTGGCCGCCACGAAGCGCGGTTCGCCGTAGTTGTTGTAGTCCAGGTTGGCCCAGTAGGTCTTGTCCAGCGCGTTGCGCACGCTCAGCGTCGCCGTCCAGTTGTCGCTGATGCGGTAGTTGGCGTTGAACTGCACCAGTGCATACGCCGGCTGGTTCACCGTCACCGTGCCGCCCAGCGGGTAGGGGATGTTGTAGCCCTGCACCTTGCTCTGCCACTGCACGCCGGCACCGACGCTCAGGCGGTCCAGCACGCCGGGCAGGCGCACCTGGGTGTTCAGCTGCAGCAAGTCCTCGGCCGGGTTCGCGTACAGCAGGTCGGTCGCGGCGCGGGTCACCTTGACGTGGGTAAAGCCGGCATTGACCGTCCAGCCCGGCAGGATCTCGCCGTTGATGTCCATTTCCCAGCCGCGCGCCTTGGTGCCGTTGACACCGATGTAGGCCGAGCTGCCATCGCTGAGCGAACCGTCCGGCACGCTCATGTCACGCACCGCGTAGTTGTCCTGCTTGGCTTCGAACACCGCCGCATTGGCGGTCAGGCGGCCGTCGAACCACTGCGTCTTGATGCCCGCTTCGACGTTGGAACCCTGCACCGGCGCCAGCAGGTTCTCGTTCTTGTCCTTGTAGTTCTGCGGGTTGAAGATCTCGGTGTAGCTGGCGTAGACCGACACGTCCGGGGTGATGTCGTAGACCAGGCCCACGTACGGCGTGACTTCGTCGCTGACCTTGTACGCACCGCTGGTGCCGGTGTACGCGCCGGCGGCGTTGTAGGCGCGGGAGCGGGTTTCCCAGCGGCTCAGGCGTGCACCTGCGATCAGCGCCAGCGGATCGGCCAGGCGCAGGCGGGTGGCCAGGTACACGCCACTCTGCGTGGTCTTGGCCAGGCGGCGCGCACCGGTGCGGGTGTAGGTCACCTCGGAGATGTCGCCGTTCCAGTCGTAGATGTTGGGGATGTAGTAGCAGCGCTCGTTGCCGCAGCGCGCCCAGTCACTCGGGAAGTTCAGCGTGGTGGTGTTGGTGGTGGCTTCCAGGTCCGACCACTGCGTGCCCAGGGTCACGTCGTGCTCCTGGCCCCACAGGCTGAAGGTGCCGGTCAGGTAGGCATCGACGTTACGGCGGGTGTCTTCGGCATCGCCGGCGGCGGCGCGCAGGAAGATGCCCGAGCCGTCCACCGGGTTCGGGTTGCCGGTGCCGTACAGGCGCACGTTCTGCACGTTGCCGCGGGTGTAGGAGGTGTTGACCTTCAGCAGCCAGTCGTCGCCGAAGCGCTGTTCGAGGTTGGCGAACACGGTGCTGGTTTCGCGCTGCCAATAGCTCCACTTCGGCGACACGTTGGTCGAGCGCGGCAGGTGGGCGAAATTGCCCTGGCTGTCGAAGAACGGCACGGTGCCCCAGGTCGAACCTACCGGGTTGTTGTCCTGGGTCTGGTAGCCGACGGTGACCGTGGTGCTGTCGGTCAGGTCGCCTTCCAGCACGGCCATGCCGGCCATCTTGTTTTCCTTGTAGCGGTCGTAATAGAAATCACGATCGGTATAGGCGGCGACGACGCGGCTGCGGAAGCGGCCATCGGCGGTGAGCGGCGCGGTTACGTCCGCCTCCATGCGGCGGTAATCCCAGCTGCCGGCACTGACCGAGAACGAGGCGTCGAATTCCTTGCCCGGGCGCTTGCGCAGCAGGTTGACCGTGGCCGACGGCACGCCGGCGCCGCTGAGCAGGCCGTTGGCACCGCGGATCACTTCCACGCGGTCGTAGAAGGCGGTGTCGTATTCCTGGTTGGTCGAGCCGCTGTAGGTGGGGATGCCATCGACCTGGAAATCGGTGATGGCGAAACCACGCGCGTAGTACAGCGGGCGCTGGGTGTCATAGAAGGACACGCTGACGCCGGTGACGTTGCGCATCACGTCGTTGATGCTGAACAGCGATTCGTTCTGCAGGCGATCCAGGCCGATCACCGTGGACGACTGCGGGGTTTCCTGCAGCGTGATCGGCAGGCGGGTGGTGCTCGACGGCGGCGCCGACTGTTCGGCGCGCACGCTCACCCGGTCCAGGGTCTTGGCGTCGGAGGCGTCGGCGGCAGCAAACGCGCTGGGCGCCGCCAGCAGGGACAGCGACGAAAGCAGGGCAGCCGGCAGCAGCGCGCGGCGGGGCAGGCGGTTACGCAGGGTCAAGGACATGGTGGGCTCGAGGGTTGGAAGCGGGGAAGGGTGGCGACAGTCGTCCAGTACCCGGGGCGGCGGCTTCGGGCACATCAGGTCCATCTGGGAGGGCGCAGTCACTGCGCAGGGCGCAAATGTAAATAATTCTTAACAACATTACAATTCGTATCAGCGGACATGGGCGTCCTGGCGCCGGGCACCGCCTTCTGTAGAGCCAAGCCTATGCTCGGCTGCATTTGGCTGGAGCCGAGCATGGGCTCGGCTCTACACCAAAGAGCCGCCCAAATACGAACGGCCACCCGAAGGTGGCCGTCCGTGTAGTGCAATGGGCAAGCAGGCTTACAGCGCCTGCAGCTCCTCGTTGGCGTTGCGCTTTTCCGGCGCGGCCGGGGCAGCGGCCGGGGCCACCGCCGGCGTCGCACCGGCTTCCACCGGCACGTCCAGATACGGCAGGTGCAGGGTCTGGCTGGTCTGCGTGCGGATCTCGTTGGTCAGCGCAGCGCTCTCGTTGAGCTTGCGACCGTACGACGGCACGATCTCGCGCAGGCGGGTTTCCCAGCCGGCCTTCATCTGTTCCGGGAAGGCCTTGGCCATCAGGTCCAGCATGATCGGCGGCGAGGTCGAGGCACCCGGCGAGGCACCCAGGAGGGCGGCCAGGGTGTGGTCCTTGTCGGTCACGATCTCGGTGCCGAACTGCAGCACGGGGCCCTTCAGCGGGTCGCGCTTGATGATCTGCACGCGCTGGCCGGCCGTCACCAGCTTCCAGTCAGTGGGCTTGGCGTTGGGGAAGTACTTGACCAGCTCGGCCTGGCGGTCAGCATCATCCAGACGCGCCTGGGCCATCAGGTACTGCACCAGGTCCAGGTTGTCCTTGCCCACCGACAGCATCGGGCCGACGTTGTTGTGGTTGACCGACGAATACAGGTCCCACCACGAGCCGTGCTTGAGGAACTTGGTGCTGTACAGGGCGAACGGCCCGAACAGGATCACCGGCTTGCCGTCCAGCTTTCGCGCATCCAGGTGCGGCACCGACATCGGCGGCGAGCCGGTTTCGGCCATGCCGTAGGCCTTCACGTGGTGGCGCGAGGTCACGTCCGCGCCCTGGAAGGCGAGGAACTGGCCGCCCACCGGGAAGCCGGCGTAATCCTTCGATTCGGGAATGCCGGACATCTGCAGCAGCTTCAGCGCGGCGCCACCGGCACCGATGAACACGAAGCGGGCGTGGGTGGTGGTCTCGGTGCCGGCCTTGAGGTCCTTCACCGTCACGTTCCAGCTCTTGTCGGCGTTCTGCCGCAGCGCGCGCACTTCATGTTCCAGGTGCAGGCCGAAGTTCGGGCTGCGCTGCAGGCCGGCGGTCAGCTGGCGGGTGATGACGCCGAAGTTGACGTCGGTACCGAGCGGCATCCAGGTCGCAGCGACCTTCTGCTTCGGGTCGCGGCCTTCCATCAGCAGCGGGGCCCACTGCTTGATCTGCGCCGGATCCTCCGAGTACTGCATGCCGTAGAACAGCGGGTTCTTCACCAGCGCCTGCTGGCGCTTGTGCAGGTAGGCGATGTTGTCATCGCCCCAGACGAAGCTCATGTGCGGGGTCGGGTTGATGAAGTCGCTGGGCTGGCTCAGCCGGCCATCCTTCACCTGGTGCGACCAGAACTGGCGCGAAACCTCGAACGACTCGGCGATGCCGACCGCGCGCTTGGTCTCGATGCTGCCGTCGGGCAGTTCCGGGGTGTAGTTCAGTTCGGCGAATGCCGAGTGGCCGGTGCCGGCGTTGTTCCAGCCGTCCGAGCTTTCGCCGGCGACGGTGTCGAGCCGCTCGTAGACCTGGATGTTCCAGTCCGGTTGCAGTTCCTGCAGGTAGGTGGCCAGGGTGATGCTCATGATGCCGGCACCGACCAGGACGACGTCGACCGGCTTGTCGTTGCTGGCGGCGGGCACCGAGCGCTGGGTCAGCGGCCAGTACAGGAACAGCGCGGCGGCCAGCAACAGCAGCACGAGCAGGGCGATAAGAGCCTTGCCAAATTTCTTCATGGGAATGACTTGGGCGTGGGGAAGGGGGCAGGATGCGCGCTGGGACAGCAAATGGCGTGAAGAAACAATGCCTTGCAGCAACCTGCCGCGATTTTAACCCGATCTGGTCCGGTTTTGATGCAATGCAGCATCCCGCCCCCCGGCGTCACGCGCTCCGACCAGGTCCAGGATCTCGTCGCCTGCCTCATCCACCTCGCCGGTGGCCTGCCAGCCCAGATGCCGGTAGAAACCGTGCGAACGCGAGCGCGGATCGGCCGAGCAGGCCAGGAACAGGCGGCCATGGCCGGCGACGCGGGCGAGACCGACCACCTCCTGCAGCAGGCGCTGGCCGATGCCGCGGCGTTCGTAGTCCGGCAGCAGCGCCAGCACCAGCACCTCGCCACTGTCGCGGTCGGCGAAGCCGTAGCCGACCACCGTGCCGTCGTCCTCGGCGATGCGGCCGATGAAATCGCCCTCGGCGATGCCTGCCGCCCAGCTCTCCGCGGTGATGCCCAGTTCGGCCAGCTGCGCGGCGCTGAAGGCGTTCTCGCGGGTACGCCCGCGCAGGTCGATGCAGGCGGCCGCATCAGTGGAAAGGGCGGGGCGGTAGTGGATCGTCATGCAGGTTCCTTCGGTAGCGCCGGGCCATGCCCGGCGGAAGCGTTCAATCACTGCCGATGGTGAAGTACTCCGCAGCGAAGTAGCCCACTTGGTACGCCAGTGCCACCCCGGCCAGCACCACCTGCGCGCGTGTCGTGCGCAGGTTCCAGCCCAGCACGCAGACCATCAGCATCAGCGCCGTGTGCAGCGGATAGGCCTCGCCCAGCAGGCGCCAGCGACTTTGCCCCTTGATCGCGGTATCCACAAGATCCAGAAGCGTCAGCGCGGCGATCGCGCTGAAGATCCAGCGCCGGCGCTGCATCAGGTAGGCGCCGTAGCTGCCGAAATCGCGCAGGTCATCCGGGAACAGCAGGGCGCACAAAAGGAACCACGTAGCGCCGTAAGTGATCACGAACAGATAGATCTCGAAGGTCCACTGGTGTACCTGGACCAGGCGGAATTCCCACCACCAGAACGTCACCAGCGATACCAGCGTCCAGGCCACCCAGCACAGGTGCAGGGCCGAACAGCCGCGCCGCTGCGGGTGCTCGATGATCTGCGCCAGCCCCTTCAGCAGCGTGGTGATCGACAGGCCCAGGATGATGCCCATCACCACGCGGATATGCAGGAACACCGGATCGGTCTGCATCGCCCAGCCCCCAGAAGGTCGGTTGCCGCGATGCTGGCACAGAAACAGGTCCCAAAAAATGGGGTCAGAGCCCGTTGCGCAGCAACCGGACCCACCCCGCCATTCCACGGAATGCCCGCTTCTGACGTTGACGTTGACGTTGCCGGCCAGCGGCCGGCACTACCGCTTCCGCCGGACCAGCGTGCTCGACGCCTCCAGCACCGCCCGGGTCAGCAGCGCCATCGTCTGCACATCGCCCTTCCAGTGCTGCCAGTACAGCGGCACGTCCTCCCACGCACGCTGCCGCACATACACCAGCCGCCCCGCATCCAGATGGCGCTTCACCAGCGGCAGCGGGTTCATCGTCCAGCCCAGCCCGCCCAGGTTGGCCTGCACGAAGGCCCGGGTGGAGGGGATCCACCACGTCGGCGCCGTGCTCGGCAGCGCATCGCCGGCCATCCGCTGGGCGAAGCGCGACTGCATGTCGTCCTTGCGGTTGAACACCAGCACCGGGGCCTGCGCCAGCGCCTGCGCCGTCACCCCCTTGGCGAAATGGCGCTCGCGGAACTCCGGCGTGCAGGTCGCCGCATAGCGGATGCTGCCCAGCGCATGGATCTGGCAGCCCTGCACCGGCTCGTCCAGCGTGGTCACTGCACCCAGCACCGTGCCCTGGCGCAGCAGCTCCACTGTGTGGTCCTGGTCTTCCACGCGCAGGTCCAGGGTGGTGCCGGTGTTCTGCGCGAACTGCTGCGCGGCCTGCGGGAACCAGGTTTCCAGACTGTCGTGGTTCACCGCCACCGGGATGCTCGCCTGCGGCAGGTCCTCGTCGGCCAGGCCCATGCGGTGCAGGGCGTCGTGCTCCAGCAGCGCGGTCTGCTCGGCCAGCTGGACCAGCAGCTGGCCCTCGGCGGTGGCCGTGGCCGGGGTGCCGCGCTTGACCAGCAGGCGGCCGATCCGGTCCTCCAGCGCCTTCACCCGCTGCGAGATGGCCGAAGGGGTGACATTCAGCGACTGCGCAGCGCGGTCGAAGCTGCCTTCGCGGATGACCGCTGCCAGAGCCCGCAGCTGGGCATGGTCGATGCGCATCGAATTAAGCTCCGCTAATGTTGGTTTAGTAAGTTTAGCTCGTCTTTCAAATGGTGCGGCGCGACAATGGCGCCCGTTCCGGTGCTGTCCGCCTTTGCGAGGCACCGTCCCCCCCAGTAAGACAAGGCAGTGAATCCCATGTTCTCGGTCATCTCCGCCAGCACCGGCCTCGGTGCCTGGTTCTCTGGTGCAGCTACCGGCGTCGGCCTGTTCGCCGTGGTCGGTGCCCAGAGCGCCTTCATCCTGCGCCAAGGCATCCTGCGCAAGCACATCGTGCCGGTGGTCGCCACCTGCGCGGCCATCGACGCCATCTTCATCTTCGCCAGCGTAGCCGGCCTGCGCACGCTCACCTCGGCGCTGCCGTGGCTGACCAGCGCCGTGCTGTGGACCGGTGTGGCCTTCTTGGCCTGGTATGCGATGAAATCCGCGCGCCGCGCCTTCGCCGGTGGCGGTGGCATGGGCGAGGCCGACAGCGATGACGGCAGCCGCCGTGCGGTGCTGCTGGCCGCGGTCGGCTTCTCGCTCATCAACCCGCATTTCTGGCTGGACATGATGGTGATCGGCTCGATCGCCGAGAACTTCGGCAATGCGCGCATGGCGTTCGCCGCCGGCGTGGTCACCGCCAGCTGCCTGTGGCTGACCGCGCAGGGCCTGGGTGCCCGCCTGCTGGCGCCGCTGTTCACCAAGCCCAGCACCTGGCGCGTGCTGGACGGCACCATCGCCGTCATCCTCAGCATCCTGGCGCTCACGCTGGCCATCCGCGGCGTGCACTGAGCACTGCACCGAACACCACACTCTCTCCAAGGTCGTGGCTGCGGCGGCATCGGAAACGATGCCGCCGTCCTTTTTTTTTCCGCAGCGCGTTTGTCCGTGGTGCTGGCGGCCGGGTACCGCCCCTGCCTAGAATTCCCGCAGGCGGACAGGGTGTCCGCGGCAAAGGGGATGGATGCGCAGTATTTTTCTGGCCGTCGGGCTGGCCCTGGCGTCGATGCCGCTTGCCGCGGCGACGGTCGACCTGGATCGTTTCCTGCAGCGGGAAACCTTCACCGACATCAAGATTTCACCCACGGGCGAGTACGTGGCCGCGACCGCGCCGGTGGAGGCCGGCACGCTGGTGGCGATCTACCGGATCGCCGACATGCAGCTGGTGGGCTCCTTCAGGCCGACGCGCAATAACCACGCCAGCACCTTCGACTGGGTCAGCCGTGATCGGCTGCTGGTCGGCCTGGCGGTGTCCTATGGTCCCCTGGACCGGCCCGGGCTGACCGGTGAGCTTTACGCGGTCAACGCCGATGGCAAGGAAGGCAAGCTGCTGGTGGGCGTCCGCTCGCCCGGCCGCGGCCGCGACCAGTCGGTGATGCCGGCCGATTCGGTGGTGGCGTTCCTGGCCGACGAACTGCGCGATGACGAGAGCAACGTCCTGCTGGCGGTCACTCCGCTCTTCAGCAAGGCCTCCACCCAGGTCGAGCGCATGGACGTGCTGACCGGGCGGCGCACGGCCGTGGCGCAGGCACCGATGGCCGATGCCGCGTTCACCACCGACAACCTTGGCCACGTGCGGTTCGCCCGCGCCCGCGATGACGACAACAAGCTCCGCCTCTACTACCGCCAGGATGAAGCTGCGCCTTGGGTGCTGGTGAACGACGAGGCGGCCAGCGGACACCTCGAATTCGCGCTCGGCTTCGATGCCAGCGACGAGATCGCCTACCTGCAGGTCGAGCAGGCCGAAGGCCCCGACACCATCGTCGCCTGGAACCCGCGCAGCAATGAGCGGCGCGACGTGCTGCGCGACCCGGTGCTCGATCCGACGCGGATCCTGATGCGCCCGGGTACCCGCCAGCCGGTGGGCGCGCTGTTCCTCGGCGAAGCCCCGCGCACCCGCTTCTTCGACGAGACCTCGGCCGAAGCACGGCTCTACCGCAGCCTCGAAGCCGGACTGGGCTCTGCGGTGAACGTGACCTCCAGCACCCACGACGGGCGGACGCTGCTGGTCGAATCGTGGTCGGGCAGCAATCCCGGCGACTTCCATCTCTACGACACCACCCGCAAGGCTGCGCGGCACCTGATCAGCCGCAGCGACTGGATTGACCCGGCCGAGATGGCCAGCGTGCGGCCGCTGCAGCTGACGGCACGCGACGGGCGCGCGCTGCGCGGCTTCGTCACCGTGCCGCACGGCCGCGAGTTGCGTGACCTGCCGATGGTGGTGATGCCGCACGGCGGCCCGTTCGGCGAATTCGACACCGGTGGCTACGACAGCGAGACGCAGATGCTGGCCGCGGCCGGCTACGCGGTGCTGCAGGTCAACTTCCGCGGTTCGTCCGGCCTTGGCCGCGACCACCTGCTGGCCGGCCAGAAGCAGTGGGGCCGGGCGATGCAGGACGATGTCACCGATGCCACCCGCTGGGCCATCGCGCAGGGCTGGGCCGACGCCGGACGCATCTGCATCTACGGCGCCAGCTATGGCGCCTACTCGGCAATGATGGGCGCCGCGCGCGAACCGGGCCTGTATCGCTGCGCGGCCGGTTTTGCCGGTGTCTATGACCTGCCGTTGATGCACGTCCGCGGCGACATCCGCGCCAACGCGTCGGGAAAGACCTATCTACGCGAGTGGCTGGGCGAGCCCAAGGAGCTGGCCGCGTGGTCGCCGGTCAACCTGGCAGGGCAGATCAAGGTGCCGGTGCTGCTGGCCGCCGGCCGCGACGACGTGCGCGCCCCACCGGTGCACACCGAGCGCATGGCCGCGGCGCTGAACAAGGCGCGCGTGCCGGTAGAAACGCTCTATTACCGCCATGAGGGGCACGGCCTGTACCGCGAAGCCAACCAGCGTGACTACTTCACCCACCTGCTGGCGTTCCTGTCGCGCAACCTTGGCGGAGCCACGGCCAGCCCGGCAGCGCCGCCGGCCACGCGGGCGGCACGCGCGACAAGGGCGCCCTGACGGGCGGGGCACGCGATCCGACACTGGCAGACCGCGCATCGGCCTGCCTACAATCGGGGGTGCGGACAGGGTGTCCGCTGTATAGGGGGAAGGATGCGCAGGACAATGATGGCCGCGCTGCTGGCGCTGGCCTGTGCCGCGCCGACTGCGGTCGGTGCCGTGGACCTGGAAAAGTACATCCGCCAGGAGACATTCCAGGACATCAAGATTTCGCCGGGGGGCGACTACTTCGCTGCCACCGTGCCGTTGGAAGACAGCACGGCTGTGGTCATCATGCGGACGTCGGACAACACGCCGATGGGCAGTTTCCGCCCGCCCCGCAACAATCATGCGACCAGCTTCGACTGGGTCAGCAACGAACGCGTGCTGATCGAGCTGTCCGAGAAGTTCGGCTCGCTGGATACGCCGCAGCGCACCGGTGAGCTGTACGCGGTCAACGCCAATGGCGGGCGCGGCGAGCTGCTGGTCGGCTACCGCGTGGAAGGCAATGGGCCCGGTACCCGCATCCAGCCGAAGAAGGTGGAGGCGGTGGCCGCCTTCCTCACCGACGAGCTGGCCAATGACGACCGCAACGTGCTGGTCGCGGTGTGGCCGTTCGGCAACGATCCCTTCACCCGCGTGGAGCGGCTGGACGTCACCACGGGTCGCCGCGTGCAGGTGGCGGGCTCGCCGGTGCGCAATGCCCGCTTCACCACCGACAACAAGGGCGAAGTACGTTTCGCCCATGGTTCCGGCACTGACAACGTCAACAAGCTCTACTACCGCCAGCCGGGCAACAACCAGTGGGTGATGGTCAACGACGAGGCGGTCAGCAGCCGGATCGAGACGGCCATTGGCTTTGCTGAAGACAACAGCGTGGCTTACCTGCAGGTCCAGCAGCCGAAGGGCCCCGACGCCATCGTCAGCTGGAACCCGGAGACCGGCGAGCGGAAGACGCTGCTGGCCGATGACGTGGTCGATCCGTACCACATCATCTTCCGCAACGGCACGCGCGTGCCGGTGGGTGCGCTGTACCTGGGCGACACCACCCGCAGCCGTTTCTTCGACGAGACCTCGGCCGATGCGCGCCTGTACCACAGCCTGGAAGCGGCCTTCAAGCAGCCGGTCTACATCACCTCCAGCACGCGCGACGGCAAGAAGGTGCTGGTGGAAACCTGGACCGGCAACGATCCCGGCTCGTTCTACGTGTTCGATACCGTGGCCAAGTCGGCGCAGCACCTCATCAGCCGCAGCGAGTGGCTGGACGTGGAAAAGACCGCGCCGGTGCGCGCTGTATCGCTGAAGGCCCGCGATGGCCTGCCGCTGCACGGCTTCCTGACCCTGCCGCACGGCAGCGACGGTCGCAACCTGCCGATGGTGGTGCTGCCGCACGGTGGTCCGTACGACATCTTCGACTCCGGCCGCTATGACATGGAATCGCAGATGCTGGCCGATGCCGGCTATGCGGTGCTGCAGGTCAACTATCGTGGCTCGGGCAACTACGGCCGCGCGCACACCCAGGCCGGTGCACGGCAGTGGGGCGGCGCCATGCAGGACGACGTCACCGATGCGACACGCTGGGCCGTCGCGCAGGGCATCGCCAACAAGGACCGCATCTGCATCTACGGTGCCAGCTATGGCGCCTACTCGGCGATGATGGGTGCCGCGCGCGAACCGGGCATGTACAAGTGTGCCGCCGGCTACGTGGGGGTGTATGACCTGCCGATGATGTTCACCCGTGGCGACATCCAGAACCGCGGTTCGGGCATGACCTACCTGCGTGACTGGCTGGGCGACCCGGCGAAGCTGGGCGCGGCCTCGCCGGTCACCCTTGCCGGGCAGATCAAGGTGCCGGTGTTCCTCGCGGCCGGTGGCGAAGACAAGCGCGCGCCGATCGAGCACACCAAGCGCCTTGAAGCAGCACTGAAGAAGGCGGGCACGCCGGTGGAAAGCCTGTACTACAGCACCGAAGGCCACGGCTTCTACCGGCCCGAGCACGAACGCGAGTACTACAGCCGCCTGCTGGCGTTCCTGTCCAACAGCCTGGGTGGGGCCCAGGCCAGTGCGGCAGCGCCGAAGGCCAGCGGCAAGGCGCCGTAAGTCCAACCGCGCACGCCGCGCGTGCGCTTCAGCAGGCCGGGCAGCCACGGCTGCCCGGCCAGGGGAGACATCATGAAACCTTCCATCCTGCTGGCCGGGATGCTGGCGCTGTGCGGCGCGGGCCAGGCCCGTTCGGCCGAGCTCGCGCTGGACGACTACCTGCGCCGCGCCGAGTTCAATGACATCCAGCTCTCGCCCACCGGTGAGTACCTGGCGATGACCCTGCCGCTGGAAGATGCAACCGCCGTCGCCATCCTGCGCACCAGCACCATGGAGCTGGTCGGCAACTTCCGGCCGCCGCGCAACAACCACGCCGACAGCGTCGACTGGGTCAGTGACAACCGCCTGCTGATCGGCCTGGCCGAGAAGTGGGGCGCGCTGGACGCGCCGCGGCCCACCGGCGAGCTGTATGCCATGGATGCCAACGGCAAGCGTGGTGACCTGCTGGTCGGCTACCGCGCACGCCCGGACGAGCCGGGCCTGGTCAGCGGCCGCAGGGTGGAGCCAGTGGCGGCCTTCCTCGCCGACCCGCTGCAGGGCGATGACCGCAACGTGCTGATCTCGCTGTGGCCGTTTGCCAATGACACCAGTGCACGGCTGGAACGGTTGGATGTGGTCACCGGTCGCCGCGTGCTGGTCTCGCGCTCGCCGGTGCAGCGGGCCACGTTCACCACCGACAACGCGGGGGTGCTGCGCTTCGCCCGTGGCGCTGGCGAAGACAACGTCAACAAGCTGTATTACCGCCAGGATGACGGCCGCTGGACGCTGCTCAACGATGAAGACAGCAGCTACCGCATCGAACGTCCGATCGGTTTTTCCGCCGACAACCAGCTGGCCTACCTGGTGGTGCAGCAGGCCAGCGGGCCCGATGTGGTGGTCAGCTGGAATCCGCAGACCAACGAGCGCCGCACCCTGCTGCAGGATGCAGCGGTCGATCCGACCTACATCATCCACCAGCCGGGCACGCGGGTGCCGGTCGGCGTGCAGTTCGTGGGTGCGGCTCCGCGCAGCGCGTTCTTCGACGAGCAGACGCCCACCGCGCGTATCCAGCGCATGCTGGAAAAAGCCTTCCCTGGCCACGTGGTCAGCCTGTTGTCGGCCACCCGTGACAATGCGCGCATCCTGGTCAAGGTCGACTCGGGAAAAAATCCCGGTGACTGGTTCCTGTTCAACACGGCCACCCGCGAAGCGGCGTTCCTGACCGCGCGCAACCGCTGGTTCGACCGCGACGGCGGTGCCAGCGTGCGTCCTGTGACCCTGGCCGCACGCGATGGCATGCCGTTGCACGGCTTCCTTACCGTTCCCCACGGCAGCGATGGCCGCGGGCTGCCGATGGTGGTGAAGCCGCATGGAGGCCCCATCGGCGAGTTCGACGACGGCAGCTTCGAGCGCGACAACCAGTTGCTGGCGGCGGCCGGCTATGCGGTGCTGCAGGTCAACTTCCGGGGCTCGGGCAATCATGGTCGCGCGCATACCCAGGCCGCCGCGAAACAATGGGGCCGCGCCATGCAGGACGATGTCACCGATGCCACGCGCTGGGCCATCGCAGAAGGCATCGCCGATGCACGGCGCATCTGCATCTACGGCGCCAGCTACGGCGCGTACTCCGCGCTGATGGGGGTCGCCCGCGAGCCCGCGCTGTACCGCTGCGCGGCCGGTTATGTGGGCGTGTACGACCTGCCGCTGATGTTCAAGCGCGGCGATGTGCAGGACCGCACGTCGGGCGTGAACTACCTGCGCGACTGGCTGGGCGAGCCAGCAACACTGGCGGAGGTTTCGCCGGTGAACCTGGCGGCCCGGATCAAGGTGCCCGTACTGCTGGCGGCGGGGCGCGAAGACCAGCGTGCGCCCGTGCAGCACACCGAGCGCATGGAAGCGGCGTTGAAACAGGCCGGCGTGCCGGTGGAAGCGGCCTACTACGCGCGCGAAGGGCATGGCCTGTATGGCGAGGCCAACCGGCGCGACTACTACACCCGGCTGCTGGCGTTCCTCGCACGCAGCCTGGGGGGCGCCACCGCCGCACCAGCATCTGCGGCGGCGGGCAAGGCCAAGGCGCCCTGAGCGGGCGCCGGTGCACGGGGGGGCTACTTCACCCCGTGCATCATCCGCTTCAGCAGCGGCGCGGCGATGAAGGCCAGCACTGCACAGCCCAGGCCGATCCACATCAGCAGCCAGAACAGGTGCGCATAGGCGCCTGCGGCCGCCACCATGTCCAGCGTCTCTCCTTCGGGAACCTCGATCGCCGCCAGCTTGCCGAACAGCGCGGCCAGCGTTTCGGAGAACGCGGTGGCCAGGAACCAGGTGCCCATCATCAGGCTCATCACCCGCGGCACGGCCAGCTGGGTCACCGCTGACAGGCCGACCGGCGACAAGCACATCTCGCCGCTGGCCAACAGGAAGTAGGCCAGCACCAGCCACCACACGCTGGCCATTTCACCCGTGGCGCTGACCTGCTGCGCGGCCAGTGCCAGCGGCACGAACGACAGCGCACCGATGACCAGGCCCCAAGCCGACTTCACCGGCTTGCCCGGCTCCCAGCCGCGGCGGTCCATCCAGGTCCACAGCGCGGCGAACGCCGGGGCCAGCAGCACCAGGAACAGGCCGCCCAGATAGGTGAGCGAGCCGGCCGTCTGCGGAATGACCAGGCAGTCGCGCACCAGCAGCACCAGCATCAGCGCGACGATGACGATGAAGAATGCACGCGGCGCGTTCGAGCCCGGGCGGCGCTCGGACAGGCGCGCGCTGACCACGAAGCCCAGCGGTGCCAGCAGCAGCGAGATGATCGACCACGGCAGCGGGGTGCCACCGGTGATGACCAGCGCCGGCACGATGTCCTTGGTCAGCAGGCGATCGGTGAAGGTGACCCACGAGCCGTAGGACTGCTCGTACATCGTGAAGAACACCAGCGCCATGAAGATCAGCACCATCAGCGCGATCATCTGCTGGCGCTGCACCGGGGTGCACTTGCTGCCGGTGAACCAGGCGAACCAGACCAGCACGCCGCCCAGCACCACCAGCATCAGCATCAGCGCCAGGCTGATCTCGCCGCCCAGGGCGAAGGCACCGTTGCCTGCGGCCCACATCAGCCAGGCCACCGGCAGCACGCCGACCACCGCGCACAGGTAGATCAGCCATTCGCGCGGCAGGCCCAGCACCTTCTGCTTCAGTGCGGCCGGCTGCGGTGGTTCGGCGTGGCCCTGCAGGTACTTCTGGCCCCACAGGAACATCGCCAGGCCGGCGAGCATGCCGATGCCGGCGGCGCCGAAGCCGTACTTCCAGCCATAGGCCTCGCCGAGGAAGCCGCAGACCAGCGAGGAGAACAGCGCGCCGAGGTTGATGCCGGCGTAGAACAGCGAGAAGCCCGAATCGCGGCGCGGGTCGTCCTGCGGGTAGAGCTTGCCGACGATGGTGGAGATGTTCGGCTTGAGGAAGCCGACGCCCATGATGATCAGCGCCAGCGACAGGTAGGTCACCGCCAGGGCCGAGGTATCGCGCACCACCTCACCGTTGACCCGGTAAGCGGCGTGGCCCTCGAAGGCCATGCCGAGGTGGCCCAGCACCAGCAGGATGCCGCCGAACAGCACCGCCCGGCGCATGCCCAGCCAGCGGTCGGCCAGCATGCCGCCGAACACGGGGATGCAGTAGACCAGGCCGCCGTAGGCGCCCAGCAGGTCCAGGCCGGCTTTGTCGCCGAACAGGTGGTACTTGGTGAGATACAGCAGCAGCAGCGCCTTCATCCCGTAGAAGGAGAAGCGTTCCCACATTTCGGTGAAGAAGCAGACGTAGACGCCTTTCGGGTGGCCGAGGAAGTCGTCGGAAGCGATCGCGGTGGAATTCATCGGCGGATTATAGGCGCGCGCCGGGTAGCGCCGGGCATGGCCCGGCGGCCCCAGTAGATCCACGCCATGCGTGGATGGGGCTCATCACGCGCGGTCGATTACAGGTAGCGCAGCCAGGCCAGGTCGCGGCGGCGCGCCTTGAACCGGCCGAACAGCAGCGTCGGCGGATACATCGCCACCGCCAGCGCGCAGGCCACCAGCAGCAGGCCGGCCACCGAATCCAGCGCGTACAGGCTGCCGTGGGTCGGCCCCCAGGTCGCCAGCGCGGCCACGTACAGCAGCTTCAGTACGTACAGATGCAGCAGGTAGAAGAACATCGGCGCTGCACCGATATCGGCCAGCGGTCGTAGCGCGCGGGCCAGCGGCGGCCATTCGTACAGGCGCAGCAGCAACAGGCCCACGCCCAGGGTCAGCAGCAGGAACTGCAGCGACGGCGGGTACTTGGTCACGTTGAACACACTCATCCAGGTGCGCAGGGCGCTGTCCTGGTGCTGCCACGGCGCCTCGCCATAGCTGTTGGCCAAGCGCAGCAGGGCGAACGCGGCCAGCGCGCCCAGCCCGGCCCACAGCAGCCAGCGCTGGCGCTGCACCGGGTCGCGGTCGCGGGCGAACCACGGACCCATCAGGTAGCCCAGCACGATCACCCCGATCCACGGCAGTACCGGGTAGGACGTGCGCAGGCGCAGCACGCCGGTTTCGATCCAGTCGCGCTGGTGCAGCACCTTCCACAACACGGCCAGCACGCCGTTGCCTTCCACGCGCACGCCATCGACCAGGTTGTGGCCGGCCACCAGCAGCACGCCCAGCACCAGCAGCGCCGGGCGCGGCAGCCACAGCAGGCCGGCCAGCGCGATCATGCTCAGGCCGATGGCCCAGATCACCTGCAGGTACAGCGTGTCCGGCGGGAACTGGAAGGTCCAGGCGAAGTTGACCAGGGTCAGTTCCAGCACCACCAGGAACAGGCCGCGCTTGAGCAGGAAGGCGGCGATGGCGCGGCGCGGGTCGGCCTGGCGCTGGCCGTACAGCCACGCCGACAGGCCGGTGAGCAGCACGAACACCGGGGCGCACAGATGCGCCAGCAGGCGGCAGGCGAACAGGGCAGGGGAGACGCTGGCCGCGTCCATCGGGTCGCCGACCTGGTGCTGCAGGAAGAAGGTCTCGCGCACGTGGTCGAGCAGCATCAGCAGCATCACGGTGCCGCGCAGCTGGTCGATGGAGGCCAGCCGGAGAGAGGGGGAAGGGGGCATGTGGAGCAACGGCTGGGTACAACATAAAGATATAACATATCATTTACAGGGCGGCCAGTCCGGCTTTGCTGCATCGGCCGGTTGCCTGTGCACGTCCGCGGCCGTTGCACTGCAGCAGCCGGCCCCATCCTTTGGCACGCTGGACTTGCTCTGCCCTGAACGCTAGCGTGGCAGGGATTTTTTGCCAGCAGGGGCTTCCATGAACCATGACGCTGCGCCCAAGCAGCTCACCTTCCGCGCAGTGGCCCTGGCCATCGTGCTGGCGGTGGTGCTGTCGGCGGCCAACGCCTATCTCGGTCTGTTCGCAGGCCTGACCATCGCCACCGCCATTCCCGCGGCGGTTATTTCCATGGGCGTGCTGCGCCTGCTGGGCGGTGGTTCCATCCTCGAAAACAACATCGTCCAGACCGGCGCTTCGGCCGGTTCGTCCATCGCCGCCGGTGTCATCTTCACCATCCCGGCGCTGGTCATCATGGGCTACTGGCCGGACTTCAAGTACTGGTGGGTGCTGGGCATCGCCGGTCTCGGCGGCCTGCTGGGCGTGCTGTTCTCGGTGCCGCTGCGCCGTTCGATGATCGTCGAAGACCCGCTGCCCTTCCCGGAAGGCAAGGCCGCGGCCGAAGTGCTCAAGGCCGGTGAAAACCCCGGCCCGGGCCTGAAGATCCTCGGCCTGTCTGCCGTGATCGGTGCCTTCGTCAAGCTGGCCGCCGAAAGCGGCCTGCGCCTGATCCCCGATGCCTGGTCGACCTCGGCCTACGTCGGCAGCTCCAAGATCACCGCTTTCATCGGCACCAACCTGTCGCCGGCCCTGCTGGGCGTGGGCTACATCGTCGGCCTGAATGTCGGCATCGTGGTCGTGTCCGGCTCGATCCTGACCTGGCACATCGCCATTCCGATCTACCAGGCGTTCTTCATGAACACCGATCCGGCCCTGGCCGCGTCGGTTGCCGCTGCTTCGTCCACGGAGGCCGCGTTCGCCATCTGGGGCGCGAAGATGCGCTACCTGGGCGTCGGCGCGATGCTGATCGGCGGCATCTGGACCCTGATCTCGCTGCGCAAGTCGCTGCTGAACGGCGTCAAGAGCGGCTTCGCCGCCGCGCGCAAGAGCGGCGGCCCGGTGCTGGCGCATACCGAACGCGACCTGCCGATGAAGTGGATGCTGGTCGCCCTGGTGGTCTTCGTGCTGCCGCTGCTGGCCCTGTACCAGGCCATCGTCGGCCAGTGGCATGTGTCGATCCCGATGACCATCATCATGATCGTCGCCGGCTTCCTGTTCGTGTCGGTCTCGGCCTACCTGGCCGGCCTGATCGGTTCGTCCAACAACCCGGTCTCGGGCATCACCATCTCCACCATCCTGTTCGCCTCGGCCGTGCTGGTCGTGCTGCTGGGCGCCGATGGCCTGAAGCCGGTCGGTGCCGGCGGGGCGCCGCTGGGCGCGGTGGCCGCCATCATGATCGGCGCGGTGGTCTGCTGCGCCGCCGCGGTGGGCGGTGACAACCTGCAGGACCTCAAGGCCGGCTACATCGTCGGTGCCACCCCGTGGAAGCAGCAGCTGATGCTGGGCATCGGCGCGTTCTCGTGCGCGCTGATCATGGCCCCGGTGCTGAACCTGCTGGCCACCGCCTACGGCATCGGCGTGAAGTCCGAGCTCCACCCGAACGCGCTGGCCGCCCCGCAGGCGAACCTGATGGCCTCGGTGGCCAAGGGCCTGTTCGGTGGCGAGCTGCCGTGGACCTTCATCGGCATCGGTGCCGTGGTCGGTGCGGTCATCATCGCCTTCGACAGCTGGCTGAAGTCGCGCAACTCGCGCTTCCGCGTGCCGGTGCTGGCTGCCGCCATCGGCATCTACCTGCCGCTGGAACTGATGGTGCCGATCTTCCTGGGCGGCCTGATCGCCTACCTGGTCGAGCGCTTCCACAAGGTGCGTGGCGATGACGAAGAAGGCCGCGACCGCGTGCACAAGCCGGGCGTGCTGTTCGCCGCCGGCCTGATCACCGGCGAGGCGCTGATGGGTATCGCCATCGCCGTGCCGATCGTGGTCAGCAGCCGCGCCGACGTGTTGGCCCTGCCGTTCCACCTGCCGGCCGCGCAGTGGTTCGGTCTGGCCGTGCTGTTCCTGGTGGGCTGGCTGATCTACCGCACCGGCAAGCGCGCCATGGCGTGATGGCTGGGCCCATGTAGAGCCGAGCCTGTGCTCGGCTGCCCTGGCAAACCGCGCTACGGCGCGGTTTGCTTTTTCTGGCGGTGGAACGCCCCCCGCGGGCGGTCATGACCGATGGCCTTGGCAGCCCCGCCCGCACGGGCCTACCATCGGTTTTTTGCCGTCCTGCGGAGATCCCGATGAAACTGCGTCATGCCCTGCTGCCACTGAGCCTGCTGGCCGCCCTGCCCAGCGTCGCCGCTGCCCGTGGCCTGGAAGTCCGCGACATGGTCGCCATGGATCGCGTCTCCGCCCCGGTCCTGACCGCTGACGGCGGCACCGTGGTGTTCGCCAAGCGCACTACCGACGCCAACCTCAAGTCCAGCACCGCGCTGTTCGCGCGCAACCTGCGCACCCGCGATGCGGCACCGCCGAAGCAGATCACCCCGGCCGGCTGGAACGTCAATTCGGCCTCGCTGTCGGCCGACGGCCAGACCGTGTACTTCCTCAGTGCCAAGAACGGCAGCCAGCAGCTGTACGCGCAGGGCATCAGTGGCGGCACCCCGCGCCAGCTGACCGATTTCCCGGTGGACGTGGACAGCTACCACGTCTCGCCGCAGGACGACCGCGTGCTGTTCAGCGCCGGCGTGTTCCAGGCCTGTGCCTCGGACCTGGCCTGCACCGAGAAGAAGCTCAAGGACGTGGCTGACGCCAAGGCCAGCGGCAAGGTCTTCGATTCGCTGTTCGTGCGCCATTGGGACACCTGGAACGACGGCCGACGCAACACCCTGTTCGTGGCCCCGCTGCCGGCGGCCAAGGCCGGCCCGGTGAAGGGCGCCTCGGCGCTGAGCGCGACCATCGATGGCGACGCACCGTCCAAGCCGTTCGGCGGCAACGACGATTTCACCTGGTCGCCGGACGGCGCCAGCGTGGTCGCCAGCATCCGCGTGGCCGGCAAGCAGGAACCGTGGTCGACCAACTTCGACCTGTACCGCTTTGATGCCGCCGGCAAGCAGGCGCCGGTCAACCTGACCGCCGCCAACCCGGCCTGGGATGCCGGCCCGGTGTTCAGCGCCGACGGCAAGACCCTGTTCTACCGCGCCATGAAGCGCCCCGGCTTCGAAGCCGACCGCTTCGGCCTGATGGCGATGGACCTGGCCAGCGGCAAGGCCCGCGAGATCGCCCCGCAGTGGGATCGTTCGGCCGGTGAGATCACCCTGTCCGCCGATGGCGCCAGCATCTACACCACCACCGACGATCTCGGCGAGCACCCGCTGTTCCAGATCGACGTGGCCAGCGGCAAGGCCACCAAGGTCATCGGCGATGGCACCGTGTCCTCGGTCAGCGTGGCCGGCAACAGCGTGGCCATCACCCGCAACAGCCTGAAGAGCAACGACCAGGTGCTGGTCGGCATGCTGCCGGCCGCCGGCCAGCCGATCGGCGAGCTGCGCGCGCTGACCCCGGCCGCCGGCGAGGTGCTGAAGGACGTCAACTTCGGCGACTTCGAACAGTTCGAGTTCAGGGGCTGGAACAACGACACCGTGCACGGCTACGTGGTCAAGCCGCACAACTACCAGGAAGGCAAGTCCTATCCGGTCGCGTTCCTGATCCACGGCGGCCCGCAGGGCAGCTTCGGCAACGGCTGGAGCTACCGCTGGAACCCGCAGACCTACACCGGCCAGGGCTATGCCGTGGTCATGATCGACTTCCACGGTTCCACCGGCTACGGCCAGGCCTTCACCGATGCGATCAGCCAGCACTGGGGCGACCGCCCGCTGGAAGACCTGCAGAAGGGCTGGAGCGCGGCGCTGAAGAAGTATTCCTTCCTCAACGGCGACAAGGCCTGCGCGCTGGGCGCCAGCTACGGCGGCTTCATGGTCAACTGGATCGCCGGCAACTGGAACAGCCCGTTCAAGTGCCTGGTCAACCATGACGGCGTGTTCGACCAGCGCATGATGGGTTACGCCACCGAAGAACTGTGGTTCACCGAGTGGGAGCAGGGCGGCACGCCGTACGAGAAGGCCGCCAACTTCGAGAAGTTCAATCCGGTCAACCACGTGGCCGACTGGAAGAAGCCGATCCTGGTCATCCACGGGCAGCAGGACTTCCGCATTCCGGTCGAGCAGGGCCTGGCCGCGTTCACCGCCGCCCAGCGCCAGGGCATCGAATCGAAGTTCCTGTACTTCCCGGACGAGAACCACTGGGTGCTGAAGCCGAACAACAGCATCCTGTGGCATGACACCGTCAACGCCTGGCTGAAGCAGCACATCGGCGAATAAGCGTTACCGGCGCCGCCCTCGTGGCGGCGCCCGGCTTTTTGTAGAGCCGAGCCATGCTCGGCTGCTCTGTGCCTCCTTTCCCGCCAACAGCAGCCGAGCATGGCTCGGCTCTACACGAGCGCCTGCATGCCTTCGACCGCCCTGATCCAGAACGACATCGTCGTCTTCGGTTTGATCGCCGCCACCCTCGGCGCCGTGTTCTGGACCGCCTCGCGCGAACAGGGGCTGTGGAAACGCTTCTACACCTTCGTGCCGGCCCTGCTGCTGTGCTACCTCATTCCCGGCATCTACAACACCATCGGCCTGATCGACGGCCAGAACACCAAGCTCTACAACCCCATCGCACGCGACATCCTGCTGCCGGCGGCGCTGATCCTGCTGACCCTGGCGGTGGACATCAAGGGCATCCTGCGGTTGGGCCCGAAGCTGGTGCTGATGTACCTGGGCGCTTCGGCCAGCATCATGCTCGGCGCGGTGGTGGCCTTCCTGGTGATGCGCGCGATCCATCCCGATACCGTGGCCGGCGACACCTGGGCCGGCATGGCCGCACTGGCCGGCAGCTGGATCGGTGGCGGCGCGAACATGCTGGCGATGCGCGAAGTCTTCGACGTCAACGCGACCACCTTCGGCCAGTTCGCCGTGGTCGATGTCGGCGTGGGTTACGTGTGGATGGCCGCGCTGATCTTCCTGGCCGGGCGTGCGGCGAAGATCGATGCGCGCAGTGGCGCCAATACCTCGGCGATCGATGAACTGAAGGAGCGCATCGCGCGCTTCCAGGCCGAGCACGAGCGCATTCCCAGCCTGACCGACCTGATGCTGATCGTGGCGGTTGCCTTCGGCGGCGTCGGCCTGTCGCACGCCATCGGCGCGCCGCTGGCCGCCTGGTTCAAGGGCAATGTCAGCTGGGCCTCGCAGTTCAGCCTGGATGCGCCGTTCGTGTGGGTGGTGGTGCTGTCGACCACGCTGGGCCTGAGCCTGAGCTTCACCCGCGCGCGCACTCTGGAAGGCGCGGGCGCCTCGCGCCTGGGCTCGCTGCTGCTGTACTTCCTGATCGCCTGCATCGGCATGCAGATGGACCTTCTGGCGCTGCTGGACCGCCCGTGGCTGTTCCTGCTCGGCATCATCTGGATCGCCGTGCACATCGCCCTGCTGTGGTGCCTGGGCAAGCTGCTGAAGGTGCCGTTCTTCTATTTCGCCATCGGTTCGCAGTCGAACATCGGTGGCCCGGCCTCGGCGCCGGTGGTGGCTGCGGCCTTCCATCCGGCATTGGCGCCGGTGGGCGTGCTGCTGGGCACGATGGGCTATGCCACCGGCACGTACCTGGCGTACATCGTCGGCATCACCCTGCGCGCGCTGGCGGGGCAGGGCTGATCCTGTAGAGCCACGCCATGCGTGGATGCTTTACGCCACTGGCAACCCGCGTTCGAGCAACCACGCCCGCGCATCTTCCGCGTCCTGTTCGAACCAAGCCTTGGTCGACCCCAGCCGATACGTATACCCCCACGCATCCATGTCTGCCATCAGCTGCTCGCTGCCCACGCCGGGCAGCTGCCCGGCCAGCACGATCTGCAGGTAGCAGGTGGCATCTTCCTCGGGCACCGAGTCGGTGGCGTCGGTATGCACCTGCGCGCGCCGCTCCGGCGGCAGCACGATCAGGTGGCAGGCTTCATGCAGCATCGAATGCACCGGCGTATCGTCGCGCACGTAGACGTCGCTGGCGATGATGCCGGCCTCGGGTTCGCCCCAGTAGCTGCCAGGAATCGGCGCACCGGCCGCCACGTGGTGCAGGCGCAGGTCATGCGCGGCGAGCAGCCGCTGCGCATCGGCGAAGGCGATATCGCCGACGCGAGTGACGTTCGGTTCGGGTGCGGTGTCGGTCATGCGGGGTCACGCGGCCCCGCCCATGCAGGCACGGGCGGGGCAGGGGGTCAGGGTTTTTCCGGGCCTTCAGGCAGCGCCACGGAGATGTCCAGCACATCGTGCTGGCCATCCTTCACCAGGTCGACCTTCACCGCGTCGACGTCGATGTTGACGTACTTCTTGATCACTTCCAGCAGCTCGCGCTGCAGCAGTGGCAGATAGTCCGGGCCACCGCGGTTGCTGCGTTCCTGCGCGATGATGATCTGCAGGCGGTTCTTCGCGGTTTCGGCGGTGGTCTTCTTCGCTTTGAGGAAATCGAACAGGCCCATGCTTACCCTCCGAACAGCTTGCTGAAGAAGCCCTTCTTCTCGACGTTGGTGAAGCGCATCGGGCGCTCTTCGCCGAGGATGCGTGCAACGGCATCGTCGTAGGCCTGGCCGGCGGCCGATTCCACGTCCAGGATGACCGGCTCGCCCTTGTTGGAGGCATTGAGCACGTCGCCCGATTCGGGGATCACGCCGATCGCCTTCAGGCCCAGCACTTCCTCGACGTCGGCGATGCTCAGCATCTCACCGCTTTCCACGCGCACCGGGGTGTAGCGGGTCAGCAGCAGGAAGGCCGGCACGTTCTGGCCCGATTCGGCCTTGTGGGTCTTCGAATCCAGCAGGCCGATGATGCGGTCCGAATCGCGCACCGAGGACACTTCCGGGTTCACCACCACCACGGCGCGGTCGGCGAAGTACATCGCCAGGAAGGCGCCCTTCTCGATGCCGGCCGGGGAGTCGCAGATGATGTAATCGAAGCCGTCGGCGGCCAGGTCCTTCAGGACCTTGCCCACGCCTTCCTGGGTCAGCGCATCCTTGTCGCGGGTCTGCGAGGCAGCCAGCACGTACAGGTTGTCGAAGCGCTTGTCCTTGATGAGGGCCTGCTTGAGCGTCGCTTCGCCGTGCACGACGTTGACGAAGTCGTACACCACGCGGCGCTCGCAACCCATGATCAGGTCGAGGTTGCGCAGGCCGACGTCGAAGTCGATCACGGCCACCTTCTTGCCGCGCCGTGCGAGGCCGCACGCCAGGCTCGCGCTGGAAGTGGTCTTGCCGACGCCGCCCTTGCCGGAGGTGACTACGATGATTTCAGCCAAAGGACTTCTCCTGATGATTCTGTTTTGGGGCTGCGTCAGTCCAGCGCAGCGATCTTGATCTGGTCCTGTTCCAGCCACACCTGCACGGCCTTGCCGCGCAGGTTGTCCGGCACATCGTCCAGTACCTTGTAGTGGCCTGCAATGGCGACCAGTTCCGCATGGAAATCACGGCAGAAAATACGTGCCGCGGTGTTGCCCTGGGCCCCTGCCAGCGCGCGGCCGCGCAGGGTCCCGTAGATATGAATGCTGCCGTCGGCGATGACCTCGGCGCCTGCGCCGACGGTGGCCATCACGGTCAGGTCGCAGTTTTCCGCGTACAGCTGCTGGCCCGAGCGCACGTTGCCCAGCTGCATGCGGCCCGGCTGCGGTGCGGCCGCATCGGCGGCGTTGCCCACCGGTGCGACGGGGGCCGGGGCCGGTTCGGCCTTGGCGGCACGACGCGGTTCCGGTGCGGGCGCGGGCGGCGGCGGGGCCGGTTCGGCCTCGGCACGCTCGTACTGCGCACGGAACTTGGCCAGCAGCGGCAGGCCCAACTGCTGCGAGAGCAGGTCGACCGCCGTGGTGCCATAGGCCAGCGCCACCGGCAGCACGCCGGCGCTGCGCAGGCCATCCACCAGCGCCTGCGCGGTGGCCGCGTCGGGCACCTGGCTCAGGCCGCCGAAATCGAGGATGACCGCCGCGCGGCCGAACAGCTTCGGCGCACGGTTCACGCGCTCCTGCATTTCCTGCACGAGGCGTTCGACATCAAGGGTACGGATGCGCAGGTTGGCGATGCCCACCTGGCCGATCTTCAGTTCACCGGCCTGTTCGTAATCGAAATTCACCGCCACGCTCAGGTCCCCGTCGGCCGCTGTGCCTGCACCGGCAGCTGCCGGTCACGCGCCCATGCCACATCCGGCAGCTTGCCGCCGTAGGTCTCGTGGACCCACGGGTAGCTGCACAGTTCCTTGGCCAGCATGCTGGCGCGCACGTCGACGTGCGGCATGGTGTTCTGGCCCAGCTCGCGGAAGCCGAAGCTGCCGTGGAAGAGCAGGGCGGCGTCGGCGCCGTGGTCCAGGAACACCTCGCAGGTCATCTGCGGGTAGCGCAGCTCGGCAAAGCTCTGCGCATCGGCATAGAACGCACGGCCGACGCCCCCACCGCGACGGCGGCTGGCGACCACGATGCGGTCGATATAGAAGAAGGGCGTGGCCAGCTGCTGCTTGAACCAGGCGAAGTTGCTGCTGTCGTGCTGGCTGTCGCTGCCGAAGCCGATCAGGAAGCCGGCCAGGTTGCCGTCGCGCTCGGCGACGCGGAAATATTCAGCGGTTTCGTAGAACAGGTGCAGGCGTGCGGCATCCAGCGGAAGGATGGCCAGGCCAGCATTGTTGTTCAACGCCAGGACGGAATCGAGCTCGTGCTCGCGCACGTCGCGGATGACAATCGACATTGTGACTCCGTGGGGTAACGCGGTTGGTCCATCAACGGACCCTGCGCACGATTATTGCATGCCCGGGGCGGGCTGCGGCATGAACAGGGGGAAGGGCATGCATGACTTCCGCCAGAGTGCAGCAGGCAGGCTTCAACCGTAGAGTGCTGGCATGTTGGGAGTCCTCAGCCATACCCGTGTCCTGCGACTGGCCGGCCTGTTTACCTGGGTCATGGTCGGCCTGCCCCTGGCCTATTCGCAGTTCGAGAACCTGCATGCCCGTGCCGACATGGGCGGCTGGGCCGTGCTGCTGTTCCTGGCGTACCTGTCCTTTGGCGCGGCCTACTTCCGGCTGACCCGCTCGCTGCGCAGCGACAGCCACACCACCTGGCTGGACCGTGGCCTGCTGCTGCTGCTCACCGTGTCCGCGCTGGGGGTCAGCTTCCTCAGCGGCTCGGGCCTGGGCAGCATCCTGATGATGGTCGCCGCCGGGGTCATCCCGTGGATGCTGTCGGTGCGGCTGGGCGTGCTGTGGCTGCTGGTCAGCCAGCTGGCCGTGGCGCCGGTCTATTACATGCTGCTGCGCTTCCCGCTGTTCGAGGCGGTGATGCAGTCGCTGCTGTATGGCGGCTTCTCCATGTTCATCTTCGTGACCAGCCTGGTCGCGCGACAGCAGACCGAGGCCCGCGACGAGCAGCGCCGCCTGAACGCCGAGCTGCGCGCGACCCGCGCCCTGCTGGCCGAAAGCGCCCGGGTCAACGAGCGCACCCGCATCTCGCGCGAGCTGCACGATGTGCTGGGCCACCAGCTGACCGCGCTGACCCTGAACCTGGAAGTGGCCGGGCACCTGGCCGAGGGCCAGGCGCTGGAGCACGTCAAGCGCTCGCATACCCTGGCCAAGCTGCTGCTGGGCAACGTGCGCGAGGTGGTCAGCCAGCTGCGCGAGACCGGCGCCATCGACCTGGCTGCCGCGCTGCGCCCGCTTACCGAGAACGTGCCCTCGCTGGACATCGTGCTGGACGTGGAGGAGCCGCTGAACGTGGAAGACCCGCAGCGCGCCCACGTGCTGCTGCGCTGCACCCAGGAGATCATCACCAACGCGGTGCGCCACGCCCAGGCGCGCCACCTGTGGATCCGGGTGTACCGTGAGGTGCCTGGCCTGGTGGTGGTGGACGCCCGCGACGACGGCGTCGGCGCACAGATGGTCAATGCGGGCAATGGCTTGCGCGGGATGCGCGAACGCCTGCAACAATGTGGCGGCCAGCTGCAGGTGGATACCCACCCCGGCGAAGGCTTCCGCCTGCGGGCCACGGTTCCGGCAACGGTACTGGCGGCCCTCACCGAGGTTCCTGAAGGAGTGCGTTGATGATTCGCGTCTGCCTGGTCGATGACCAAACCCTGGTGCGGCAGGGAATCCGCTCCCTGCTGGCGCTCGACGACGGTATCGAAGTGGTGGCCGAGGCCGCCGATGGCCGCCAGGCCGTCGAACTGGTGCCGCAGGTGCGTCCGGACGTGGTCCTGATGGACATGCGCATGCCGGTGATGTCGGGCCTGGAGGCGCTGCAGGTGCTGTCGCGCCAGGAACAGCTGCCGCCGACCATCATCCTGACCACCTTCGACGACGACCAGCTGGTGCTGGCCGGGCTGAAGGCCGGTGCCAAGGGCTACCTGCTCAAGGACGTCACCCTGGCGCAGCTGGTCGGTGCCATCCGCACCGTCGCCGACGGCGGTTCGCTGGTGCAGCCGGCGGTGACCCAGCGCCTGCTGTCGGGCCTGGAGCACATGCGCAACGACTTCGTCAGCCTGGACCGCCCGGACCCGCTGACCGACCGCGAGACCGAGATCCTGCGCCTGATGGCCAGCGGTTTCTCCAACAAGGAGATCGCCAATTCATTGGGGGTCGCCGAAGGGACCATCAAGAATCACGTGTCCAACATCCTGTCCAAGCTGGGGGTGCGCGACCGCACCCGCGCCGTGCTGAAGGCGTTCGAACTTCAGCTGGTCTGAAAAAGTCCTTTTGCGACAACGATTTGGGCCAGGCCCGGGGCGCCGGAGCAGGGTGCCCCCTACTTGCGGGGGCCCCGGATGCGTTACTCTTCAAAATCTTTGTCCATACAAATCCGCAGCCGGCACGGAAACCGGTGCGCCAATCCGATAAACAATGCCTGCGAAGCCTGCTAGGATTGGCGCTTCGCTTCAATCAACCCGGCCGTGGGATCGGCCCCGGAGACTCTCTGAATGACCCGTATTATCGAGTTCCTGATCGCCTTGGGGATCGTGGCTGGCCTGTTCGTCATTATTGGCGTCTGTCTGCCGGGCGAGCGTCACATCACCGAAAGCATCGAGACCAACCGCAAGATGACGATCGTGTACGACACGGTCAACAGCCTGCGCCGCTTCAAGGACTGGAACCCGCTGGTACTGCGCGATCCCGCCGTTGATCTGAAGCTGTCCGGCCCGGCCTCCGGCGTCGGTGCCACTCTCGACTTCTCCTCCAAGGACCTGGGCAACGGTTCCTGGAAGATCACCGAGTCGGAAGAGAACAAGCGCGTTGTGATTGCCGTCGAGGACCCGACCAAGGGCCACGACAAGGTGACCACCTTCACCCTGGAGCCGACCGGCAAGGGTGGCCGCAACGTCAAGATCACCCAGGATTACTCGGTGAAGTACGGCTTCGACCTGTTCGGCCGCTACGCAGGCCTGTATGTCAGCCGCCAGATCGGCGATGACATCAAGATGGGTCTGTCGCGGATGGCGAACATGCTGGCCACCGTGCCGAACGTCGACTACCGCACCGCCGAAGCCCCGCTGACCGATCTGGCGATCGTGGAAGTGCCGGCTGAAGACCTGCTGGTCGTCAACGCCGGTAACGTCGACCGCGGCGAGGCCACCATCACCAAGTCCATCAAGGACAACCAGGAGTGGATCAAGCGCGTGATGGAGGCCAATGGTCTCGAAGCCGCTGGCCCGTTCCGCATCATCACCACCGATTTCGGTGCTGAGAAGTACGCCTTCGACATCGCCCAGCCGGTGAAGAAGAAGGGTACCGAGGGCACCGCCGCTGAAGAACTCAGCGTCAAGATCGACGGTGGCGCACCGGTGAAGTACGTCCGCGTTGCTCCGCATCGTTCGGCCCATGCGGCCTACACCGGCCACATGGCTGGCCTGGACATCGCCCGCAACGCCCTGCGTGCCTGGGCTGTGACCAACGGTTCGGAAGTGGTCGATCGCCCGTACGAATCCTGGAAGGACGGTCTGGAAAAGTCGTTCACCCCGGAAGGTACCTACGACATCTACTGGGCCGTCAAGTAAGCCTCGGCTGACCCATGTAATGTTGGATACGAAAACGCGCCGCTTCCTGCGGCGCGTTTTTTTTGATCTGCGCCCCGAGGGGCGCTGCGCAAGGAGCAGTCATGTTCAATCCGGAACGACGCGCGCGTAAGCCTTCCCTGCTGGCCTGCCTGGGCGCGCTGCTGGCCGCGGCCTCGATCGGCCTGTCCGCCTACGCGGCGCACGGCGTGGCCGATCCGCTGGCCCAGCAGCATCTGAACATGGCCGCGCTGTATGCCTTCGCCCACGGCGCGGTGCTGCTGGCGCTGGGCCCGCGCCAGCAGGGGGCGATCGCCCACCTGGGCCTGTATGTGCTGCTGCTGGGCGTGCTGCTGTTCTCCGGCAGCCTCGCCGGTGCGGCCCTGTTGCAGTGGCCGACGCGGCTGGCGCCGGTGGGCGGCACCACGCTGATGGCAGGGTGGGTGCTGCTGGCGATCAACGCGCTGAGGCGCTAAACGCCGTTGCGACTTCGGCCGCCGGGCACGGCCCGGCGCTACCGGGTGGGTCGGCGTGATCCGTGTAGCGCCGAGCCTGCGCTCGGCTGCATTTGATCGGAGCCGAGCATGGGCTCGGCTCTACAGTGAGCCTTTCCAGCACCAGTGCCACGGCTCGTAGACGATGCCGTGCGGGTTGTCGCGGGGGTAACTCAGGCTGAAACCATGCGTGCCGGCATTCGCCTGCAGCCAGGCAAACGCGTCCGTTGCTTCGAAGGTTTCCTCGGCCGGGGCATCGCCCGGCGTGCCGATGTCCAGGGCATGGCCGCTGTGGTGTTCACTGAACCCCGGTGCCGCGTTGACCTTGAGGATTTCGGCCACGCTCAGCCCGCGCGCGAGTTTCCGTTCGAAGATGCCCAGCTGGTAAGCGTGGCTGCGGAAGCCGGAGATCGCATCCAGGGCCACCCCATCCCGCGCGGCATGCAGGCGCATGCGGCGCCAGCCCTGCACGGCGCCACGGCGCAGCCACAGCGGTCGGCCGAAGCGGTCGCGGCCAGCAGAATGCAGCACGCAGGGTTCGGCCTCCAGCGCCAGACCGCTGTCCTGCGCGTATTTCTGCGCATCCAGCCCCAGCTGCTGCAGGCGCTGCTGCAGGCCGGCCAGCGGCAGCCACTGTGCGTCCAAGGTCGCCGCAAACGGGCGCGCTGCGGCAGCGCCGTCCAGCAGCGCCAGCGCGTCCTCCACGCCGGGTTCGCGCGGCAGGTGCGGCACCAGCGAATGCACGCCCTGCGGCAGCACCGCCGCCAGATAGCGGCCATCGCGCTTGCGCCGCAGCACCCAGCGCGCACGCGCAAGCAGGCGCGCATCGAGGTTGCTGCGCGCACGCAGCAGGTTGGCCGGCCACAGTTCCACGGCCTCGGTGTTGATCAGCAGGGGGGCATGACGGTGCATGCCCGCAGCTTACTGCGGTGGCGGGGTGGCAGCCACCTTGCGCAGCGCGTCCAGCAGGGCCTGCGGCCGGTCCAGGCTGAGCAGCAGGGTGCTGCCGCCGCGCACGGGAATGACCAGGGTCTGCTGGCGATCAGTGACCAGAGCAAAGCCCTTGCTGCCGCCCTGCAGCCGGAAGTGCCCCGAGTAGAAGCCCGGCATCGAGTAGCCGTTGGTCTTCATGTGCAGGCCATAGCGGCGGTCGCGGCCAAGGTCGACCACCTCGGCCTGGTCCAGCTGCATATGTGCCACCGGCGTGCGGCGACGGTACAGGGTCGAGCGCACGTCCAGCACATCGCCCGCCAGGCTGACCCGGCGGCGGAAGAACGCGACGCCCAGGCCCGCACCGATCAGCACCAGCGTCGCCAGGCTCCAGGCCGCGCTGCCCCACATCCGGAAGAACGGCGGCGACAGGGTGATCTCCATCCACGGCGCATCGGCGGGTGCGTCCTTCAACTCGGCCCAGACGCAGAGGGCAAAGACCACCAGCAGCGGACCGAGGACCCACAGCACGCGCAGCGGCGAACTCTCTGCAACGTCGAACGTGCGCGGATCGCTGCCGCTCATCGCTGTGCCTCCACCCAGTGCGCGACATCGGCGATCAGCGCCGGGTCAACGTGCCCGGGCTGGGCGTACTCCTTCAGCGAGCTCGGACCGCTGCCGGCCACGCCGATATGGTTGAGGGCCGGGTAGGCCTGCCACTGCACATCCTTGCGGCCCTGCAGTGCCTGCTTCCACAGCTGCCAATCGGCATCGGGTACCTGGAAATCGCGGCCACCGTGCAGCATCAGCAGCGGCGTGCGCAGTGCCTTGGCATCGGCCCGTGCGTTGACGGCTTCGATGCTCTTCCAGAACGTCTGCGGCACGCCCAGCGGCAGTTCGCTGGCGGCGACCGGCGCGCTGCCACGGGCGGCGGCGATCTGGGCGTCCAGCTTGTCCAGAAAGGCCTGTTCCGGCGCGCTGATGTCACCGTCCAGGCTGAGCAGGTAGCGGTTCTGCTCGGGCAGCAGTTCCAGCAGGGTGCGTGCCGGTGCCGCCCACAGGATCGCGCCGCGCGCCTGCCGCCAGCGGCTGGCGATACGCGGGGCCAGCATGCCGCCCTGGCTGTGGCCGAGCACGAACACGCGGCGGCCATCGATGCGCGGATCGGCGGCGAGCGCGGTCAGTGCGGCCACCGCGTCATCGGTGGTTTCGTCATCGACGGTGAAGCTGCCGCCCTGGAAATCCTGCGGGCGGGCGAGGGTGCGCTTGTCGTAGCGCAGCACCGCGATGCCCTGCGCGGCCAGGCCGCGGGCGATGTCGAGGAACGGGCGGCTGGCGCCGATCGTTTCGTCACGGTCCTGCGGGCCCGAGCCATGCACCAGCAGCACCGCCGGGAATGGCCCCTTGCCCTTCGGCAGGGCCAGCGTGGCCGGCAATGCGCCGCGCGCCTGCGGCACGCTGAAATCGGCCTCGCTGTAGTTCGCGTCGGCCGGCGGCGGCGCTGCCTTGGCTGCGGGGGCAGGGCGCAGCATCAGGCCGGCGACCTTGTCCTGCGCGTCCACCGCCACCTGCGCGACCACCGCACCGCTGGCGAACTGCAGCGGCACCTCCACCACGTGCACGCCCTGTTGCTCGCTGCTGTGGGCGGCGCCGCGCTGCTTCAGCTCACCCAGCGAGTGCCACAGCCCCTGCAGCTTGTCGGCCGGTACGGCGCGGGCCATCTGCGGGGTGAACATTGCTTCGGCCTCGGCCATGCGCCCGGCCTGCAGATGGTCCAGCAGCTGCGAGGCCACCTGCTGCGGCTCGGCGGCGAGGGCACCGCCGCTGAAGGCGGCCAGTGCGACGGCAAACAGGGAGGGGCGCAGGCGCATGGTTACTGCTCCTTCTTGAAGACCAGCATGGCCGGGCGCATCGGCGCCGGGATGATGATGTTGACCAGTTCCCAGCCGAGCTGTCCCTGGCGGCTCAGTTCGGCCTGGATGTCCTCCGGCTTCTGCAGGCCCATCAGCGACGTTTTGACTTCAACGGTCAGGTAGCTCCAACGCTTGCTCATTCCTTGTCCTCCGACGATGGCTTGGGTTTCGGCAGCCGTCCTGCCTTGCGCAGGGCGTCGCGCAGCACGTATTCGATCTGCGCGTTGAGGCTGCGCAACTCGTCGTCAGCCCAGCGCTGCGCGGCGGCCAGGACATCGGCGTTGATACGCAGCGGGTAGGCTTTCTTCTCACTCATGCAAGCTCCTGGCGGGGCGGTGGGGGCGCCCCGTTGCGAGGGTTCAGTACAGCGAACCAGCGTTGACGATCGGCTGGGTGCCGCGGTCCGAGCACAGCACGGTCAGCAGGTTGCTGACCATGTGCGCCTTGCGCTCTTCATCCAGCTGCACCACGCCGTTCTTCTGCAGTTCGGCCAAGGCCATTTCAACCATTCCCACCGCACCGGCGACGATGCGGGTACGCGCGGCGATCACCGCGTTGGCCTGCTGGCGCTGCAGCATCGCCTGGGCGATCTCGGCGGCGTAGGCGAGGTGGCTGATGCGCGCGTCGATCACCTGCACGCCGGCGTCGGCCAGGCGCTCGGCCAGCTCGTTCTTCAGGTGCTGGGAAATCTCGCTGGCGTGGCTGCGCAGGGCCAGCTGGCCCTCTTCATGCTGGTCGTACGGGTAGCTGGTGGCCATCGCGCGCAGGGCGGATTCGGACTGGATGTGCACGAAGCTCTCGTAATCGTCCACGTTGTAGACCGCCTCGGAGGCATCGATCACCTGCCAGACGATCACCGCGGCGATCTCGATCGGGCTGCCGTCCAGCTCGTTGACCTTCAGCTTGCCGCTTTCGAAGTTGCGCACGCGCTGGCTGACCCGGCGCTTGCTGTAGAAGGGGTTGTTCCAGCGCAGGCCGTTGTCCTTGACGGTGCCCACGTACTTGCCGAACAGGCTCAGCACCGCCGCCTGGTTGGGCTGCACGGTGTACAGGCCGGCCAGCGCGAAGATGGCCAGCGCCGCGATCACGATCCCGCCGAACAGCATCAGCAGGTTGGGCGAGCCGGCAGTCGCCTTGGCCGCGACGCCGAGCACGAACAGCCCGCCGCCAGCCAGTGCGACCAGCAGGGCGCCCGCCAGCATGCCCAGGCCGTTGAGGGAGGAGAGCGACTTCTCTTTCATGGCAGTACGTCCTTGAGGATTCGGTAAAAAGATATCAAATTGATATCAGTCCGCAAGTGCCGTTCGTCGGCTGGCCGGGGGCAGACCGGCTAGAATGCCCACCCGCCTTCACATCGCTGCCGGACCCCCGCCATGGCCAAGCTTGGAACCCCGTTGTCCCCCTCCGCCACCCGCGTATTGCTGCTGGGCTCGGGCGAACTTGGCAAGGAAGTGGCCATCGAACTGCAGCGCCTGGGCGTGGAGGTGATTGCCGCCGACCGTTATGCCGATGCCCCGGCGATGCAGGTCGCGCACCGCTCGCACGTGATCGACATGCTCGATGCGATGGCGCTGCGCGCGCTGATCGCGCAGGAGCAGCCGCACCTGGTGGTGCCCGAAATCGAGGCCATCCACACCGAGACCTTGGTCCAGCTGGAACAGGAGCAGGGCCTGCGGGTGATCCCGACCGCACGCGCCGCACGCCTGACCATGGATCGCGAAGGTATCCGCCGCCTGGCCGCCGAGACCCTGGGCCTGCCGACCTCGCCGTACCGCTTCGTCGATACCGAAGCCGAGTACCGCGCCGCCGTGGCCGCCATCGGCCTGCCGTGCGTGGTCAAGCCGGTGATGTCGTCCTCGGGCAAAGGCCAGAGCACCCTGCGCAGCGAAGCGGATATCGCCCCGGCGTGGGACTACGCGCAGACCGGCGGCCGTGCCGGTGCCGGCCGCTGCATCGTCGAAGGCTTCATCGATTTCGATTACGAGATCACCCTGCTGACCGTGCGCCATGCCGGCGGCACCTCGTTCTGCGCGCCGATCGGCCACCTGCAGAAGGACGGTGATTACCGCGAAAGCTGGCAGCCGCAGCCGATGTCCAGCGCCGCGCTGGCGCGTGCCGAAGAGATCTCGCGCGCGATCACCGATGACCTCGGTGGCTGGGGCCTGTTTGGCGTCGAGCTGTTCGTGAAGGGTGACGAGGTGTGGTTCAGCGAAGTCTCGCCCCGCCCGCACGACACCGGCCTGGTGACCCTGGTCTCGCAGGAGCTGAGCGAATTCGCCCTGCACGCGCGCGCGATCCTGGGCCTGCCGATTCCGGTGATCCGCCAGAGCGGTCCGTCGGCCTCGTGCGCGCTGCTGGCGCATGGCGAAGGCGTGCCGTACTTCAACAACGTGGCCGCCGCACTGCAGGTGCCGGACACCGCCGTGCGCCTGTTCGGCAAGCCGAGCGTGCATGGCCACCGCCGCGTGGGCGTGACCCTGGCGCGCGCCGGAACCATCGACGAAGCGCGCGCCATCGCGCGTGATGCCGCCGAAGCCATCGGCGTCGAACTGCGCCCGTAAAACGGTAGCGCCGGGCCATGCCAGGCGCCGCATTCCGGTGGGTACCGACCGTTGGTCGGTACGTTTTCCATGCAGTCGACTAACAGTCAACTCTACTTCACATCCACCCACACCAGGTGGTGGTCGCTGCCGTCGGCGATCTTCGCTTCCGGGCTTTCATTGGCCGGCCAGAAGATGCCGCTGCCGACGTACTCGAAGCCGGCCGAGGGCAGCACGTAATCCAGGCGCATGGTGCCGGACTTCGGGCCGAAATCGCCGGTGGCGTGGAACGGCGCGCCCTTGCGCAGGATGCCCTTGGCCGCATAGGCCAGGCTGGTCTGCTCGCCACCGACGCTGCGCGGGGTGGGGTAGCGCAGCACGCGCGGGTTCTCGATCAGGTTGACGATGGCCTCGTGGCGACCGTCGCCGTCCACCGGGTCGTTGTTCAGATCGCCGAAGATCACAAAGCGCGCATCCTGGGCCAGGCCGCCGCAGTGGCCCTTGTCATCGCACAGCCAGGGCTTGTCGCCGGCCGACAGGTATTCCTGCCACAGGCGCAGTTCGTCGTGGTTGCGCGCGGCATTGCGCTTTTCCGGGCCGTCGAACACCGGCGGCGTCGGGTGCGAGACCAGCGCGTGGACCACGCCGGCCGGGGTCTTCACCGGCACGTCCCAATGCGACTTCGAGGACAGGCGCAGCTGCGACCACACCTGGTCGTTGTAGAAGCTCTTGCCGGTGCGCGGGTCGACCGGACGGATCGCGCCGGGCATCGTGCTCCACTTCAGCAGCTGGAAGCTGCGCACCTTCGCTTCGTCGATCGGGTAGCGCGACAGCACCAGCATCCCGTACTGGCCCGGGTGCAGGCCGTAGCCCCAGGCGTCGTTGCCACGGCTGCGGCCTTCGCCGCCAACCGTGCCGTTGCCGTCCAGGTCCAGGCCGCTGGGCACGCCGGTGTTGACCGGGGCCAGGTAGCGGTAGGCGAAGTGCAGCGGCTTGCCGCCGCCGGGCTGGGCCACTTCCAGGTAGCGCTTCTGGAACAGGTCGGCGGCGCGGTGGGCGTCGTCGAAGTCGAATTCGTTCAGCAGCACCAGGTCCGGGCGCACCTGCTGCAGCACCGCGGCGATCTTGCGCGCATGCTCGCTGTTGCCTTCCAGTTCCTTGATCAGGCCACCGGCATCATCCGAATACAGCGAGGTGTTGTAGGTGGCGAGGCGCAGCGTCGAGGACGGCTTTTCGGTCATCGCAGGGGACTTGGCGAAGGCGGGGGCGCTGGCGCCGCAGAGCAGGGCCAGGGCGAGGATCAGGGGATGGCGGCGGGTGATGTTCATGGGCCGTATTGTGCACCCGGCCTGGTGTCAGCGGTTTGTCAGCGTCCGTCCAGATCGCTGTCGAAATCATGCCAGCGGCGGCCGTCATAGGCCTCCAGCGGGCGGTAGCGGCGCTTGTAGTCCATCTTCTGGTGGTCGCGGATCCAGTAGCCGAGGTACAGGTGCGGCAGTGCCTCGCGCCGGGCCCATTCGATCTGCTGCAGGATGGCGAAGGTGCCCAGCCCGCGCGCGGCATGGTCCGGGTCGAAGAAGGTGTAGACCGCCGACAGGCCGTGTTCGGTCACGTCGGTCACCGCCACACCCAGCAGCTGGCTGGGCTGGCCGTCATGGCCGGGCAGGCGCATCTCCAGGAAGCGGGTATGCGACCAGCTGCCGATCAGGAACTGCTCGAACTCGTGCGGTCCGTGGTCATCCATGCCGCCGTTGGCGTGGCGATGCGTCAGGTAGCGGTGGTACAGGTCGAACAGGTCCTGGCGCGGCATGGCGGCGGTGATGCGCACCTCCAGGTCGGCATTGCGCGCGGCGCAGCGGCGCTGGCTGCGGTCGGCGGCAAAGCGCGCCACCGGGATGCGCACGGCCACGCAGGCATGGCACTGCGCGCAGTGCGGGCGGTAGACCAGGTCGCCACTGCGGCGGAAGCCCCAGCTCAGGGCCAGCGGGTACAGCCCGCCCAGGCGGCGGTCCTGCGGGTCCAGCACCAGATCGCGCGCAACGCGGTCCGACCAGTACCCGCAGGGGTGCTCGCCGGTCTGGAACAGTCTCAGTTCGTCGTCTCTGTCGCCGTGGATCGCCATGGGCACAGCATAGCCCCAGCGTGTCGCAATGGCCGCGACTGTCCGCCGGATGAACGGAACTGGCAGCTGCGTCAACCGATGTCGTGGTCGGGCGTTGTTGTCTCCCGAGGGTGAAGTGATCACCTCGACGCAATGACGCAATCCCCTTATCAGGAGTGACTCTATGATCCGTACCCCCCTGCTGCTGGCCCTGCTGCTGGGCACCTCCGCCACCGGCATCGCCCTGGCCGCCGATACTCCGGCCGACCCGAATGCCCCGGCGCAGCGTCATGCCAAGCTGGACACCAATGGCGATGGCGTCACCGACCGCAGTGAAGCCGCCGCGAACCCGCGCCTGGCCGCGAAGTTCGACGAGCTGGACAAGAACAAGGATGGCAAGCTGTCGCGTGACGAGCTGCCGCGCTGGAAGCACGGCCGTCGTGGTGGCCCGGGCGCCTGGATGGCCAAGCTGGACGTGAACAAGGACGGCCGCATCAGCCGTGAGGAAGCGAAAGCCGACCCGCGCCTGGCCGCGCGTTTCGACCAGATGGACGTCAACAAGGACGGCTACCTGGACAAGGCCGACCGCGAGCTGCGCATGAAGCAGCACCGTGACGCCTGGTTCGCTGCCGCCGACACCAACAAGGACGGCCAGCTGAGCAAGGCCGAGTTCGATGCCGCCAAAGGCCCGATGCACGGTGGCCCGCGCCACGGCGGCCCGCGCGACGGTGGCGCACCGGCGCCGCAGCGCTGAGGGTCGACGCAGCGAATGACGACAACGCCGGCAGACTGCCGGCGTTGTCCGTTATACGTTTCCGCTGCGCATCAGCGTATACACCACCAGGGCGATCACGAAGACGTTCGCGCCGATGATGCCGGTGCGCCCGTAGACGGATTCGTATTGCCAGTTGGTTCCGCTGCGGCCGCGCCGCGCCGAATCACGCGCGATCATGGGGGCCATCACGCGCTGCAGCGGCACCAGACACTGGTAGTTCACCGTACCCAGGCCGATGACGAGAATGGCAAGTTGCAGCCACAGCGGCACCTGCAGCATCAGCGAAACCAACAGGCTGGTGCAGACGACCATCGCAGTGAACGTATTGAGGTGCACGAACCGTCGCACGGCCGCCCGTTCCTGCGGGGTGTCTGCGAAGCGCAGCAGGAAGCAGCCCCCCAGATAGCTGCCGATGATGCCACCGACGACGCCCCCGGCAACGGCGGCCCAGTTGCTGGCGGGAATCAGGTGCAGCTGGCTGGCAGCGGCGGTCAATGAACCCATGGCGGTACCTCCGGCGGCACTCACGCCGCCCAGGCCCAGCTTGCTGCCGCCCACGCCCACCCCGGTGCCCAGCAGGATCGCTGCGCTGGCCGTGCCCGGTGCAGCGATCAGCACCATCGACACCACCGTTGTCGCAAACGCGGCACTGGGCGCACTGCTGCGGGCGAAATCGCCGAAGCGCTGCAGCAGGCCGTCGCGCACCTGCGCGCGTGCACGTGACAGGCGCTTGCGCACGGCCGCATCGCTGAGTCCCAGCAGGTCAGCCACCTGCTGGGAGCGCTGGCCTTCGCGGTAGTAGAGCAGCAGCACTTCGCGGCTGTCGCTGGGCAGGGCCGAGATGATGTCCTCGGCGGCCACTTCTTCTTCCAGCCGCTGCAGGCGGTCGGCGGCACCCGGCGTCGGGTCGGCGGCGATGCCCAGCGCGACCTCGGCGGCGTCGCCGGTCAGCGGGCGGCCGCGCTGCGCGCGCAGCCAGTCGCGGGCCAGGTTGCGGGTGATCTGCCGCAGCCAGGGCAGGAAGCTGGTCGAGCTGCGCAGCTGGTGCAGCTGCTGCCAGCCCTTCACAAAGGCCTCCTGGGCGATGTCCTCGCTGGCCTGGCGGTCGCGGGTGATCGCCAGGGCGATGGCGGTGACCGTGTTCTGGCAGGCCACCACGATGCGCCCATAGGCGTGCTGGCAGCCAGTGCTGGCCGCCGGCAGCTCGCGTTCAAGCGTCTCGTCGATCGTTGCAGCGAAAGTCGTCATGGCGGCAGCTCCTGCTGGGATTGTGTCCCAAGACGGAGCTGCGCGCCTGATGTGACCGGTTCGCGTCCCGGTAGCGCCGGGCCATGCCCGGCGGCTCATCTGCCAGGCCGCTGTGCTCGCCGGGCATGGCCCGGCGCTACGTGCGCGTTACGTCGACGGCTGGATGCGGACGCGGACTTCTTCCTCTTCCGGCGGCGCCTGCGGGGCCGGTTGCGCCTGCTGCGGCTGGGCCTGCGGGGCCGGGGCCGGTGCGGCGGGAGCCGGGGCGCCGCGGTGGCGCAGGCCGATCACCAGCGCCACGCCGGCGATCACCACCAGCAGGGCGATGCGGATGCGCCAGGCCCAACCGCGGCCACTGCCGGTGGTCTCGGCTGTATCGCGGAAGGCAAATTCGGCGGTCGGGTGGTCGCGGCGGGTGGTGTCGAGCAGGCGTGCGTCACGCAGGATCTCGCGTGCACGCGGCTGGTCGTCGGCACGCACGATCCACACCGCCGGGTAGCCCTGACTGTTGCCCAGGTCGGTATAGCTGAACTGGCCACGGCGACGGGTCTTGTACGAGCGGCCGTTGGTCACCTTCACTTCGATGTCGTGGCTGCGCAGCAGCTCGGCCACGCCCTCGACGGTTTCCACGCGCTGGCTGCTGAAAATCTGGCGCATTGCTTACTCCTTGGCCGGCACGGCGGCCGCGGCATCCTGGTCCGGCACTACGCGGATCAGGCCTTCCTGGGCGGTGCTGGCCACCAGCACGCCATCACGGGTGAAGAACTGGCCGCGGGCCAGGCCGCGCGAATCCTGCGCGCTGGGGCTGTCCAGCGAATACAGCAGCCAGTCGTCGGCGCGGAACGGGCGGTGGAACCAGATCGCGTGGTCCAGCGAGGCCATCTGCACGTGCGGATGGTAGTAGCTGATGCCGTGCGGGAAGGTGGCCGTGCCCAGCAGGTGGAAATCGGAGGCATAGGCCAGCAGCGCTTGGTGCAGCTCGGGCGCGTCGCCGACCGGTTCGCTCAGGCGCAGCCACACCTGGTGGTAGGGCGGGCGCTTGGGCGGGTTCAGTTCGTCGCGCGGGTAGACGTGGCGGAACTCGAACGGGCCGCCGCGGGAAAGCCAGCGCTGCACCTTGATCGGCAGCCGCTCCAGCACCTCGGCCGGCAGCGGACGGTTTGGTTCGATGTCCTCCGGCTGCGGCACCTCGGGCATCTTGTGCTGGTGCTGGGCGCCGGTCTCGGCCTGCTGGAACGAGGCCGCGCAGAAGAAGATCACCTTGCCGTGCTGGATCGCGGTGACCCGGCGCACGGAGAAGCTGCCGCCATCGCGGGTACGGTCCACGTCATAGACGATGGGGTGGTCGATGTTGCCTGCGCGCAGGAAATAGGCGTGCAGCGAGTGCACGTGGCGGCCGTTGTCGACCGTGGCCTGCGCCGCCGCCAGTGCCTGGCCCAGCACCTGGCCACCGAACACGTACTTGGTGCCGATGTCGCGGCTCTGCCCGCGGAACAGGTTGTCCTCCAGCCGCTCCAGGGTGAGCAGGTCGATCAGCTCGGAGACGACGGGTTCGGGCGTGTCGTTCAAGGGGGCGGCCACAGCAGTGAAGAAGGCTCGATTATACCGGTCAGGGGTCGGATCCCTTTCGCTTTGCGAAAGGGCTCTGACCCCGGGCGGGGGCGGCCGTTATTTGCCCAGCCTCGCCACCAGCGCCTGCAGGGCATTCTGCGCATCCGGCGCGAACCAGGCCTCCACGAACCGGTCCAGCTGGATCAGGTCCGGGTGCAGGGCCTCCTGCAGGTCGGCACGGGCCACCGCGCGGGTCAGCAGCATCGGCTGGCGCGGCTGCTTCAGCAGGTTCTGCAGCCAGGCGATGGCGCGGGCCACCACCAGTTCGCCGTCGGCGAGTTCATCGACCAGGCCGATCTGCAGCGCCTGCTCGGCCGGCACCAGCGCGCCCGTGGCGAGCAGGATGCCGGAACGGTGCACGCCCACCGCGCGGCGCAGCAGGCGCTGGATGCCTTCCGGCGCCACCAGGCCCACCTGCACCTCGTTCAGGCCGATGGCATAGGGGCGTGCCGGGTCGGCACTGCGCGCCATCACCCGGTAGTCGCAGCACAGCGCCAGCACGCAGCCGCCGGCCGGCGCATGGCCGGTGATGGCCGCCACCACCGGGATACGGCTCTCGGCCACGCTGCGCACCGCGCCGAAGAAGGCGTTCCAGCTGTCCAGCAGCTTGTGCTTGTCATCACCGTGGGAGAGCAGGTGCGGCACGTCCATGCCACCGGTGAAGACCCGGTCGCTGCCCGACAGCACGATGCCGTGCGCGTCCTCGGCCATCGCCAGCTCGATGGCGTGGATCAGCTGCCGGCACAGCTCGGTGTCCAGTGCGTTGACCGGTGGCCGCGCCAGGCGCAGTTCGCGGATGGGGCCATGGTTGATCACCTCGATGAGCGTCGTCATGCTGCGGTCTCGTTGCGGACAGGAATCTGAGGCGATGATAACCAAACCATTCGTTGGCGTATTGTTGCTGCTGTGTGCGGGGGCAGCATCGGCGGCGACCGCCGTGCCCGCCTGCGTCACCGTGCAGCAGGGCTGGGCGCGCCTGCCGCCAAATCCGGCCATGCCGATGACCGCCGGCTACGGGGTGATCCATAACGGCTGCGCGACAGCGGTGGCCATCAGCGGCGCACGCAGCGCCAGCTTCGGCGACGTATCGCTGCACGAAACCACGATCGTCGATGGGGTCAGCCGCATGCGTGCGGTCGAGCGGCTGCCGCTGGCACCGGGTGCGCGCGCCGAGCTCAAGCCGGGCGGCCTGCACCTGATGCTGATGGAGGGCAAGGGAGCGCTGAAGGAAGGCCAGGTCGTGCCGCTGCAGCTGCAGCTGGAGGGCGGTGGCGAAGCCAGCGTGACGTTGACGGTGCGCAAGGCTGCGCCGTAACGCGTCGCCCGTTCCGCCGGGCATGGCCCGGCGCTACCGGTGATGATCCGGCGGTCATGCTTGGGTAGCGCCGGGCCATGCCCGGCGGTGTTCTACGACCAGTCGTACGTAAACAGAACCGTACGGCTGTGCGGTTCGTAGAACATCACGATGGCATCGGCGCCAGCCGCGACCCGGTTGCTGGCCGGCACGCTTGCCACATGGAAGAAGGGCTGGCCGTCGCGGGTCAGTTGCAGGCCATCGTCGGGCAGCTGGCTGCTGTCATTGCGGAAACGCAGGCTGCCGCGCTGCCGGTAGCCGGCCAGATCCTGCAGCTGGAACGCCGCAGGCAGCGGGGCATAGCCGGACCAGTTGCCGAACCAGATCGGGCCGCCCAGCTGCTGCAGCCATGCCTGTTCGTCCAGCTCGCCCTCGCCGTAGCGCGAGCAGCTGGCCAGGCGCCCGTGCTGCTGGAAATACGCACGCGCCTTGGCATGGCTCTCGCGCATTTCCACCATATGGGCGCGGGCCTCGTCGCCATCCACGGCTTCACCCAGGAAGTATTCCTGCGTGCCAAGGAAGCGCATGCGGTTGTCCGCGGTCAGCGCGAAGGCGATCCAGTTGATGCCGGTGAACGCGTTGTGGTGTGCGGTGGTGTCGTCACCGATGCAGCCTTCATACGGCTCGATCGGGCACAGCATCGTCGCCACCTGGCCAGCCAGCTCAGGCCGCAGCACGCCCAGGTCAATGTTCAGCAGCGGCAGCAGGTGCTGGCCGAGCCAGGCCTGGTCGGCGGGAAAGACATCGGCGGGGAAGGGGACCATGCCGGGCAGCAGGTCGCGCAGTCCGGTGTGGTGGATCATCTCAGTCCTTTGAATTGCAACGGTAGCGCCGGGCCATGCCCGGCGGACCAAACGCCGACCAAGGTCGGCATCTACCAGAAGCGGATCAGCTCGACGCGTTGCGGATCGCGTCCGGCAGCGGGGCGCTCTTGCCGGTCTGCGTATCCATCCACACCACCACCACGTTGCCGTCCGAATACAGCTTCGTATCGTCCTGCTGGTCGACGATGCGGTGGCCGATGGTCACGCTGCTGTTGCCCAGGCGCTCGACGAACAGCTCGACCAGGATGTCGTTGGGCCACACGATCGGCAGGCGGTAGTTGACGTTGGTCGCGGCCACCACCGGTGCGATGCGGTCGGTCATCGACACGCCTTCCACGCCCAGCATCCAGCGCACGCGCGCTTCTTCCAGGTAGGAAATGTACTTGGCGTTGTTGACGTGGCCCATGCTGTCCATGTCACGCCAGCGCACGCTGATCGGGATGCGGGCCAGGATCTTGTGTTCGCTGCTCATCAGGCGTCCTTCTTCTTGGTCGTGCTCTTGCTGGCCTTGCCGGTGCTTTTGGCGGCCACGGCCTTCTTCGCCACCTTGGCCGGCTTCTCAGGCTTCACCTTGCGCGGCGGGCGGGCGTCGGGCTTGTTGGCCACGGCGGCCGGCTGCTCCGGGCGCGCGCTGGTCGAGGGCAGCATGCGGGCCAGGAACTGGCCGGTGTACGACTGCGGGCAGGCCGCTACGTCTTCCGGCGTGCCGGTCACCAGGATGGTGCCACCGCGGTGGCCGCCTTCCGGGCCGAGATCGACGATCCAGTCGGCGGTCTTGATGACGTCCAGGTTGTGCTCGATCACCACCACCGTGTTGCCTTCGTCGCGCAGCTTGTGCAGCACGCCCAGCAGCGCTTCGATGTCGTGGAAGTGCAGGCCGGTGGTCGGCTCGTCGAGGATGTACAGGGTGCGGCCGGTATCGCGGCGCGACAGTTCCTTGGACAGCTTCACGCGCTGCGCTTCACCACCGGACAGCGTGGTCGCGCTCTGGCCCAGCTTGATGTAGCTCAGGCCCACGTCCACCAGCGTTTCCAGCTTGCGGGCGATCGACGGCACCGGTTCGAACAGCCTCAGCGCATCTTCGACGGTCATTTCCAGCACGTCGTTGATGTTGTAGCCCTTGTACAGGATCTCCAGCGTCTCGCGGTTGTAGCGCTTGCCGTGGCAGACGTCGCAGGGCACGTACACGTCCGGCAGGAAGTGCATCTCGACCTTGATCAGGCCATCGCCCTGGCAGGCCTCGCAGCGGCCGCCGCGCACGTTGAAGCTGAAACGGCCCGGCGAATAGCCGCGCGCACGCGCTTCGGGCACCTGCGCGAACAGCTCGCGCAGCGGGGTGAACAGGCCGGTGTAGGTGGCCGGGTTCGAGCGCGGGGTGCGGCCGATCGGCGACTGGTCGATGTCCACCACCTTGTCGAACAGGTCCAGGCCATCGATCTCCTTGTACGGGGCGATCGGGTGCGAGGAACCGTTGATCTCGTTGGCGGCCAGCGAGAACAGGGTGTCGTTGATCAGGGTCGACTTGCCCGAGCCGGACACGCCGGTCACACAGGTCAGCAGGCCCGACGGAATCGCCAGGTCCACGCCCTTCAGGTTGTTGCCGCTGGCACCGCGCAGGTGCAGGGTCATCTTCGGGTTCGGCTTGTGCCGGCGCTCCGGGATCTTGATGGAACGCTTGCCCGACAGGTACTGCCCGGTCAGCGAGCGCGGTGCATCCAGCAGATCCTGCAGGGTGCCCTGGCCGACGATCTCGCCGCCATGCACGCCTGCACCCGGACCGATGTCAAGCACATAGTCGGCCAGGCGGATCGCATCCTCGTCATGCTCGACCACGATGACCGTGTTGCCGAGGTCGCGCAGGCGGGTGAGGGTGCCCAGCAGGCGTTCGTTGTCGCGCTGGTGCAGGCCGATGGACGGCTCGTCGAGCACGTACATCACGCCGACCAGACCGGCGCCGATCTGGCTGGCCAGGCGGATGCGCTGTGCTTCGCCACCGGACAGGGTGTCGGCCTTGCGCTCCAGGGTCAGGTAATCCAGACCGACGTCGACCAGGAAGCCCAGCCGCTCGCCGATTTCCTTGACGATCTTCGCGGCGATCTCGCCGCGCCAGCCCGGCAGGCTCAGCTCGCTGAAGAACTTCAGTGCTTCGTCGATCGGCAGCACCACCAGCTCCGGCAGCGGGCGGTCGGCCACGAACACGTTGCGTGCGGCCCGGTTCAAACGCGCGCCGTTGCATTCAGGGCAGGCGTGTTCGCTGATGTACTTGCCCAGCTCTTCCTGCACCGCCGCCGACTCGGTTTCCTTGTAGCGGCGTTCCAGGTTGGGAATGATGCCCTCGAAGCGGTGCTTGCGCTGGGTGCGGCCACCGGCTTCGGTGAAGTAGGTGAAGGTGATCGCATCATCGCCGCTGCCGTAGAGCACGGCCTGCTGCACTTTGGCCGGCAGCGAGTTCCACGACGCATCGACGTCGAACTTGTAGTGCTTGGCCAGCGAAGCGATCAGCTGGAAGTAGTAGGCGTTGCGACGGTCCCAGCCGCGCACCGCACCGGCGGCCAGCGACAGTTCCGGGTGCACCACCACGCGCGCCGGGTCGAAGAACTCGGCCATGCCCAGGCCATCGCAGCCGGGGCAGGCGCCCATCGGCGCGTTGAAGGAGAACAGGCGCGGTTCCAGCTCGGGCAGCGAGTAATCGCAGACCGGGCAGGAGTACTTGGAGGAGAACAGGGTTGGCGCGGTCTCGGCGTTGTCCAGGCTCTGCACCGAGGCCATGCCGTCGCCCAGCTTCAGCGCGGTCTCGAAGCTCTCGGCCAGGCGCTGCTTGATGTCCTCGCGCGGGCGGAACCGGTCGATCACCGCTTCGATGGTGTGCTTCTGGCGCAGCGCCAGCGGCGGCACCGCGTCGATTTCATACAGCTCGCCGTCCACGCGCACGCGCACGAAGCCCTGCGCACGCAGCTGGTCGAAGACCTGCGCATGCTCGCCCTTGCGGTCGCGGATGACCGGGGCCAGCAGCATGTAGCGCTGTTCCGGGTCCAGGGTCAGCACCTGGTCGACCATCTGGCTGACCGTCTGCGCCTCCAGCGGGTAGCCGTGGTCCGGGCAGCGCGGGGTGCCGACGCGGGCGTACAGCAGGCGCAGGTAGTCGTAGATCTCGGTGATGGTGCCGACGGTCGAACGCGGGTTGTGCGAGGTCGACTTCTGCTCGATCGAGATGGCCGGGGACAGGCCCTCGATGTGGTCCAGGTCCGGCTTTTCCATCACGCTCAGGAACTGCCGTGCATAGGCCGACAGCGACTCGACGTAGCGGCGCTGGCCTTCTGCATAGATGGTGTCGAACGCCAGCGAGGACTTGCCCGAGCCGGACAGGCCGGTGATCACGATCAGCTTGTCGCGGGGCAGGTCGAGGTCGATGTTCTTGAGGTTGTGCGTCCGCGCGCCGCGGATGCGGATGAAATCCATCGCCATGGGGGATCCGGTTATGGGGGGCGTTGGCTGGGTGCCGGGCCAGCAGGGGGACGGGCAATCGGTCAGCCTACCGAGGTGACCAGATGGGGGCAATGGGCGACAATGCCAGCCCGGTGTCTCACCTCATGAGACAAGGCTTTATGAAGGGGTCAGATCCCTTTTCACGGCGTGAAAAGGGATCTGACCCCGTTCCGTTCCGGGCCGCCCAGGGGTTGACTTGACCGGCGCCCATTGATCTGCGTACAATCCCGCTCCTGTCCGCCCTCGTTGGCGACAGTCCATAGACCACAATAACTACAGAGGAAGTCTGGTCATGTACGCAGTACTGGTCACCGGCGGTAAGCAATACCGCGTGGCGCAGGGCGAAAAGCTCCGCATTGAAAAGCTCGAAGTCGAAGTCGGCAGCGAGATCAAGTTCGACAACATCCTGCTGCTCGGCGACAGCGATGGCATCAAGATCGGCGACGCTCTCAGCGGCGCAGCGGTCACCGCCACCGTCCTGTCCCAGGGTCGTGCTGACAAGGTCCGGATCATCAAGTTCCGTCGCCGCAAGCACCACATGAAGCGTCAGGGTCACCGTCAGTACTACACCGAAATCGAGATCACCGGCATTGCCGGTGGCAGCAAGTAAGGAGATAGGTCATGGCACATAAAAAAGGCGTAGGCTCTTCGCGCAACGGTCGCGACTCCAACCCGAAGTACCTGGGCGTCAAGATCTTCGGTGGCCAGGCCATTGAAGCCGGCAACATCATCGTGCGTCAGCGCGGCACCCAGTTCCACCCGGGTTCGGGCGTCGGCCTCGGCCGCGACCACACCCTGTTCGCCCTCGTGGACGGCAAGGTGGAGTTCTCGGTGAAGGGCGCCAAGAAGCGTCGCACCGTCAGCGTCGTGTCGGTCGAAGCCTGATAAGGCTGGACTGGCGGCCATGCCGTGGCATGGCCCTGCTGGTCGAATCGCACGCTGCATGAAGAGCCCCGCTTCGGCGGGGCTTTTCGTTGGAATCAGTGGTACAACGGGCACGGCCCGACATTCAAGCAAGGCGGCGGCACGCAGGCCGCGCCCATCGCAGGCATCGAAACAATGAAACTGGTAGACGAAGCAGAAATCGAAGTGTTCGCCGGCAACGGCGGCAACGGCTGCATTGGCTTCCGTCGCGAGAAGTTCATTCCGCTCGGCGGCCCGGACGGCGGCGACGGCGGTGCGGGCGGCAGCGTGTACATCCGCGCCGACGAAAACCTGAACACCCTGGTCGACTTCCGCCATGACCGCATCTTCAAGGCGCAGCGCGGCGAGAACGGCATGGGCCGCCAGGCCTATGGCAAGGGCGGCGAAGACCTGACCATCACCGTGCCGGTCGGCACCGTGATCATCAACGTGGCCACCGACGAAATCATCGGCGACCTGACCCAGCACGGCGACCGCCTGCTGGTGGCGCAGGGCGGCCGTGGCGGCCTCGGCAACATGCACTTCAAGAGCTCGACCAACCGCTCGCCGCGCCAGGCGCTGCCGGGCGAGCCGGGCGAAGAGCGCACGCTGAAGCTGGAGCTGAAGCTGCTGGCCGACGTCGGCCTGCTGGGCTTCCCCAACGCCGGCAAGAGCACCCTGATCCGCGCCGTCTCGGCGGCAACGCCGAAGGTGGCTGATTACCCGTTCACCACGCTGTACCCGAACCTGGGTGTGGTGAAGGTGGAGAACTACCGCAGCTTCGTCATCGCCGACATTCCGGGCCTGATCGAAGGCGCGGCCGACGGTGCCGGCCTGGGCGCGCAGTTCCTGCGCCACCTGCAGCGCACCCGCCTGCTGCTGCACCTGGTGGATATCTCCCCCATGGAAGGCGGCGTGGAAGGCATTTCCCCGGTCGAGCAGGTGCGTGCCATCGAGCGCGAGCTGGAAAAGCATGACCCGGAGCTGCTGCAGAAGCCGCGCTGGCTGGTGCTGAACAAGGCCGACCTGATGTTCGAGGACGAGGCCAAGGCCGCGGCCGAGCAGATCGTCGCCGAGCTTGGCTGGAAGGAGCCGTGGTTCTTGGTGTCCGCGCTGGGCCGCGAAGGCACCTTCCCGATCATGAGCCGGGTCATGGCCTTCTTCGATCGCCAGAAGGAAGACGAACTGGAAGCCCGCAACGCGCTGTGATGGCGTCGTGGTTCCGCACGAAAAACCCGGCCTCGGCCGGGTTTTTTGTGGACTGCCGCTTTTCTGTAGAGGCGCGGGCCCCCCCCGGGGGGGCCGCGCCCCCCCCCCCCCCCCCGGGCGCGGGGCTTTATGTGGGTCTGGGCCCGGCCACAAAAACCCCGCCGGGGGCGGGGGGGGTTGTTTGTGCCC
>NZ_JAMOKY010000022.1:0-59512 GCF_024499815.1 Stenotrophomonas testudinis | reverse complement strand
CCCCCCCCCCCCCCCCCCCCCCCCCCCCCCCCCCCCCCCCCCCCCCCCCCCCCCCCCCCCCCCCCCCCCCCCCCCACAGATAGCCAGCTTTTGACTCGGACGTTGACGTGGACCCTGCGGGTGCAGGGCTGCAAGCCCTGCCGAAAACCCCAACAACATCCATGTCCGAATCCGGCGAGTATCTCCCCCCGCCCCGCCCTAGACTGGCGCCATGGACACCGCCCCCACCCTCGACCACGCCGCCTGCGACCGCGCCCGTCTGGCCCGCGACGCGCGCTTCGACGGCGTGTTCTTCACCGCCGTGCGCAGCACCGGCATCTATTGCCGCCCGGTCTGCCCAGCACCGCCGCCGAAGCCGCGCAACATCAGCTACTACCCGACCGCCGCCGCAGCCGCTGCCGCCGGCTATCGACCGTGCCTGCGCTGCCGCCCAGAACTCGCCCCGCAGGCACAGCAGGCATTGGCCGGGCAAACCGTGCAGCGCGCCCTCGCGCTCATCCATGCCGGCTTCCTGCAGGACCAGGCCGTGGCCGAACTCGGTGCGAAACTGGGCGTGAGCGCACGCCAGCTGCAGCGCCTGTTCGTCGAGCACCTGGGCGCCACGCCCGGGCAGATCCACGCCACCCATCGCCTGCTGCTGGCCAAGCAGCTGCTGACCGAAACCACCCTGCCGGTCACCGACGTTGCCCTGGCCGCCGGCTACAACAGCCTGCGCCGCTTCAACACTGCCTTCCTGCAGGGCTGCGGCATGGCGCCGACCGCGTTGCGCCGCCAGCACACCCCCGCGGCAGCCGACGATGGCGGCCTGGTGCTGCGCCTGGGCTATCGCCCGCCGCTGGACTTCCCGCGCATGCTCGACTTCCTGCGCAAGCGCAGCCTGCCGGGCATCGAACTGATCGGCGAGGACAGTTACCAGCGCGTGCTCGGCACGCCGGACCGCCCCACCCTGCTGCGCGTCACCGCCGACCCCAAGCGACCGGAACTGCGCCTGCAGCTGGGCGCGGTCGATCCGCGGTTGATTCCGGACATCGTGCGCCGCGTGCGCCGGGTGTTCGACCTCGATGCCGACCTTCAGCAGGTGCACGCTGCCCTGGCCGAGGAACCGCTGCTGGCACGCGGCATCGCCGAGCGGCCTGGCCTGCGCGTCCCCGGTGGCTGGGATGGTTTTGAAGTGGCCGTGCGCGCGGTGCTGGGCCAGCAGGTGACCGTCGCGGCGGCCACCACCTTCGCGCGTCGCCTGGTCGATGCATGGGGCGCGCACCTGCCCGGCATGCCGGCCGAGTTCGACCGCCAGTTTCCGGCACCGGAGGAGCTGGCCGAGGCACCGCTGGAATCGATCGGCCTGCCGCGCACGCGTGCGGCCACCGTGCGGGCGCTGGCGGCGGCCTGTGCCAGTGGTGAACTGGATTTCGGCCCCGGCCAGGCGCTGGAGGATTTCGTCGCCCGCTGCGTGGCCCTGCCTGGTATCGGGCCGTGGACGGCGCAGTACATCGCCCTGCGTGGCCTGGGCCAACCCGATGCCTTCCCCGCCGGTGACCTGGTGCTGCAGCAGGTGCTCGGCCATGCGCAGGGCCAACGCCTGAGCGAACGCGCCGCCGAGGCGCGTTCGCAACCCTGGCGTCCTTGGCGCGCCTATGCGGTGCTGCACCTGTGGCACCTGTCCGGCACGTTTGTTGGAGAACCGACATGACCCTGTTGTTCGATCGTTTCGACAGCCCGATCGGCGAGCTGACCATCGCCGGTGACGAACGTGGCCTGGCCCACGTGCTGTTCCCGGAAAACCGCCACCCAGCGCGTGGCCGCGGCGACTGGCTGTATTCACCGGATGCGCTGCCGGAGGCGCGCGAGCAGCTGCTGCAGTTCCTGCACGGTGAGCGCAGCACGTTCGATCTGGTGCTGGCACCGCAGGGCACGCCGTTCCAGCTGCGGGTGTGGCATGCGTTGGCGCTGATTCCGTTCGGGCAGACCTGGAGTTACCTGCAGCTGGCGCAGCACCTGGGCCAGCCGACGGCGACGCGTGCGGTGGGCGCGGCGAATGGGCGCAATCCGTTGCCGATCATCCTGCCGTGCCATCGGGTGATTGGCAGCAATGGTGCGTTGACCGGGTTTGGGGGTGGGTTGGAGACGAAGGCGGCGCTGCTGCGGCTGGAGCAGCGGCAGGCACCGCTGTTTGCCTGAGGGATCTGGGTGTTCCGGCAGGGCTGCGCCTTGCACCCGCTCAATGCAACGACAACTTCAAAAGCCGGAGCGGCATTCTGTGGGATGGCAGGTTCACGCGGCTGTTGCGACGCGCGGCCGTTGGTAGGTGTCGACCTTGGTCGACACGCTGTGTCCGGACGCGGAAAAATGCGCGGACACGGCGCGCTTCTGCGCGCCGTGTCTTGGGTACGTCATTGCTGCCGCTTATGATTGCCGGATGACTTCCGTACGCCTGACCTGCTCGCTGGCGTTGCTGCTGCCCTTGGCGGCCTGCACGACCACGCCTTCTCCGTCCGCGCCGGTTGCGCGCGCCGACGCGCCGCCGCCGAAATTGCTGCTGATCTCGATCGATGGCCTGCGTGCCGATGCGCTGGACCGGGGGCTCACCCCGAACCTGCAGCGCATCATCGATGGCGGCGTGCGTGCGCGCTGGATGACGCCGTCCTATCCGTCGCTGACCTTCCCCAACCACTACACCATCGTCACTGGCCTGCGGCCGGACCACCATGGCATCGTCAACAACAGCATGGACGATGCACAGCTGGGCCGTTTCAGCCTGGGCGACCGCGACGCGGTGACCAACAGCGGCTGGTGGGGCGGCGAGCCGATCTGGGTCGGTGCCGAGAAGGTCGGCGTGCGCACCGCGACCACGTCCTGGCCGGGCAGCGAAGCCGAGATCGACGGGACCCGCCCCAGCCAGTGGCAGGTCTACAACAGCAAGGAACCGCTGCAGCAGCGCGCGCGCACGGTGCTGGAATGGCTGGCGCAGACCGATGCCGATGCACCGCGGTTGACCACGCTGTACATGGAAAACGTCGACAAGGCCGGCCACAACCATGGCCCCGATTCGACCGAGTACCGCGATGCGATCGTGCAGGCGGATGAGATCGTCGGCCAGGTGCTGGATGGCCTGGAAGCCGAGGGCCTGGCGGCCACCACCAACGTCATCGTGGTCTCCGACCACGGCATGGCCAGCGTGGCCGAGGGCCATGTGGTGTCCACCGAATCGATGGCCGATCCGTCCATTGCGCGCAACGTCAGCCAGGGCCAATCGGTCGGTTTCGCGCCGGTCGCCGGCCGCGAGGCACAGGCCGAGCGCGCCCTGCTCGGTCGCCACGCCCACTACGAATGCTGGAAGAAGGAATCGCTGCCGGCACGCTGGCACTACGGTTCGCACCCGCGCGTGCCACCCATCGTCTGCCAGATGGATGAGGGCTGGGACGCGCTGCGCGCCGAGCGGATCAGCACGCGCACCCACCAGGATCGTGGCTCGCACGGCTATGACAATGCCCTGCCCTCGATGCGCGCCGTGTTCGTCGCACGCGGTCCGTCGTTCCGCCAGGGGCTGGTGATCGATGGCTTCGACAACGTCGACGTCTATCCGCTGCTGGCGCAGCTGCTGCAGGTGCCGGCCGCGCCGAACGATGGCAACGCCGAGACGCTGCAGAAAACACTGCGTTGATTCCAACGGCCGCCGGGCACAAAAAAACGCGGCGCCAGGCGCCGCGTTTTTCTTTGGACCACTAACCCGGCCGGATCAGGCCTTGGCAGCAGCCTTCTTCGCCACGGCCTTCTTGGCCGGAGCCTTGGCCACGGTCTTCTTGGCAACCGGGGCACCGGCGCCTACAGCGACCTTGCTCGCGGTGTGCGAACGGGCATTGCCGTAGCTGGCGTTGTAGCGCTTGCCCTTGGCGGTCTTGCGGTCACCCTTACCCATGTCTTCAACTCCTAAAGTGTGAAATCTGGTTACCCCGTGCTGACACGGGTTCGGCGGGGCCGTCTTGCTGGACGCCCCCGCGCACGATCACAAAGCCTAACACGACGCGCCTAGTGCGCGCAGCTGGCGTCGTGGACGTGGACGTGGACGTGGTTCAGGCGCAGGTTGACCAGGTGGGCCACGCCCACCAGCAGGCCGCCGAGCGTCATCACCATCGCATGCGGCACGGCATTGTGGTGCAACGCGTCGACCAGCACGCCCGCCCACAGGGCGACCAGGCCCGGCAGCAGGAAACCCAGTGCGCGCAGGGCGCCATGGCGGCGGTAGCCCATGACCAGGCTGAACAGGCCAAGCAGGGTCACGAAGACCACCAGGGTCATTTCCACGCCGTCGCTCAGCCAGAACGAAAGGCCCAGCGAAGGGGCGATCGCCAGCAGCACAGGGATCACCGCGCAGTGCACGGCGCACAGCATCGAACCGGTGGCGCCGAAGCGGTCGAGCAGGCGGCGGAAGGAGGAGGACAGGGACATGACTTCCAGCAGGGTCGGCGAATCGTTATGGAATAATATAACATCCGTCCCCGACCCGCACGGTTTCCCTCCCCCTGTCCCACGACGGGATACGTGCGCCACCCTATTGATACAATGTAACAAAGGAAGCACCGGATGCCCTCTCACGCCCCACGTTTCAAGCCGCATTCCCTGGCTCTGGCCCTTGCCGCCCTGCTGCCATCGGCCGCTTTTGCCGCTGCCGACCAGGACACCCATCGTGACCGCCACCTGACCGAGCTGTCGTCGGTGCAGGTCACCGCCTCGCCGCTGCAGGGCGATGCCGAGTCGCTGGCCCGCCCGGTGGACGTGCTGGCCGGCGAGCGCCTGGACGAGCAGAAGGCCGGCACCCTGGGTGACACCGTGGCCAAGCTGCCCGGCGTGCAGAGCACCTTCTTCGGCCCCGGCGTCGGCCGCCCGATCATCCGCGGCCAGGAAGGCCCGCGCGTGGCCGTGCTGTCCAACGGCATGGGCAACATGGATGCCTCCACCGTCAGCGCCGACCACGCCGCCAGCATCGAGCCGTTCCTGGCGGACCAGATCGAAGTGCTGAAGGGCCCGGCCACCCTGCTGTTCGGCAGCGGCGCCATCGGCGGCGCGGTGAACGTGGTCGATGGCCGCATCGCCCGCGAACTGCCGGACCGTCCGCTCAGCGGCCGCGCCGAAGTGCGTGGCAACTCGGTCAACGACGAGCGCAGCGGCATGTTCCGCCTCGACGGCGTCAGCGGCAACGTCGTGCTGCACGTCGACGGTCTGGTGCGCAACGGCGATGACTACCGCATCCCCGGCTACGCGGTGATCGACAGCCTGGAAGACCACCACGAAGACCACGACCACGACCACGCAGGCGAGGAAGGCGAAGAGCCGCGCCGCGGCCGCCTGGACAACAGCTCCATCCGTACCCGCGCCGGTGGCATCGGTGCCACCTGGCTGGGCGAAGGCGGATACTTCGGCGTGTCGGCCAGCACCTACCGCACCAACTACGGCATCCCCAACGGCGCCCACGTGCATGCCGATGGCGATGACCACGACCATGACCACGACCATGGCGAGGAGGAGGAGGAAGGCGACGAGCATGACGTCCGCATCGACATGGTGCAGAACCGCTTCGAGACCAAGGCCGGCATCTACAACCCGGTCTCGTTCCTGAAGAACGTCAACGCGCGCGTGGCCTACACCGACTACGAACACGTGGAGCTGGAAGCCGGCACGCCGTCCACCCGCTTCACCAACCGTGGCATCGAAACCCGCCTGGAAGCCGTGCAGCAGCAGATCGGCGGCTGGGACGGCGCGTTCGGCGTGCAGTTCGGCAACAGCGATTTCGGCGCCATCGGCGAAGAAGCGTTCGTACCGGACACCAACACGAAGAACGCAGGCCTGTTCGTGCTGCAGGAAAAGCAGTTCGGCCCGTTCAAGCTGGAACTGGGTGGCCGCCACGACCAAGTGAAGCTGGACCCGACCGGTGACTACCGTCGCCGCAAGTTCGACGCCACCAACCTGTCCGCCGCCGGCATCTGGAAGCTCAACGATGCAGTCGACCTGCGCATCGGCGTGGACAGCTCCGAGCGTGCACCGACCAATGAAGAGCTGTACGCGGCCGGCGCGCACATCGCCACCCGTTCGCTGGAAATCGGCGATGCCGACCTGAAGACCGAGCGCGGCCAGCGCGTCGAGCTGGGCATCCACACCCACAGCGACCGCCTGGACTTCTCCGCCGCGATCTACCAGACCAAGTTCAAGGACTTCATCTACCTGGCCGACACCGGCATCACCGAAGGCCTGCCGGTGCGTACCTGGACGCAGCAGGATGCGGTGTTCAAGGGTGCCGAGGCCGAGGCGCTGGTGCACCTGTTCGAAGGCAACGCCGGCGACTGGGACCTGCGCGTGTTCGGTGACTACGTGCAGGCCAAGCTGGATGGCAGCGGCAGCCGCACGCTGGACATCGCCGTGCCGCACGGTGACCACAACCACAACTACAGCGTGGACCTGGTCAACACCGGTTACCTGCCGCGCATCGCCCCGGCCCGCGTCGGCGCCGACCTGCGCTGGGCGAAGGACGGCTGGCGTGCCTCGGTGGGCGCGGTGCGCTACAGCCGGCAGAAGGACGTGGCCCAGAACGAGGCGCCGAGCGACGGCTACACCCTGGTCGATGCGCACTTCGCCTACCGCTGGGACCGCAGCGACAGCAACAGCTACGAGGTATTCCTGGATGGCAGCAACCTGACCAACCGCGAAGTGCGTCCGCACACCTCGCTGCTGCGTGACTATTCGCCGCTGCCGGGCCGCGGTGTCGCCTTCGGCATCCGCGCGTACTTCTGATCGGTCATCCACGCATGGCGTGGAGCTACTGAGGCCTGCGGGGTCAGAGCCCTTTCCTGCGGAAAGGGATCCGACCCCAGCCAACCATTTCCTGGCGACGTTCATCGCCGTTCTCTCCCGGGGGCCTCATGGCCCCCGTTTTTTGTGGGCGCGCTCCCACGGGCATCTTCTTCACGCCGCATTTACAAAGATGTGCGTACAGCAACAAACGGACATTCCCGTCACTCACTGTCTCGCCAACCGGACACGCGTGTCCGATAATGAAGCCATGACCGCCCAACGTGCCGATGCTGCTGCCCGCCGTGCCCTCATCCTTGATGCCGCCGACCATGTGTTCGGCCAACACGGCGTCACCGCGCCCCTGGACCTGGTGGTCGAACGCGCCCAGGTGGGCCGCGCCACCCTGTACCGCAACTTCCCCGACCGCACCGCGCTGATCCAGGCGCTGCTGCAGCGGACCGTCGACCGCATCCGCCGCCAGGTGGAACAGCTGGGCGACCGCGACGACGCCCTGTTCGAGGTCTTTGAAGGCATGGCCCAGCGCATCATCGATTCGCCGGCGCTGGCCGACTACTGGCGCGCGGTGGATTCGGACGTGCCCGCCATGCGCATCGCGCGCGAGACCGTGCGCGACCTGCTGGAAGCGCCCATCGCCCGCGCCAAAGCCGCCGGCCTGTGCCGGTCGGACCTGGAAAAGACGGATATTTCACTGATCTCGGGCATGCTGGGCGCAGCCCTGCGCGGCAAGACCCGCGAAGAGCGTGCCCACCTCGCCGGGCGCGCCCTGCAGCTGCTGCGCGGCGGCCTCCAGGGAGCAGCCAACCAGGGGCGCTGATGGTCCAGCCGTATCTCAAGCCGGTTCCGGACTGGGAGGAGCACGAGAAGCCGACCATGCCCGGTTCGGCCTCGATGCCCTGGCACCCCCCGTACCGTCGCGCGGCCTACGCGCTGGTCTCGCTGCTGGTGGCCATCACCGGCGGCCTGGGCAATGCGCTGGTCACCGCCAACCTGCCCTTCCTGCAGGGCCAGCTCGCACTGACGCCCACCCAGGGCAGCTGGCTGGTGGCGGCCTATGCCATGGTCAACGTCACCGCCAACCTGCTGGCCTTCAAGTTCCGCCAGCAGTACGGCATCCGCCTGTTCGCCGAGATCGGTCTGGGCCTGTATGCGGCGCTGGCGGTGCTGCACCTGTTCGTCGGCAGCTTCGAGACCACGATGCTGACCCGCGCGGCAAGCGGCTTTGCCGGCGCCGCATGTTCGACGCTCGGCACGTTGTACATGCTGCAGGCGCTGCCGCGCCGCTTCACCGGCAATCTGCTGGTGATTGGTGTCGGTCTGTCGCAACTGGCGGTGCCCCTCGCCTGGATCGTCTCGCCGGCGCTGGTCGATACCGGCCAGTGGCACCAGCTGTACTCGTTCGAGGCCGGCCTCGCGCTGTGCGCGTTCGCCGCGGTGGTGGTGCTGAAACTGCCGCCGGGCATGCAGATCAAGGCGTTCGAACCGCTGGATTTCCTCACCTTCACTCTGCTCGCACCGGCCGTGGCGCTGCTGGTGGTGGTACTGGCGCAGGGCTACACACGCTGGTGGTTGAACACGCCGTGGCTGGGCTGGGCGCTGGTCGCTTCGATTGCGCTGGCCACCACGGCACTGGTCATCGAGCACTACCGGCGCAACCCGCTGCTGCAGATCCGCTGGCTGTCGACGCTGCCGGTGCTGCACTTCATCGTCGGCGCGTTCCTGCTGCGCTTCCTCACCACCGAACAGTCCTACGGCGTGGTCAACCTGATGCGCACGCTGGGCATGGGCCCGGACCAGATGCGCCCGCTGTTCGTGGTGATCCTGGCCGGGGTGATCGTCGGCATCGCCGGTGCCTCGCTCACCTTCGGGCCGAAGCGGCTGATCGCACAGCTGCTGATGGCCATCCTGCTGCTGGGCACCGCCGCCTTCTTCGACCAGAGCCGCACCAGCCTGGACCGGCCGCACGACTTCTACATCAGCCAGTTCCTGGCCTCGGTCGGTGCCGGCATGTTCATGGGCCCGCTGATCATGCTCGGCATTTCCGCCGCGCTGAAACAGGGCGTAGACCACATGATCACCTTCCTGGTCACCCTGTCGATCACCCAGACCCTGGGTGGCCTGGCCGGTTCGGCGGTGCTGGGCACCTTCCAGCTGCATCGCGAGCAGCTGTATTCCAGCGCCATCACCAGCCAGCTGGACCCGGCCGACCCCGTGGTCGCGCAGCGCCTGCGCATCCAGCAGCAGATCTACGCCGCGCAGATCACCGACCCGGTGCTGCGCAGCGCACAAGGAACCGCGCAGCTGGCGATCACGGCCCGCCGCGAGGCCAATGTGCGCGCCTTCAATGATGTGTTCACTTTGAGCGGCTGGCTGGCCATCGGCTTCCTGTGCTGGTTGCTGCTGCTGTCGCTGCGTACCGCCGTGCTCAAGCAATGGCACAAGCGCCACCCGTCCCCTCCCCTTGCGGCCACCGCCGCCCCGCCCCACTGAGCCCGCCGCCATGTCCCCGCTACCACCTCGCCCCGACAGCGACGCCCCCGACAACGTCAGCCCAGCGCCGCCGACCGACGCCGCGCCTGCACCCACGCCCGCCGCGCCGGCAGCGGCGCCGAAATACCTCAAGCCCACCTCGCGCAGCGTGGTGGTGATGGTGGTGGTGGCGCTGCTGGGCATCGCCCTGATCCTGCGTGCCTGGAACCTGTGGCCGTTCACCAGCAGCGTAATGGTCACCGACAACGCGTACGTGCGCGGGCAGATCACGGTGATGGCGCCGCAGGTTGCCGGCTATGTCACCGAGGTGTTGGTGAAGGACTTCCAGCACGTCAAGAAAGGCGAGCCGCTGCTGCGCATCGACGACCGCATCTACGCGCAGAAGGTGGCGCAGGCCGAAGCGGCGCTGGACAGCGCGCGCGCGGCATTGGCCAACTCGGACCAGTCGCAGGCACAGAACCGCGCACAGATTGCTTCGACACGCGCCACGCTGTCGGCCGGCCAGGCCGAGCTGCAGCGCTCGCGCAACGAAGCCAAGCGCTACGAAGAACTGGCCGCGCAGCAACTGGTCTCGGTCAACGACCGCGACAAGTTCCGCACCGCGCAGGCATCGGCGCAAGCCAGCGTGCAGCAGTCGCAGGCGCAGATCCGTATCGCCGAGGAAACACTGGTGTCGACCCAGGTGGCGCGCAAGGGACTCGAGGCGCAGGTGGAAAGCGCACAAGCGCAGCTGGAACTGGCGCGCATCGATCTGGCCAACACGGTCATCCACGCACCGCGCGACGGGCAGATCAGCGAGGCCAGCGTGCGCGTGGGCCAATACGTGGCAGCCGGTTCGCAGCTGCTGTTCCTCGTGCCGGAGGCGCAGTGGGTGGTGGCCAACTACAAGGAAGGCCAGACCTGGCAGATGCGCATCGGCCAGCCGGTGACGTTCTCGGTGGATGCGTTCAAGGGCCAGCGCCTGCACGGCCACGTGGAGCAGATCGCGCCGGCCACCGGTTCGGAGTTCAGCGTGCTGCGCCCGGACAATGCGAGCGGCAACTTCACGAAGGTGGTGCAGCGGCTCCCGATCCGGATTTCGATTGATCCGGGGCAGGAGCTGGCGGCGCGGCTGCGGCCGGGGATGTCGGTGATCGCGCGGGTGGATACGGCGGCGGAGCCTGCGCCTGCGCGGTAGAGTCGACCGTTGGTCGATTGCTCTTGCTGCCCAACCGCGCGGCTTCGCCGTAGGCGGCGAACGGCGGAGCCCCTCGTGGCTGATCGTTGCGGTGGGATTGCTGGATGGGCCGGGTGGGTGGGCTGCGCAGGGCCGGCCCCGGACATTCTCCGTGCGCATCAGCCACGTGAATCAAAGGAATAGAATCAAAAGCGGGGCCTGCGGCTCCGCTTTGTTTTTGTAGAGTCGAGCCATGCTCGACTGCTTCTGGTCAGGAACGATCACTACCCCGCTCGCAGCAGGCGCTGGAAGAGGAAGAAATGGTGCTGCGCGCAAGGTGGCGTTGAAGCGGCTGCGCCAGCGTCTGTGAGGTCGGGCCGGTCGTCATTCGGGGTCAGTTCCCTATCGCCTTGGCAAAACGGATCTGACCCCAGGATCCCGATCTGTCAGCCGGCGCAGCGCGCGCAGAGGCCGTGCACTTCCAGGGTCTGCGCCTGCGGCTGGAAACCCAGCTCCTTGGCGCGCTTTTCCAGCTGGGTGACGATCTCGCGGTCTTCCAGCTCCACCGCGCTGTGGCAACTGTTGCAGATCAGGAACGGCACCGAATGCGCCGCGCTGCTGGGGTGGTGGCAGGCCACGAAGGCATTCACCGATTCCAGCTTGTGCACGAAGCCGTTCGCCATCAGGAAGTCGAGCGCGCGGTAGACGGTGGGCGGGGCATCCGCGCCCACGCCCTTGCCGTTGCGCACCCACTCCAGCAGTTCATAGGCCTTGACCGGCTTGCCGGCCTCGGCGATCAGCTTGAGCACGTTGGCGCGGATCGGGGTCAGGCGCAGCCCGCGCTCACGCGAGACGCGCTCGACCACCGCCACGAAATCCGATGCGTCGTGGACGTGGTGGTGCGGGGCGGTACAGGCAGAAGCTGGTTTGGCGGGCATGCGCGTTCTCCGGTTCAGGTCTGGGCGGCAGGGCTCAGGCCGTTGCTACCTTGGTGATGGCCACATCGATGCGTTTCAAGGCCTGCTCGCGGCCGGCCAGGTACACGGTATGGGAAATGTCAGGACTGACCTGGGTGCCGGTGATGGCCACGCGCAACGGCTGGGCGACCTTGCCCATGCCCATTTCCAGGGCAGCGGCAGCGTCGTGCAGGGCCACACCCACGGCTTCGGCGGTCCATTCCGGCAGGGCCGCCAGCAGTTCGCGGGCCTTGCCCAGCGGCAGATCGGCGCCGGCCTTGAAGTGTTTGGCCACGGCCGCGTCGTCGTACTCGGTCAGCGGCTGGTACCAGACCACGGCCTTCTCGGCCATTTCCTTCAGGGTCTGCACGCGCTCGCGCAGGGCGATCACCACGTCCACCGGCGCCGGGCCGGCGGCCACGTCCAGGCCCAGCTTTTCCAGCTGGTAGACCAGGTGCGGCACGATGCTGGCCGGCTCCTCGGTCTTCAGGAAGTGCTGGTTGACCCAGCCCAGCTTGGCCATGTCCAGGCGCGAGGCCTTGGAATTGCAGTTGGTCACGTCGAACAGGTCGATCAGTTCCTGGCGGCTGAACAGCTCCTGGTCACCGTGCGACCAGCCCAGGCGGGCCAGGTAGCTCAGCAGCGCGTCGGGCAGGTAGCCGGCGTCCTTGTACTGCATCACGTCGGCCGCGCCGGTGCGCTTGGACAGCTTGGCACCCTGCTCGTCCAGGATCATCGGCATGTGGCCGAACTTCGGCACCGGGGCGCCGATGCCTTCGTACAGGTTGATCTGGCGCGGGGTATTGTTGATGTGGTCGTCGCCGCGGATGACCTCGCTGATGCCCATGTCCCAGTCGTCCACCACCACCGCGAAGTTGTAGGTGGGGTAGCCGTCCGGGCGGAAGATGACCATGTCATCCAGCTCGCTGTTGGCGATCTCGATGCGGCCCTTGATCAGGTCGTCAAACACCACGGTGCCGTCGAGCGGGTTCTTGAAGCGGATGACGCGGTTCGGGTCGTCCTTGCGCGGCAGGCCCAGCTCACGAGCGGCGCCGTTGTAGCGCGGCTTTTCCTGCCTGGCCATGGCGGCCTCGCGCATCGCGTCCAACTCTTCGCGGGTCTCGTAGGCGTAGTACGCCTTGCCGTCGGCCACCAGCTGCTCGGCCACTTCCAGGTAACGGGCGACGCGGTCGGTCTGGTAGATCGGGCCGACGTCGTAGTCCAGGCCCAGCCAGTCCATCGCCTCCAGGATCGCGTCGATCGCGCCCTGGGTGCTGCGTTCACGGTCGGTGTCCTCGATGCGCAGCACGAATTCGCCGCCGCGGTGGCGGGCCTCCAGCCAGCAGTACAGCGCGGTGCGGGCACCGCCGATGTGCAGGTAACCGGTGGGGCTGGGGGCGAAGCGGGTGCGGCAGATCATGGAGGGCTCGGGGAACGGGAATCCTCCAGATTTTACCGGATTGCATACCGCTAAAATTACAAATCGTCCTGTATCTCGTCGTCCTACCCGAATGTAACCTGAACATACCTCAACGAAGCAGGGACGTTTCTACATGAGCCATCCATCCTTTTCATCAGATGCCGCATTGCCGCAACCGTGCGCGATCGCCACAGCAAACAAGGGCAGCCTCCTGCGGCAAGGCCTCCAGAGATCTTGGCCGATGAAGACCGCATACGGGGTTGCTGGCCTGGTCATTGTCAGTCTTTTCGGCCTATCTGAGTCCAGGGCCTCAACTACCGTCAAAATCAACAGCCACTACTACACCTGCCAGAACTCGTGCGTGGTGTCCACACGACCGGGGGGAGGCTTCTCGGTCTGGGACAGCAAAGGCGGCTGGGTAACCAAAACCTCCGCCCCGGGGGAAGCACTCGTAGAAACCGGGCCAGTGACCTGAGCACTTCAAATGAATGCAAGAAAGACTGCTCTGTGGCTACTCATGACTGGAGTGACGGTCGGCGCACTGGCATGGCATTTTTCGACAAATGGCCCTCCGCACAGTCCTTCCGCGCAGAACTCCAGCCGTGCCTCAAGAACCGCGCCAGACGCCGCCGAGCGGGAACTCGCCGGCACAGTCTCTCATTCGGGTCCAAAGCCTCTCCTGCCGAATCTTCATCGGGGTGACGCGCCCAATGAGGCGAATCTGATTTACGACACTGCCTTGGATGAGAGCCGAATTGACGAGCTGCTAGCAGACGCCGACGCCTTCTCTGCCATGATCAACGCCATGCACGCTGCAGCTTCGACAGACAGGGAACTGTCCGAGTCGACCGCTCTGTTTTCCAGCCACCTCCAGAGCGGCCTGTCGGAGGAAGGCCGCGAACGCACAGTGCTGGACTTCAGCTGCGGCCGGCAACTGTGCCTGGCAGAGCTGTCAGATCCGGTCAGAGACCCGTTGGATATCCGACCGCTCATGCAGCACGACGGAACGACCTACTTCCAGGCTGCAAGTCTGTCCAATCAGGTAAAGACACTCGACGGTAAACCATCGATCCGGGCAGTGTTCGCCATCGATCCGGCCATCAACCAGATCGTCTCGATCCCAGAATGATGCAATCTGCGGCGACGGAGGGGAGAAACGATTTATCCCCTCCGTGCCCTCTTTTCACGGTTCAGCCTTGCGCGGGAAGGACTGCTCGCGCATCGCTGCGTTGTAGGCGAACGAAGCCACGATGGCGGCGGCCTGCTTCAGGTCATCCGGTTCGGCGTGGTCCCAGGTGTCCAGGTGGCTGTGGTGGACGTTGGTGAAGTAGTCCAGGCGGTCCTGGATGAACTGGAAGCCCGGCAGGCCGATGCGGTCGAAGCTGATGTGGTCGGTGCTGCCGGTGTTGCGGGTGGCCACGGTGGTGGCGCCCACGTCATGGAACGGGGCCAGCCAGGCTTCGAAGATCGGCATCGCCGCCAGGTTTTCCTGGGCGTAGATGCCCCGGAACCGGCCGGAGCCGTTGTCCATGTTGAAGTAGACCTGGAACCTGCCGTAATCGCGGGTCTTCTGCAGGGCACCGGTCGGGTCGCGCAGCGACGCCGGCAGCGTCTTCTGGGCCGGGTCGGTGGGTTCGGGGAAACGACCGAAGTGCCTGGCCACATAGGCCTGCGAGCCGATCAGGCCCTGCTCCTCGCCGCTCCACAACGCCACGCGGATGGTCCGCTTCGGCTTGGCGCCGGTGGCCTTGAGGATGCGCATCGCCTCCATCATCACCGCCACGCCGGCGGCGTTGTCAGCCGCGCCGGTGCCGCTGTGCCAGGAATCCAGATGGGCGCCGATCATCACCACTTCGTCGGGCTTGCTGCTGCCGCGGATCTCGGCCAGCGTGTTGTAGCCGGGCTGGTCGGCCTCGTCGGTGAAGCGCGCAGCCACGTCCACGCGCAGGCGTACCGGCTGCTTGGCGTCCAGCGCGCGCACCAGCGGGTTGAAGTGCTCGGCGATCATCGCCAGTTCCGGGATGCCCACCGATTCGCCGGCCTTGCGCGAACCACCACCGGCGACGCGGATGATGCCGTTGTCCCAGCTGCTGATGCTGATCGAGGCCAGCGCGCCCTCTTCGACGAAGAAGGCGTTGACCTTGGCGGCCAGCTCCTGGCGTTCCTTGTATTCCTTCACCCGCTTGGCCCGCTCGGCGGCCACGTCCTTGGGCAGTGTGAATTCCTGCAGGCCTTCCAGCGAGGTGGCGTCGTGCCTGTGCGAGTCCGGCTCGGTGCCGCGCTTGTACTCGCGCGCCTCGCCCAGCAGCAGGATCTTGCCGCGCAGCTTGCCGCGGTACTGCTCGATGTCCTCGGGCTTCTTGATCTCCACGTGCACCAGCTCGCCCTCGACCGGGCCGCGGGTGCCGGGCGTCCACGCCTTGGGCAGGGCGTGCAGCGGCTGCACGCGGTCGCCCAGCATTTCCACGCTGGCCGAGGTGAATTCCCAGCCGCGGCCGAAATCATCGAAGGCTTCGTCGTGCACGTTGTCCAGCTTCCATTCGCTGAACTTGCCGCGGGTCCAGGCATTGGCGCGGCCCATTGCCGGCGAATTGGTCAGGCGCGGGCCGATGCGTTCGGTGAGGTAGCTGAAGGTGTCCATCACCTGCGAACGGTGGAAGGCCTCCTGGCGGATGCGGCTGACCATGTCCAGGTCCACCGGTTCGCGCTGCTGCGCCATCGCATTGCCACCCATCGCCAGCGATGCGGCCAGCACGCCCCACTTCAGCGCGCCCCACTTCAGCCCGTTCCATTTCAACACGCCACACCCCTGCCCTTCGGCTCGATCGTCAACCCATCGAGTCTAGCCAGCAGCAGCGCGGCGCCCCCGTCCCATCGGTCATGGGCCGCACCGCGATCACCCACGCCACCCCAACCACAGCTGCGCGCGCTCCGGCAGCAGCAACAGCCAGTGGCGCTGGTCGACGCTGCTGCAGCCGTACACCGCGGCATGCGCGGGCCAATCCGGCGGCAGGCCGTCGATGCCGATCTCCGACAGCGCCGCCGCGCCGGCCTTCCATGGCCGGTAGCGCGGCACCCGCCCGGCCAGCGCGCCGCGTCCCTGCCGCGCGCCGACCAGCCAGTCCAGCCCCTTGCGCTGCAATCCCTCACAGGTCACCGCGGCCAGCTGGAAGCGGACCAGGCCGGGGGCGATCCGTGCCCCCGGCAGGGCCGCCAGCACGCCATGTGCCTGCAGCAGTGCATCCACTTCCAGCAGCGTCGGAACGCCCTGCCGTGCCCGTTGCCACAATCCCTGGCGCCAGCCCATGGCGTGCTCCTTACTTCAGTTCCGCGCCCAGCGCGTACCAGTCGACCCGCCGGGTCACCCACATCGCCAGCGCCAGGATCACGAACAGCAGCAGCGACCCCATCAGCAGCGCGTTGTTTTCCGAGACCAGCAGGCCATACAGCGCGCCGTACAGCAGGGTCAGCAGCGCGGCGAAGCCGAGGCCGCGCTTCCAGTGGCCCAGCACATGGGCGAGGTACACCGCCTGCAGGCCGATGCAGGCCACGGCCGAGACCAGGTAGGCCTTCCAGAAGGTGATGTGCTCGGACAGGCTGATCAGCAGCAGGAAGAAGATCGCCAGCGCCAGGCCGACCATCAGGTACTGCAGCGGGTGGATGCGCAGCGACTTGATCAGTTCGAACAGGATGAAGCCGACGAAGGTCAGCACCACGAACAGGATGCCGTACTTCGAAGCGCGGTCGGCCTGGGTATAGGTGTCGACCGGATCGACCAGCGACACGGTCACCGCCTGCGAATCCATCGCACCGTCACGGCGCAGCTGCGCCTGTGCATCCGAGGCCAGCGAGGAGACCGCCCACTGCGCGTTGAAGCCCTGCGCATCGACCCGGCGTTCGTTGGGCAGGAACGCACCGCTGAAGGACGGGTGCGGCCAGTTCGAGCGCAGGGCGATCCGGGTGTCATCACCCACCGGCACCACCGACAGCGCGCGGCTGCCGTCCAGACGCAGGTCCAGTTCGATGCTGCTGCCGGCCAGGGTGCCGCCGTGGCTCTCGGCGAAACCGGCCACCGGCGCATGCAGGCCACGGCCGACCTCGCTGGCCGCGCCGACACCCGGCAGCAGCCGCACCTGTTTGCCATCCACGCGCAGGTCCGGCGTGCCGACCAGGCCACGCGCATCGGACACGCCCAGCACCACGTACGGCTGGCCATAGCTGCGGCCGGGCTTCACCGGGTAATCGTCGGCCGCGAAGGTCGCCTTCAACTGGCCGTTCCAGCTGTAGACAGGCACCTTGAACAGACCGATCTCGCGCTGGCTCGGCAGCATCTCGCCGCCCACCTCCAGCGAGGCCGGCATCTGCAGCCAGTGGCCTTCGGTCACCTGCTCCTCGGTCTTCTTGTTGCCCTTGGCGTCGACCACCTCGACCTGCCGGCGTTCCACCCACGGCACCACCCGCACCGGGCCGACCAGGCGCTGCGCACCCGCGCGGTTGTCGGCCACCCGCGCGAAGGCCTCGTCGCGGTACGCGCTGCGTTCGTTGATGACGCCGCGGATCATCGTCAGCGGGATCAGCAGCAGCAGGATCAGTCCGCCGACGATGGCGAACCGCAACAGCATCTTCAGGGATTTCATCGTCCGTCCTCGTTGGAGAGGACTGCAGGATGGACGGCGGCGGTGAGCAGGGTTTGTGGCGAATTTGAAGCGAATGTGAAGTCAGCGACGGGCGCGCTGCGCCAGTGCACCCAGCGGCAGCCACAGGCTTGCGACCGTGCCGCCGCCGGGCCGCGGCTCGAGGCTGGCGCGGCCATCGTGCAGGCGCGCCACTTCCTGCACGAACGGCAGGCCAAGGCCGGAGCTGCGCCGGCCACTGCCGGGCCGCGCCAGCGAATAGAAGCGCTCGAACACCCGGTCACGCGCGTACTCGGGCACGCCCGCGCCACGGTCGGCCACGTGCAGGCACACGCCCTGGCCATCGGCCACCGCCTCCAGCTCGACCTCGCCGCCGGGCGCCGAGAACGCCACCGCATTGTCGATCAGGTTCTGCAGCGCCTGCCGCAGCAGATAGGCATCGCCGTGCACGCGCAGGTCGGGCACCGCACCGATCCGCACCACTACACCGGCTGCCTGTGCACGCACCTGCGCGGCGGCCGCGGCATCGTCCAGCAGCGTGGCCGGCGCGATCGGGTCGCGGGTCTGCAGCCAGCCATGCTGTTCCACTTCGGCCAGCGCCAGCAGCTTGTCGATGGTCTCGGTCAACCGCTCCTGCTGGTCGACGATGCTGCGCGCGAAATGCGCGCGGTCGGCATCGGGCATCGGTTCCTGCAGCAGCTCGGCGGCACCGCGGATGGCGGCCAGCGGGCTCTTCATCTCATGGGTCAGCGACTGCACGTACTGCTCGACGTAGGCCTTGCCTTCCAGCTTGCGGCGCATGGTTTCCAGGGCCTGACCGAGATCGCCGATCTCATCGCGGCGGCGTCGCGGCGGCGGCACCGGCTCGCCGGCGGTGACCGCGCGTGCATAGCGGCTGAGCTGGCCGAGGCCAGTGGTCAGCCACATCGTCACCAGCACGCCGACCAGCGCGGACAGGCCGATCAGCCACGCCCCTCGCTCCATGATGGCGCGCTGGCTGGCGGCAATGAACGGATCGATGCTGCGGTTGGGCTGGGCCAGGCTCAGCACGCCGATGAGGGTGTGGCCATCGGCGGGATCATAGACCGGCGCGGCCACGTGCATCACCGTGTCGCCCTCGCTGCCGGGCACTTCCGGGCTGGAGCGCGCGCCGTACTCGCCGCGCAGCGTGCGGTAGACATCGTTCCAGCGCGAATTGTCGCGGCCGACGTCGCGGCCCAGCGAATCGTAGATGACGATGCCGCGCGCATCGGTGATGGTTACCCGGTAATCGAGCGAACGCTTTGGGAAGCGCCAGACCATCGCCTTCAGATCGCGCTGGCGGGCCTTGGCCAGGTTGCGGGTGAAGCTGCCATTGCCGATCGTGCCGGCCTTGACGTCGGCGGCGGCCATTTCGGCGAGCACGTTGGCCGCATCGACCAGGGTCGATTCCATCGCCTGGCGCACGCCCGGCTTCACCTCGTTGACGAACACGCGCATGACGAAGAAGGCGGCGATGCCGGTGATCAGGAAGAAGCCCAGGAACAGCTTCAGTACCAGGCGCATGGCTCAGGTCTCCAGCGCGTAGCCCAGGCCACGATGGGTGCGGATCGGGTCGTCGCTGGCACCGGCGGCACGCAGCTTGGCGCGCAGCGTCTTGACGTGGGTATCGACGGTGCGGTCGGTACTGTCGGCGCTGCTGTCCCAGCCGCGGTCCATCAGCTGGGCGCGGCTGAGGATGGCGCCGGGGCGCTGCAGCAGCGCTTCCAGCAGGGCGTATTCGTAGCGGGTCAGGTCCAGGGCGTGGCCTCGGTAACGGATGCGCCGGCCCTCGCGGTCGATGGCGAAGGCACCGTGCTCGCGCCAGCCAGGCTCGACCGCCGCCACGGCCGGGGCGGTCGGCGCCACCCGACGCAGCCGGGCGCGTACCCGGGCCACCAGCTCGCGCGGTGAGAAGGGCTTGGCCATGTAATCGTCGGCGCCCAGTTCCAGGCCCAGCACGCGGTCCAGCTCATCGTTGCGGGCGGTCAGGAAGATCACCGGCACCTGCGCCTGCGGCCCCGGTAGAGCGCGCAGCCGGCGGCACACCTCGAAGCCGCTGAGGTCGGGCAGGCCCACGTCCAGCACCACCACGTCCACATCGCCCTCCTGCAGGCGCTGCAGGGCCTGCCCGCCGAGCAGGCAGTGGCTGGCCGCGTAGCCTTCGCTGCGCAAGGCATACAGCACGGTTTCGGCGATGGCGGCTTCGTCCTCGACTACCAGGACCTGGGCAACGGGGGCTGTCATGGCGCGCAGCATAGCCGCTGCGGCCGCCGCCCCGTACACTGCCGCCCATGAACTATCGCCACGCCTTCCATGCCGGCAACCATGCCGATGTCCTCAAGCACATCGTGCAGCTGGCCCTGATCGACAGCTTCAAGCGCAAGGACAGCCCGTTCTTCGTGCTCGACACCCATGGCGGTGCCGGCCGTTACCTGCTGGCCAGCGAAGAGGGCCGCAAGACCCTGGAGGCCGAAGACGGCATCATGCGCCTGATGGCCCAGCCCAAGCTGCCGGAGGTCATCGAGCGGTACCTGAAGGCCGTGCAGGCCGACAACCCGGTGGGCGCGATGATCACCTACCCGGGCTCGCCGCTGCTGAGTGCCCAGGCCATGCGCGCGCAGGACCGGATGGCGGTCTGCGAGCTGCAGGACGACGAAGCGGCCCAGTTGAAGGCGCTGTTTGCCCACGACAACCGCGTGGGCGTGCACCAGGGCGATGGCTACGCGCTGCTGCGTTCGCAGCTGCCGCCGAAGGTCAACGGCAGCAAGATCGGCCGTGGCCTGGTCCTGATCGACCCGCCGTACGAGGCACAGGATGCCGAGTACCAGGCCATCCTGGCCGCCCTGGCCGAGACCCTGGCGCGCTGGCCGCAGGCCACCTGCGCGGTCTGGTTCCCGATCAAGCAGCGCCGCACCATCCTGCATTTCCTGCGCAAGGCGGCTGCCCTGCCGGTGAAATCGGCCATGACCATCGAGTTCCTGGTGCGTCCGGACGACTCCCCGCTGCGCCTCAACGGCAGCGGCATGCTGCTGCTCAATGCCCCCTGGCAGTTCGACCGGGTGGTCGGCCCGGCCCTGCCGGCGCTGCGCCAGCACTTGGGCGAGCCGGGTGCCACCACCCGGCTGGATTGGCTCAAGGCGGCCGAATAGCCCACGCGCAAGCGTCGATCGGGCGACGATCTGCCGCCTTCACGAGGCTGTACGCCCGTGAGCCTTTCGTTCACGGAATGCAGCCCCGGTGATGCCACAATCGATGGACCACCAAGGAATCACCCGGTATGGCCACTCGCAACCGCATGCCGCCCTGGCATGAGATCTTCAAGGCTCCCAGCGGCCACGAGCTGCTGATCCGCCCCATCCGCCCGGAAGACGGCGCGCCGCTGCAGGCCGCCTTCAGCCTCTTCGGGCCGGAAGAAATCCGTGACCGTTTCCTGCAGTCGGTGACCGAGCTTTCGCCGGACACCACCCAGCGCCTGACCCACCCCAACCCGAAGACCGAAATCACCCTGGTAGCCGCTGAATCGCTGCCTGCCGGTGAAGCGGTGGTGGGCGCGGTCGCGCGTGCCTCGATCATCCCCGGCACCCGTGAAGCCGAGTACGCGATCCTGATCAGCCGCTTTCTGATCGGCCAGGGCCTGGGCCGCCAGCTGATGCGCAAGCTGGTGAAATGGGGCCGAGGCAAGTACCTGGACCGCCTGTATGGCGACGTGGCCGCCGAGAACGAGCCGATGAAGCAGCTGGCCGCCTCGCTGGGCTTCAAGCCGGTGCCGCACCCCAATGGCGCCGATGGCCTGGTGCGCATGGTGCTGGAACTGGACAACTGAGGTAGCGCCGGCCGCTGGCCGGCGCAGATTCACCGGCAGTCGAGCAAGCTCGACTCTACTTGCGCACACGGTCGCGACAAACCCTTCTGCTAAGATCGGCGGTCCATGTCGCGTACCTCATACCCCGCCCCGCCGTTGCCTCGCGCCGGCCAGCTCCGCGCCTGGTGGCGCGCCCCCGCCTCGCCGACCGCCCTGGCCTGGTACCTGGTCCAGGCCGCGCGCGCGCACGACGCGCCGCTGCTGGTGATCGCCCGTGACAACCACGGCGCCAACCAGCTCGAAGCCGACCTGCAGACCCTGATCGGCACCGATCCGGACCTGCCGGTGGTGGCGTTCCCCGATTGGGAAACGCTGCCCTACGACCGCTTCAGCCCGCACCCGGACATCATTTCGCAGCGCCTGGCCGCCCTGCACCGCCTGCCCACGCTCAAGCGCGGCCTGGTGGTTGTGCCGGTGCAGACGGTGCTGCAGCAGCTGGCTCCGCGCAGCTACGTCATCGGTGGCAGCTTCGACCTGAAGGTCGGCCAGCGCCTGGACCTGGAGGCCGAGAAGCGGCGCCTGGAAAGCGCCGGCTACCGCAACGTGCCGCAGGTGATGGACCCGGGCGATTTCGCCGTGCGTGGTGGCCTGCTCGACGTGTTCCCGATGGGCGCCGACGAGCCGCTGCGGGTGGAACTGCTGGACGAGGACATCGATTCGATCCGCGCCTTCGATCCGGAAAGCCAGCGCTCGCTGGACAAGGTCGAGTCGGTGCACATGCTGCCTGGCCGCGAAGTGCCGATGGACGATGCCAGCATCGCCCGCGTGCTGGGCACGCTGCGCGAGCGCTTCGATGTCGATACCCGGCGCAGCTCGCTGTACCAGGATCTGAAATCCGGGCTGGCCCCGGCCGGCATCGAGTACTACCTGCCGCTGTTCTTCGACCGCACCGCCACCCTGTTCGACTACCTGCCCGCCGGCAGCCTGCCGGTGGTGTGCACCGGTGCGGATGAAGCGGCCGTCGCCTTCTGGGCGCAGACTGGTGACCGTTACGAACAGCGCCGCCACGATGTGGAACGGCCGCTGCTGCCGCCGTCGGCGCTGTACCTGTCGCCGGAACTGCTGCGCGAACGCTTGAACGATGCCGCGCGCATCGAGGTGTGGGCACCCGAGCACGCACGCATCGCCGATGCGCATGCGCTGGGTGACCAGCCGCTGCCGCCGCTGCCGGTGGCCGCACGCGAAGCACCGGCCGGCGATGCACTGAAGTCCTTCCTCGGCCACTACCCGGGCCGGGTGCTGATCGCCGCTGATTCACCGGGCCGCCGCGAAGCCCTGCTGGAAGTCCTGCAGGCCGCCGAGCTGAAGCCACCGGTGGTGGCCGACCTGCCCAGCTTCCTCGCCGACGATGCGCGCTTCGCAATTACCGTGGCGCCGCTGGAAGACGGCTTCGCGCTGGATGAGCCGCGCATCGCGGTACTCACCGAGCGCCAGCTGTTCCCCGAGCGCGCCGGCAGCACCCGCCGCACGCGCCGTGCCGGCCGCGAGCCGGAAGCCATCATCCGCGACCTCGGCGAGCTGACCGAAGGCGCGCCGATCGTGCACGAAGACCATGGCGTAGGCCGTTACCGTGGCCTGATTGCGATGGACGTCGGCGGCATGCCCGGCGAGTTCCTGGAAATCGAATACGCCAAGGGCGACCGCCTGTACGTGCCGGTGGCCCAGCTGCACCTGATCAGCCGCTATTCGGGCGCATCGGCGGAAACCGCGCCGCTGCATTCGCTGGGTGGCGAGCAGTGGACCAAGGCCAAGCGCAAGGCCGCCGAGAAGGTGCGCGACGTGGCCGCCGAGCTGCTGGAGATCCAGGCCCGCCGCCAGGCGCGTGCCGGCCTGGCGCTGCAGGTGGACCGCGCGATGTACGAACCGTTCGCCGCCGGCTTCCCGTTCGAGGAAACCCCCGACCAGCTGGCCGCCATCGACGCGACCCTGCGCGACCTGGCCAGCAGCCAGCCGATGGACCGCGTGGTCTGCGGCGACGTCGGCTTCGGCAAGACCGAAGTGGCCGTGCGCGCGGCGTTTGCCGCGGCCAGCGCCGGCAAGCAGGTGGCGGTGCTGGTGCCGACCACGCTGCTGGCCGAGCAGCACTACCGCAATTTCCGCGACCGCTTCGCCGATTACCCGCTGAAGGTGGAAGTGCTGTCGCGCTTCAAGAGCACCAAGGAAATCAAGGCCGAACTGGAGAAGGTCGCCGCCGGCACCATCGACGTCATCGTCGGTACCCATCGCCTGCTGCAGCCGGACGTGAAGTTCAAGGACCTGGGCATGGTCATCGTCGACGAGGAGCAGCGTTTCGGCGTGCGCCAGAAGGAGGCACTGAAGGCGCTGCGCGCCAACGTGCACCTGCTGACCCTGACCGCCACGCCGATCCCGCGTACGTTGAACATGGCGATGGCCGGCCTGCGCGACCTGTCGATCATCGCCACCCCGCCGCCGAACCGGCTGGCGGTGCAGACCTTCATCACCCAGTGGGACGACGCGCTGCTGCGCGAAGCCTTCCAGCGCGAGCTGGCGCGTGGTGGCCAGCTGTACTTCCTGCACAACGACGTGGAAAGCATCGGCCGCATGCAGCGCGAGCTGTCCGAGCTGGTGCCGGAAGCACGCATCGGCATTGCCCACGGGCAGATGCCCGAGCGCGAGCTGGAAAAGGTGATGCTGGATTTCCAGAAGCAGCGCTTCAACGTGCTGCTGTCGACCACGATCATCGAATCGGGCATCGACATCCCCAACGCCAACACCATCATCATCAACCGCGCCGACCGCTTCGGCCTGGCCCAGCTGCACCAGCTGCGCGGCCGCGTCGGTCGTTCGCACCACCGTGCGTATGCCTACCTGGTGGCGCCGGACCGTCGCTCGATCACCCCGGATGCGGAAAAGCGCCTGGAAGCGATCGCCTCGATGGACGAACTCGGTGCCGGCTTCACCCTGGCCACGCACGATCTGGAAATCCGCGGTGCCGGCGAACTGCTGGGCGAGGACCAGAGCGGGCAGATGGCCGAAGTGGGCTTCAGCCTTTACACCGAGCTGCTGGAGCGCGCGGTGCGCAGCATCAAGCAGGGCAAGCTGCCCGACCTGGATGCCGGCGAGGAAGTACGCGGTGCCGAAGTGGAACTGCATGTGCCGGCGCTGATCCCGGAAGACTACCTGCCGGACGTGCACACCCGCCTGACCCTGTACAAGCGCATTTCCAGCGCGCGTGACAGCGAGGCACTGCGCGAGCTGCAGGTGGAGATGATCGACCGCTTCGGCCTGCTGCCGGATGCGGCCAAGCACCTTTTCGCCATTGCCGAACTCAAGCTGCAGGCCAACACCCTGGGCATCCGCAAGCTGGACCTGGGCGAGAACGGCGGCCGCATCGTGTTCGAATCCAGGCCGAACATCGACCCGATGGCGGTGATCCAGCTGATCCAGAAGCAGCCCAACCTGTATGCCATGGAAGGGCCGGACAAGCTGCGCATCAAGCACCCGCTGCCGTTGCCGGAGGACCGCTTCAACGCGGCCCGTGCGCTGCTGCTGACCCTGGCGCTGCGCTGACCCCGGCGCACGCGTTACCCTATGCACCACCCCACCCCATCCGGGCCCGCAGACGCGGGCCTTGTTGTTTCTGCGTGCCAAGGCGGCGCCACCCCATGCTTGATTCCAACCCTCCCGATCTGCTGCACACCGATGCCTGCCTGGTCGATGCACTGTCGATGTCGCTGCAGATGCGCGATGCCTACACCCGCCATCACTGCGACCGCGTCGGCCTGCTCGCGCAGCGCCTGGCCGTCCACTGCGACATGGACAACGACAGCCGCGCGCACGTCGGCCTGGCCGCGCGCTTCCACGACATCGGCAAGATCGGCATCCCCGATGACGTGCTGCTGAGCCCGCGCCGGCACACCGACGAGGATCGCGCGATCATGCGCGAGCACCCGGTGCGCGGCGAACACATCTTCCTGGCCACCGGCCGCAGCGATGCGGTGCCGGTGGCGCGGCTGATCCGCGCCCATCACGAAGCCCACGACGGCAGCGGCTACCCCGATGGCCTGCACGGCGAGTCGATCCCGCTGGGCGCACGCATCCTCACCGTGGTCGACGCCTACGACGCGATGACCAGCGCCCGCCCCTACCGCCAGGCGATGGAGCATGATGCGGTGCTGCGCATCCTCGATGAGCAGGCCGGCGGGTTGATTGACCCGTACGTGCTGAGGCGTTTCCGCGACATGCTGGCCGGGTAGCGTCGACCTCCCGGCCCACCACAGCAAAAAAGGCCCCGCTTTCGCGGGGCCTTCTGCACTCAGACAACCGCCGTGGCGATTACCAGATCACCACGCGCTTGTCGTCGGCGCGCACCATCGCATCACCGGCCTTGCACTGGAACGCAGCGGCGTAGGACGGCATGTTCGACGGTGCACCGTTGGCGCGGAAGTTGGCCGGTGCATGCGGATCGGTGTTCAGGCGCACGCGCAGCTCGCCATCGGTGAAGTTGCGGCGCCACACGGTGGCCCAGTTCATGAAGAAGCGCTGGTCCTGGCTGTGGCCGTCGACTTCGACGTTGGCCTTCGGGTCTTCCTTCAGGGCCATCTGCAGCGCGTCGTACGCCACGGTCAGGCCGCCCAGGTCACCGATATTCTCGCCCAGGGTCAGCTTGCCCTTCACGAACACGCCCGGCACCGACTCATAGCCGTCGAACTGCGCGACCAGCTTGTCAGTACGCCCGGTGAAGGCCTTGCGGTCACCGTCGGTCCACCAGTTGTCGAAGTTGCCGTTGGCGGCGAACTGGCTGCCCGAGTCGTCGTAGCCGTGCATCATCTCGTGGCCGATGACCGCACCGATGCCGCCGTAGTTCAGCGCCGGGTCGGCCTTGGCGTCGAAGAACGGCGCCTGCAGGATGGCGGCCGGGAACACGATCTCGTTCTTGGTGGCGTTGTAGTAGGCGTTGACGGTCTGCGGGGTCATGCCCCACTCGGTCTTGTCCACCGGCTTGCCGATCTTGTCCAGCATGTAGCGGTAGTTGAACGCACGCGCCGCCTGCATGTTGCCCAGGTAGCTGTCACCGTTGGTCTGCAGGCCCGCCCAGTCACGCCACTTGTCCGGGTAACCGATCTTCGGGGTGAAGCTGGCCCACTTTTCCAGTGCCTTCTTCTTCGTTTCCTCGCCCATCCACGGCAGCTGCTCCAGGCGCGCCTTCAGCGCCTGCGACAGGTTTTCCACCAGGTGCTGCATGGCGACCTTGGATTCAGCCGGGAACACGGCATCGACGTACAGCTGGCCCAGGGCTTCGCCCATGCCGCCGTTCACCGATTCCAGCACGCGCTTCCAGCGCGGCTGCATTTCCTTCTGGCCACGCAGGGTGGTGCCGTAGAAGTCGAAGTTGGCCTTCTCGAACTGGCTGCTCAGGTACGGCGATGCGTCATCCACGGTGTGGAAGCGCAGGTAGGCCTGCCAGGTGCTGGCCGGCACGTCGGCCAGCATCTTGTCCATCTCACCGAAGAAACCCGGCTGCGCCAGCGAGAACTTCTGCGCGGCCGGCACCTTCAGGGTGTCGAACAGCGCGGTCCAGCTGAAGTTCGGGGTCAGCTTGTCGGCGTCGGCGGCACTGAGCGGGTTGTAGCGCTTGGCCGGGTCACGCATTTCGATGCGCGACATCGAGGCCTTGGCCAAGCGGGTTTCGAAGGCCATCACGGCCTTGGCCTGCTCGGCGGTCTGTGCGGCGTCCACGCCGGACAGGGTCAGCACCTGCGCGATGTAGGCCACGTAGGCATCGCGGATCTTGGCCTGCGCGTCGTCGAAGTAGTAGCCCTTCTCCGGCAGGCCGAGGCCGCCCTGGCCGACGTAGGCGATGACGTTGGCCGAATCCTTGTAGTCGGCATTGGCAAAAAGCGAGAACAGCACGCCCTTGCCCTCGGCCTGGCTGTCGCGCAGGTACTGGGTGATGGCGGCCGTGTCGTTCAGCGCGGTGATCTTGTCGAGCTGCGGCTGCAGCGGGGTCAGGCCGGCGGCCTCGATCTTGGCTTCGTCGTTACCGGTCTTCCAGATGTCACCGATCTTGGCCTCCACCGAGTCGGCCTTGGCCTGGCTGGCGGCGGCCTGCTCGACCAGCGCGTGCTGCACTTCCAGCGAGCGCTCGCGCAGGATCTCGAAGCTGCCCCAGGTGGTCTGGTCGCCCGGCACCGGGTTGGCCTTCAGCCACTTGCTGTTGACGAAGCCGTTGAGGTCGGTACAGGCGGCGATGGACGGATCCAGGTCGGCGCTGTTGAGCGAGATCAGCGGGGTCTTGATCTGCGACTGATCGAAGGCCGGCTTGGCATCGGCGGTGGCGGCCGGCGCGGTTTCGTTCTTGCCACAGGCAGCCAGCGACGCAGCGATGGCGATGGTCAGGCCCAGCGGGACCAGGTTGCGGACGTTCATGGAGTCTCTCTCCGACGGCGAATCGTCCAGCGTAGCGGGCGCGGCGGTGCCGGGGACCGGCCAAAGGTCACAGGGGGACTGGGCTGCGGATGCATTCGTCCCTGGTGCGAGGGGTTTCACCCATGCCGCACAGTGGCGGCGCTATGCCAGACTGGCAGGTATCGCCCCCACGACACCCGTTTGAAGCACATGGCCGACAGTCCGACACGCCGCGATGAGACCGTGGCCGAGCATATCCGGCGCTACGGGTGGCATTGCCTGCATGTCCAACCAGATCACCCCGACCAAGCTCCTTTTTCCTACACCATCGGCTTCAACCAGTGCCATCAGGCCCCCGAAGTCATGGTCTTCAACATGCCCCGTGACAGGGCACATGCTCTGCTCAGTGCCTGCGCCGCGCTGCTCGCCGAGGGGCATCGGATACAGCCTGGCATCAGGAATGGCGACGTCCTGTCAGGGGGATACGACGTCATCTTCAGGCGCGTCGATCCCCGGTTCCACCAAGAGTACCTCGGAGTGGCCCTTCGACACGCGCCGGAAGCAGCGCTCGATGCCGTGGTGATGTTCCTTCCCGATGCCGATCACCGCTACCCCTGGGAGGATGGCTACGCATACGTTGACGTCAGCGAAGCGCTGGGCATCGTCTAGCAAAGGTCACGGGGCCTGTCCCTGTAGAGTCGAGCCATGCTTGACTGCGCCTTTTGCACGACATGAAAGCAGTCGAGCATGGCTCGACTCTACAAAAGAAAAGGCCGGCTTTGCGCCGGCCCTTCGTTCTTATTTTGCCTTGCCCTGATTGGCCACGGCTTCAGCGGCCTTGCGGGCGGCTTCCGGGTCACCCAGGTAGCGGAACGACTTCACGGTCAGGTCGTCGTTCAGTTCGAACAGCAGCGGGATGCCGGTCGGGATGTTCAGCTCGAGGATTTCCTCGCGCGAGACATTGTTGAGGTACTTGTACAGCGCGCGCAGCGAGTTGCCGTGGGCGGTGACCATAACGGTCTTGCCATCCTTCAGCTGCGGCGCGATGGCGTCGTGCCAGTACGGCAGCACGCGGTCGAGCGTGGTCGCCAGCGATTCGGTGCCCGGCAGTGCGTTGCGGTCCAGGCCGGCGTAACGACGGTCGTGGATCGGGTGGCCCGGGTCTTCCAGCTCCATCGGCGGCGGCGGGATGTCGTAGGAACGACGCCACACCTTGACCTGGTCCTCGCCGTGCTTGGCAGCGGTCTCGGCCTTGTCCAGGCCCTGCAGGCCGCCGTAATGGCGTTCATTGAGGCGCCAGGACTTGTTTACCGGCAGCCAGTCCTGGCCCAGTTCGGCCAGCGCACCCTGCAGGGTGTGGATGGCGCGCTTGAGCACCGAGGTGTGGGCGACGTCGAACTGCAGGCCTTCTTTGCGCATCAGGCGGCCGGCGTTGGCGGCTTCGCTGCGGCCCTGGTCGGTCAGATCGACATCAACCCAGCCGGTGAAGCGGTTGTCCAGGTTCCACTGGCTCTGGCCGTGGCGCAACAGTACGAGTTTACGGGTCACTGCAGGATCTCCAACGCGAGGAAAGGCAGGCGGACATTGTAGCCCCGCCCGCGCTCACCGCGCCGTGGCAGCGGCCATGCCACGCTGCGGGCGATGAAGACCGTGATCGATCCGGGCCATTGGCAAGGCAGCGTCGCCGCCGCCCGCGAACAGCAGCTGCAGCTGGCCAGCCGCGTGGAGCGCCAGGACCGCCTGCCGGTCAAGCCGCGCTGGCTGGCCGGGCTGGACGTGGGCTTCGAGGATGACGGCGCCACCACCCGCGCCGCAGCGGTGTTGCTGGATGCCCGCACCCTGCAGCCGGTGGCGCGGGAGATCGCCCGCATTCCCACGGTGATGCCCTACATCCCCGGCCTGCTCAGCTTCCGCGAACTGCCGGCCCTGCTGGCCGCGTTGGCACAGCTGCCGCGCACGCCGGACCTGGTGTTCGTCGATGGCCATGGCATCAGCCACCCGCGGCGGCTGGGCGTGGCGTCACACCTGGGCGTGGTGACCGACCTGCCCACTATCGGCGTAGCCAAGTCGAAGCTGGTGGGGCGCTTTGAAGAGCCCGGTGCAGAAACCGGCGCACACACGCCGTTGCTGTACGGCGACGAGCAGCTTGGCTGGGTGCTGCGCAGCAAGGTCCGCTGCAAGCCGCTGTTCGTGGCTGGCGGGCACCGGGTCAGCGCCGATACCGCGCTGGCCTGGGTGCAGCGCACGCTGCGCGGCTATCGGCTGCCCGAGCCGACGCGGCTGGCCGACCGGCTGGCTTCGCGCCGCGACGAGGGTAGAGTCGACTGCTAGTCGACTATCGCGCGCAGCGCGGGATTTCCAGGGTTTCCCGCAAAGAGCAGCCGACGCGACCCAGCCAGGACCTGCTACCGATGCACGTGGCCATGATGGCCCTGCACATCATGGTCATGGTCATGATCATGCGCGTGCTTCACCGGCTGCCCGCACGCTTCGCCGCAATGATCCGCCTCGATCTGCAGGGTCACGTGGTCGATGTCGAATTCTTCGTGCAGGCGTGCACCCAGTTCGCGGCGCAGCGCATCGGGGTCGGTACCATCACGCATCACCACGTGCGCGGTCAGTGCCGGGGTGCTCGATGCCAGGGCCCAAACGTGCAGATCGTGTACATCGAGCACGGCGGCATGCGCGGTCAACCCCGCGCGCACCTTGGCCACGTCGGTGCCCTTGGGCACGCCTTCCAGCAGCACGTTGATCGCTTCGCGCATCAGCACCCAGGTGCGCGGCAGCACCCACAGGCCGATCAGCACGGCCAGGATCGGGTCGATCGGCTTCCAGCCGGTCCAGCGGATCAGCAGCGCGCCGACGATCACCGCCACCGAGCCCAGCATGTCAGCCCACACTTCCAGGTAGGCGCCTTTCACGTTGAGGCTTTCACCACTGCCGGCCTGCAGCAGCCGCATGGAAATGAGGTTGATGACCAGGCCGAAAGCCGCTATCACCAGCATGCCGGTGGAGGCGATTTCCTGCGGCTGGCGGAAGCGCGCGATGGCTTCCCACAGGATGTAGCCGGCCACCACGAACAGCATCGCGCCGTTGATCATCGCGCCCAGCGCTTCCAGGCGGGCATAGCCGTAGGTGCGTCGTGCATCCGGCGGGCGCCGGCTCAGCCGCACCGCAACCAGCGCGATCATCAGGGCCAGCGTATCGGTGGCCATGTGCGCGGCATCGGACAGCAGGGCCAGGCTGTTGGTCCAGAAGGCACCCACCACTTCCACCACGAGGAACGTGGTGGTCAGGCCAAGCGCCCACCACAATGGTTTCTCGTGGCGGATTTCCGATGGCAGGTGGTCGTGGTCGTGGCCCATGGCAAAGCTCCTGTGCAATGCGGTCAGGCTACGCGCAGTGGCCGCGGGAGACTATTACGCTGTTTATAACATTGCAGCGACGGAGCCACGGCGCGCGGCCAGGCGTCGTTTTGCCTGTCACGCCAAGCGCTTTATGATGGCCGGCATCCCCGCCACCCCGGGGCGGGCCGCCGGACGCCGCGGCCTCCAGATGGAACTGCCAGCACAAGGAACCGGCCACATGTGGAACAGAAGGACTCTCCCCGTCACCCTCGCCGCTGCGTGCGCCCTGGGTGCCGCCGCCAGCGCCACGGCGGCCACCTGCGAACAGAACTTCAAGTCGGTCGGTGACCCGCGCAACGGCCAGACTTACCTCACCGAAGTCACCATCCCCGGCCTGAAGCCCAGCAGCGGCCTCGGCCAGCTGCGCAAACTGGCGCTGGATGAAGGCAACAACTTCGTCAGCGGTGATGTCATCACCGAGACCGAAGGCCAGATGTACATCATGCAGACGGATCTGAAGGTGCCGCTGGTGACGGCGGTGTCCATCAGCAACAAGGGCACCGTGCTGCTCGGCACCAAACTTGCCCGTGGGCAGACAGCCAAGGATGAGGACGTGCGCGGCGCGTTCTGCGGCTGGCTGAACCAGCTCAAGACCGGCAAGGAAGGCGAGGCCATCGCCGAGGCGGTGCGCATTTCCAGCGGCTTTGACAAGCCGACCCCGGCTACTGCCGTGGGCATGTCCACCGTGCTGGGCAAGGAAGCGAAGAAACTGCAGCGCAACATCAACACGATGCCGCTGAAGAATCTGTTTTCCGATGGCCCGCTGCCGGATACCGATTCGCTGTACCAGCCGATGTTCGTGAAGTATTTCGGGCGCCGCTTCATCATCGATGGGCAGGTGTATACCGCCCAGGCCAACAACATCAACAAGACCTTCGAAGTCGGCTACCTGGTGACCAAGATGAAGGGCATCGGTGGCATCGGTGGGCGCCAGTCATCCGGTGACAACAACGCCAACTTCACCGTGCACTGCGCACTGGCCAACGACCAGCGCGCCCTGGGTGCCACCCTGCGGCTGGAAGACTGGGTGAAGCTGGAAGGCGTGGTCGACAACATCGACACCGGCCACATCCACCTGCGCGACTGCCGCCAGGTGAAGTAAGCCGCCGCACGGCTAGCGGCGCAGGCGCCCGCGCGCCCACCACAGCAGCGCCAACGCCGCGATGCCGGCACCCAGCAGGCATACCGCGTTCCAACCGTGGCGTGCCTGCACCCAGGTGCCGGCAGCTGCACCGGCGCCGCTGCCCACCGCGTAGAACAGCATGTACAACGCCACCAGGCGCCCATGCTGTTCGACCGGTGCACGCAGCAGCAGTGCCTGGTTGGACACGTGCAGCGCCTGCCCGCCCAGATCCAGCAGCACCACACCCAGCAACAGCAGCCCCAGCGAGTGCGGCAACCCCAGCAGCGGCCACCACGCTGCCAGCATCAACAGCAGTGCGGCGAGGCTGACGCGCACCGCGAAACCGCGATCCATCCAATGGCCCACCCAGGCCGCCAGCAGCGCACCGACGATGCCCGCCAGGCCCAATGCACCGATCGCAGCGGTGGACCAGTGCAACGGCGGTGCCGACAGCGGCAGCGGCACTGCCGCCCAGAACACGTTGAGGCCGGCAAACAACAGCAGCGCCAGCGGCCCGCGCTCACGCAGCGTGCGGTCGTCACGCAGCAGCGTGGCCATCGACGCCAGCAGCGTGCGCCACGACGGCGGCACCACCGGCACCGGCAGGGCCGGCAGGCGTCGCCACAGCAGCAGCGCCAGCGCCGCCATCAACACGGCGGACAGCAGGTAGACCGCACGCCAGCCGGCCACGGCGGCCACGCTGCCGGACAGCACGCGCGCCGCCAGCAGGCCGATGAACACCCCGCCCTGCACGGCGCCGACCATGCGCCCGCGCTGGTCGGCCGGGGCCAGCTGGGCCGTATACGCGATCAGCCCCTGGGTGAGCGCGGTGCCCAGCAGCCCGGCCAGCAGCATGCCGGCCAGCAACCACGCCGCTGTCTGCGCAGCCGCCAGCAGCAGGAGCGCGGCCACCAGAGCCAGCAGCTGCATCCTCAGCAGGCGCCGGCGGTCGCCGCGGTCGGCCAGCGGCAACAGCCCGAGCAGGGCCAGCACGCTGCCGGCCTGGGTCGCCGCCAGCACTGCGCCAGCCACGGCCGTGTCGAGGGCGAAGGCCTGGGCCAACCGTTCCAGCAGTGGTTGCGCGTAGTAGACATTGGCCACGCTGGCACCGGCGGCGACCGCCAGCAGGCCGAGCAGTGGCCGTGATACGGGGAGGCTCATCTTCGTGGTTGCATTTTGAAACTGATGCACGGTAGCCCTGCTGGTTTTAAACTGCAACCAGATACCCCGATGGAGCCCGCCATGCATGCCGACAGCCCCTGCCCCGTGGCCCGCAGCGCCGACCTGCTCGGCGACCGCTGGGCGCTGCTGGTCATCCGCGATGCCTTCGATGGCATCACCCGCTTCGGTGATTTCCAGCGCAGCCTCGGCGCGGCCCGCAACATCCTCAGCGACCGCCTGCGCCGGCTGGTCGAGGCCGGCCTGCTGGTGCAGCAGCCAGCGGCCGATGGCAGCGCCTACCAGGACTATGTGCTGACGGCCGCAGGTCGCGACCTGTTCCCGCTGCTGGTCGCCCTGCGCCAATGGGGCGAACGGCATCGCTTTGCCCCCGGCGAAGCGCATTCCACCCTGATCGAACGCACCAGCGGCGCCGCCGTGCCCCGCATGCAGCCGCGGGACGCAGCCGGCCACGCCGTCGCCCCCGAGCAGACGGTCGTCCGCAAGCTCTGACAGAAGGTCACATCCCCCGAATGGGGGACTCGACACAGCTACCGGCGTCAAATAGCATTCACTCGCAATTGCATACGATTCCTATTGACATCGGCCATGGCCGCATCTTCCTCCTCTCCTGCCACCGGCACTCCGCCGGCCAAGCGCGTGCCGCGCGGTAACGGCCATGCCCTGCTGTGGGCCCGCGGCCTGCTCGGCCTGCTGGGCGGGTACGCCGTGGCCGCCTGCTGGGCCGCCGCACTGGCGCGCCTGCTGCCCGGCACCAAGGCCGATGCCACCCTGGTCGCCACCATGGCCGCTTTCGTGGTCTACGCGCTGGCCGCCATCTGGGCCTATGCCGCACGCAGCACCCTGCGCGCCACGCTGGGCCTGCTGCTTGCCGGTGGTCTGGGCGCGCTGCTGGCCTGGCTGCTGCGCGGGGGTGTGGCATGAGCAATCTCGGTGGCATCCGCCAATCGCAGTCGGTGCTGCATACCTGGTCGGGCCTGGTGGTCGGCTGGGTGCTGTTCCTGATCTTCATCGCCGGCACCGCCGCGTACTGGAAGGAAGAATTGACCCGCTGGATGCAGCCGGAAATCGGCCTGCCCGCCAGCAGCGCAACCGCGGTCACCCAGGCCCAGCAGTTCCTTGCCCGCACCGCGCCCGACGCGCAGCGCTGGAGCATCGAACTGCCCGACGCACGCAGCAGCGCGACCTCGGTCAGCTGGCAGCCGCAGGGCGAAAAGGAACGCCGCCGCGGCCAGCGCAATCCGAACCAGGCCACGCTGGATGCAGACGGCAAGCCGGTGCAGGTGCGCGAGACGCGCGGTGGCAACTTCTTCTACCGCCTGCACTTCGACCTGCACTACGTTCCGGTGCTGTGGGCGCGCTGGTTCATCAGTGCGTGTTCGATGCTGATGCTGATCGCCCTGATCAGCGGCGTGATCACCCACAAGAAGATCTTCACCGACTTCTTCACCTTCCGCCGCGGCAAGGGCCAGCGCAGCTGGCTGGATGGCCACAACGCGCTGGCGGTGCTGTCGCTGCCGTTCCATCTGATGATCACCTACACCGGCCTGATCACCCTGATGACGCTGTACATGCCGTGGGCGGTGGATGCCAACTACCCCGGCGGCCGCGATGCGTTCTTCGCCGAACTGTTCCCGCGCGCCGAGAAGGCCTCGGCCAGTGGCGTGGCCGCGACGCCGCCGGCACTGGCCGAGGTGCTGCGCCGTGCCGAAGTGCAGTGGGGCGGCGGCCACGCGGCCTCGCTGCAGATCGAACATCCTTCCGATGCGGCGATGCGCATCAGCGTACGTCGCCAGCAGGGCGACAAGATTGCCGGTGCCGCCGACGCGCTTAGCTTCGATGCGCGCGCCAACCTGCTGGATTCCGCTGCACCGCGCTCGGCCGCGGTCATCACCCGCGACGGCATGATCGGCCTGCATGCAGCGCGCTTCGCGCCCACCACCATGCGCTGGCTGTTCTTCCTGTCCGGTGTCGCCGGCACCCTGATGGTGGCCACCGGACTGGTGCTGTGGACGGTGAAGCGCCGCACCCAGCTGCCCGATCCGGCGCGCCCGCACCTCGGCTTCCGCATTGTCGAGCGGCTGAACATCGGCTTCGTCACCGGCCTGCCGGTAGCGATGCTGGCCTTCCTCTGGGGCAACCGCCTGCTGCCGCTGGACGTGGCCAACCGCAGCGATGCCGAAGTGAAAGTGTTCTTCTACGCCTGGGCGGCCTGCGTGGTACACGCCATGCTGCGCGCACCGCGTCGCGGCTGGGTCGAGCAGCTGGCGCTGGCCGGCGTGCTGGCCCTGGGCCTGCCGCTGTACAACCTGGTCGCCTGGCACGGTGGCGCGGTATCCGCGCTCGCTGCCGGTGATGGCGCCAAGGCCGGCATCGATATCGGCCTAATGCTGATCGGCGCCGGCCTGCTGTGGGCCGCGCGCATGGTGCATCGTTTCGTGCCGGCGCAGCGCAAGCCGCGCGCCGCACGCACGGGCGCCCCCGCCGCTGCCGAGGCCAGCGCATGAGCGTGCTCGCCCTGCTGCTGGCCGCCGCCGCCTTCGCCTGCCTGGCGATGGCGATGGAGCGCCATCACCGCGATGTGGCCGGCCACGCGCCGCCCACGCCGCGCCGTCGCCTGCTGCAGGTGCTGGGCGTGCTCGGGCTGTTCGCCAGCCTGCTGGCCAGTATTGCCGCGTGGGGCATCGCACAGGGGTTTGTTGGTTGGTGCGGCGTGCTCGCCGCCGGTGCCGGGGCGATGGTGCTCTGGCTCAGTTTCCGCAGCCCGGCCAAGCCGGCGCCACGCCCGTCTTCCCGTTCCTGATCTAGAAACCGAGGTTCCACCATGTATCAGCCTTCCTCTGGCGCCCTGCGCCGGAACGTCCTCGCCTTGTCGCTCGCCTGCGCCGTGGCGCCGGCCTTCGCCCAGGACAGCGCGACGACCACCACCGAACTGGACCGGGTGATGGTCACCCAGCGCACCGAGGGCTACCAGGTGTACGGCACCAACACCGCCACCAAGCTGCCGCTGACCCTGCGCGAAACCCCGCAGTCGCTGACCGTGTTCACCCGCCAGCGCATCGAGGATTTCAACCTCATCACCATTTCCGAGGTGCTGCAGCAGACCCCGGGCGTCACCATCCAGTCCTACGACAGCAACCGCACGCTGTTCAACGCGCGCGGCTTTGCCATCAACAACTTCATGTTCGATGGCATCCCCACCAACTACACCACCGGTGCAGGCGGCAACTCGATCCTCAGCGATACCTCCATCTACGAGCGCATCGAAGTGGTGCGCGGCGCCAGTGGCCTGGTCACCGGCTCGGGCAATCCGTCGGCCACGGTGAACATGGTGCGCAAGCGCCCGACCGAGACCTTCCAGGCCAGCACCAGCCTCAGCGCCGGTTCGTGGGACTACAAGCGTGCCGAAGTGGATGTCTCCGGCCCGCTCAGCAAGGGCGGCCGCGTGCGTGGGCGCTTCGTCGGCGCCTACACCGACAAGGAAAGCTGGGTGCGCTTCCAGCATGACAAGTCGCCCAGCCTGTACGGCGTCATCGAAGCCGACCTGACCGACAGCACACGCCTGCGCGCCGGCATCGATTACCTGAAGACCGGCTCCGATGGCGGTGCGTGGAGCGCTTCGCCGCTGTACTTCCGCGACGGCACGCGTGCGCACATGCCGCGTTCCTACAGCGCCGCGGCGCGCTGGAACGAATGGAACCGCGAGAGCACCAACTACTTCGCCACCCTGGAACAGCAGCTCGGCGCCGGCTGGAGCGGTCGCCTGGCCTACAACCACCGCGCCACCGACACCGACTCGCTGCTGATGGCAGGCTCCAATACCGGCAACTGGGCCGATGCAGTGACCGGCCTGGGCCTGCGCATCGCCGACACGTATTCGGTGTCGGAGACGCGCGAGGATGCCTTCGACCTGTACGCCTCCGGCCCGTTCCAGCTGTTCGGCCGTTCGCATGAGCTGGTCGTGGGCATCAACCACTACGACCGCGACCTGGACACCATCCGCGCCGGCATCACCTCGCGCCCGTACAACGTCGCTGCCTTCCCCAGCATTTACGAGTGGGACGGCAACATCGGCAAGCCGACCACCTACAACTACGGCATTCCGTCGAACACGGTGAACACCACCGAGACCGGGTACTACGCCGCCGTGCGCCTGAACCCGATCGATCCGCTGAAGATCATCGCCGGTGCGCGTTATTCGGATTACCGCACCACCACCGACAACTATGACGTCAACGGTGTGTTCACCAGCCGCAGCGCGCGCACCACCGCGCACGAACTGACCCCGTACGTGGGCGTGCTGTACGACCTCAGCAGCAGCATCACCGGCTTCGTCAGCTATTCCGACGTGTTCCAGGCCACCGCGCGCCGCGACATCAACAACCAGCTGCTCGACCCGACCACCGGCGGCAACTACGAGTACGGCCTGAAGGGTGAATTCTTCGGCGGCCGCCTGTACACCTCGTTGAACGGCTTTTACATGAAGCAGGACAACGTGGCCGAGCTCGACCCGAACGGCGGCGAGATCAAGCTGCCCGATGGCAGCTCGCCCTACATCGCCAGCAAGGGCATCACCACCCAAGGCGGCGAGTTCGAAGTGTCCGGCTCGATCACCGACCACTGGAGCATGACCGGCGCCTACACCTACAGCTACAGCAGCAACCCGGATGGCAGCCGCTTCGCCAGCACCAGCCCGATGCACCTGGCACGCTTCAACACCACCTACAGCCACGGCCAGTGGACGGTCGGCGGCGGCTTCAGCGTGCAGAGCGAGATCTACCAGATGCAGCCGATCCCCACCGGCCGCTTCAATGCCAACGGCACCCCGGTTACCGCCACCGGCAAGATGAGCCAGGGCGGCTACGTACTGTTCGACCTGATGGGCCGCTACCGCATCAACGACACCCTGAGCGTGGGCGTGACGATCACCAACCTGTTCGACAAGGTCTACTACCGCAACGTCGGCTTCTTCAACGCGGGCTACTGGGGCGAACCGCGCCGCGTGCTGTTCAACCTGCGCGCGAAGTTCTGAGGTCGCCGCGCGGCGTCGGGCACCCGATTCCGCACAGTGACCCCCACCTTCGGCGCATGCTGCCGGGGTCGGCAACGGCGTAGCATCAGGAGCGGGCCTTCGGGCCCGCCTTTTTCTGTTGCCCGCCGAGGAACCCACCATGCTGCACCGCCGCCTGCTCCACCCTGCCCTGCTGCTGTTGCCGCTGGCCCTGCTGGGCGCGCCGTCGCTGCAGGCACGCGAGGTGGCCACGCCGGCCGAGCATGTCGACGCCGATGGCCCTTACGTGTTCCGCGTTGGCGACCAGATGCGGGCGAAGTGGATCTGCGGCGACCAGGTGCAGATGCGCACCCTCCCGGCCGATGCCGAAGGCACCGATTTCACGCCGCAGTGCGGCTACGCCCGCAGCGTGCACGTGCTGCCGCCGGTGGCGCCCTCGGTGTCGGTGCTGCCGGCCACGCCGCGCATCGTTGCGGTGTCCGACATCCACGGCCAGTACGGCCTGCTGGTGCGGCTGCTGCGCGCCAACAAGGTGATCGACGCGCAGGACCAGTGGGCGCTGGGCAAGGACACTCTGGTGATCGCCGGCGATGTGTTCGACCGTGGCCCGCAGGTGACCGAGGCGTTCTGGCTCCTGTACGGGCTGCAGCAGCAGGCCGCGGCGGCCGGCGGCGCGGTGCACTTCGTGCTCGGCAACCACGAAACCATGGTGCTCTACGACGACCTTCGCTACGTCAATCCCAAGTACCTGCGCAGCGCCCAGCTGCTGGGCCGCAGCTACCCGCAGCTGTATGCGGGCGATTCGGTGATCGGCCAGTGGCTGCGCACCCGCCCGGTGCTGCTGAAGATCGGTGACACCCTGTTCCTGCACGGCGGCATCTCGCCCGAGGCGGTGCAGCTGGCGCTGGACCCGGCCACCACCAATGCCGCCTACCAGGCCTCGCTGGGCACGCCCAAGGCCGAGGTGAAGGCAGACCCGGCCACCGCACCGCTGTACGACGGCAAGACCAGCCCGATCTGGTACCGCGGCTACTTCGATGGCCAGCTGGACAGCAACGGCGTGCAGGCCGTGCTCAACCAGCTGCAACTGAAGCGCATCGTGGTCGGCCATACCTCGATGCCGCATGTCAGTACCTTCCATGGTGGGCGCGTGATCGCTATCGACAGCAGCATCAAGAACGGAGAGAACGGCGAGCTGCTGTTCATCGAAGATGGCAGGCTCAGCCGCGGCCTGCTGGACGGTACGCGCGTGCCGTTGGCCGAAGGCGTGCCCGGCCAGTAGAGTCGAGCCGGCCTCCCATCAGGAACCGCCGCCATGTCCCAGACCGTCATCCCGCAGCTGCGCATGCTGCACGCCGACACCACCCTGCCGTTCTACGTGCAGGGCCTGGGCTTCTCCGTCGACTGGGAGCATCGCTTCGGCGCGGGCATGCCGCTGTTCGCCCAGCTCACCCGCGAGGGCCAGACCCTGTTCCTCAGCGAACATGCCGGCGACTGCCAGCCCGGCGGCGCGGTGTACTTCAAGGTCGATGACGTGGACGCGGTGTTCCGCGCCTTCAGCGCCGCCGGCGTGCCCATCCCGCAGCCGCCGCACGAAACCGACTGGGGTACCCGCGAGATGCTGCTGGTGGACCCGGACGGCAACCGCCTGCGCTTTGCCACCCACAGCGAGTGAACGGCGCGGACTTGAGTGGATTATACGAAACATATACGCTTCATATATCCCCTCTCAAGAGTCCGCCATGGGCATCGTCAACATCGATGACACCCTGCACGACCAGCTGCGTCGTGCCTGCACCGTCTCCAGCCGCTCGATCAACGCCCAGGCCAATTTCTGGATCCGGGTCGGCATGCTGTGCGAACTGAACCCAACCCTGAGCTTCCAGGACATCGTCGCCAGCGAACTGCGCGCGGCCGGCGTGCAGCCGCCGCTGCTGCCTCACGGGCAGGCCTGAGCCGATGGCCATGGTCAAGCGCCCCGACGAGATCGCGCTGATGGCCGAGTCCGGGCGCCTGCTCGCGCAGGTGTTCGCCGCACTCGACGCCCTGCCGCTGGAAGGCCGCAGCACGATGGACATCAACGACTTCGTCGAGCGGATGATCGTCGACGAGCTGCACGCGCGGCCGGCCAGCAAGGGCCAGTACGGTTTCCCGTACGTCCTCAACACCTCCATCGACAACGTCATCTGCCACGGCGTGCCCGATCATGAGGACCTGCTGCGCAGCGGGCAGATCGTCAACCTCGACATCACCCTGGAAAAGAACGGCTACATCGCCGACTCCAGCACCACCTACTTGGTGGGCGAGGTCAACTACGCCGCGCGCAAGCTGGTGACGGTGGCCTACCAGGCCATGTGGAAGGGCATTGCCGCGGTGCGCCCCGGCGCGCGCCTGGGCGATATCGGCCACGCCATCGCCCGCCATGCGCGCAGCCACGGCTACAGCGTGGTGAAGGAATACTGCGGCCACGGCATCGGCCAGGAAATGCACGAGGACCCGCAGATCCTGCATTACGGCCATGCCGGCACCGGCCTGGAGCTGCAGGAAGGCATGGTGTTCACCATCGAACCGATGCTCAACCAGGGCAAGCCGGCCATCCGCCAGCTGCCGGACGAATGGCCGGTGTACACGCGCGACGGCAAGCTCTCGGCGCAGTTCGAGCACACCGTGGCAGTGACCGCGCAGGGTGTGCGCGTGCTGACCCTGCGCGCGGACGAAACGCCGCTGTGCGTGATTGATGCGGCCTAGAGCGGGCGCAGCAGCAGCAACAACGCCAGGCTCGCCATGAACAGCGCAATGCCTGCATCCAGCACGCGCCACGCGTTCGGATTGCGGAACAGCGGCTGCAGCAGCCGCGCGCCATAGCCCAGCGCGCAGAACCACAACACGCTGGCCACGCAGGCACCACCGGCGAACGCCCAGCGCAGCTCGCCGGGATGGCGCGTGGACAGGCTGCCCAGCAGCGCCACCGTGTCCAGGTAGACGTGCGGGTTGAGCAGGGTGAAAGCCAGGCAGGCCAGCAGCACCTGCCGCCGGTTGCCGCCCTCGCTGCTGGCGGCCGCCAATGCGCTGCCGCCGCGCCACGCGCGCAGCCCGGCCTGCAACGCGTACCAGCCAAGGAAGGCCGCACCGCCGAAGCGCAGCACCTGCAGCAGCAGCGGCCACTGCAGCACCAGCGCGCCCATGCCGCCCACGCCGGCAAGGATCAACGCGATGTCCGCGCCCATGCAGGCCAGCACCACCATGCCCACATGGCGGCGCTGCAGCCCCTGGCGCAGGACGAAGGCATTCTGCGCGCCGATGGCGATGATCAGGCCGGCGCCCGCAAACAGGCCGGCCAGGGCCGCGGTAATCCACATGAGTACTGCCATCACATCGGAAAGGACGCGCAGGGTGGTGCCTGCGGCCGGTTAAGGCCAGCTGGTTTTTCTTTATCCTGTACAGAAAAACTGAAGAGGCCCGGCATGGACCTGGTACACCCGCAACTGGCCGCCTTCGCCGCGGTGCTGGAAGAAGGCAGTTTCGAAGCCGCCGCACGCCGCCTGGCGATCAGCCCGTCGGCGCTGTCACAGCGGATCAAGGCGCTGGAAGACCGCTTGGGCCAGGTGCTGCTGGTGCGCCAGGCACCGTGCCGCCCCACCGCTGCCGGCGAGGTCCTGCAGCGCAGCGTGCGGCCAATGCAGGCCCTGCAGGCCGAGGCACTGGCCGAGCTGCTGCCCGAGCGCGGCAACGACGCCACCCGCACGCCGATCCCGCTGGCGGTCAACGACGACTCGCTGGACACCTGGTTCGTCGCCGCCATCGCCGAACTGCACCAGCGCCATGGCTACCTGTTCGACCTGCGCATGGACGATCAGGACCACACCCTCGAACTGCTGCGCGATGGCAGCGTCCTCGGCGCGGTAACCGCCGAAGGCCACGCGTTGAAGGGCTGCAACGTGCACCCGCTGGGGGCGATGCGCTACCACGCCATCGCCTCGCCGGCCTTCGCCCGCCGCTGGTTCGGCAAGGGCATGCAAGCAGATGCGCTGGCCGTGGCACCGATGATCGTGTTCAACCGCAAGGACGAACTGCAGGCGCGTTTCCTGCGCCGCCTCACGCGTGCGCGGCTGCAGCCGCCGACGCACTACCTGCCCTCCTCCACCGGTTTCGTCGAAGCCGCCGCGCGCGGACTGGGTTGGTGCCTGGCACCGGAAACGCTGATCGAGCCGGCGCTGGCCGCAGGGAACGTAGTTGTGCTGGAACCAGACCGATGGCTGGATGTGCCCCTGTACTGGCAACATGCCGCGGTGCGTTCCAGCACGCTGCAGCAGATCACCCAGGCGCTGCGCAGCGCCGCGGAGGGTTGTCTGCGCTGAAGCAGCTGCGACGTGCACTGCGCCGACAACAGCTTCACGGCACATCCACTAGTTTTTCCCGGACTCTTTACGGATGACGGACCCGACGTGCACCTGCAACGCCCTTGCCCGCGACGGCACCGCGCACGTTGGCCGCTGCTGGTCTGCGCCACGCTGCTGACGGCCACCAGCGTCGCGCAGACGGCAGCCGACCCAGCCGCGGCCCCTGCCCTGCAATGGGAACAGGCTCGACAGCGGCTGGAGCAGGTTTCCGATGCGCTGGCGGCGGCCGATGCCGGTGTGCGCAACAAGCAGGAATTACAGGAAGCCACGCGCCTGCTGCGCCTGCCCGAGATCACCGGCGAAGTGCGCCGCCTGCAGTTCCAGAAGACCCTCACCCTGCCGCTGGGCTCGCTGGCACCGGTGGCCGAAGCCTATGGCATCGATTCGCCGCTGAGCTTCACCGAACGCGACTGGCGCACCCGCCCTGTGGTGACCGCGGTGCTGCCGTTGTACACCGGCGGGGTGATCCCGGCGGCGCAACGTGCGGCCAGCGCTGCGAGTGAACAGGCCAGCGCCGAACGCGAGGCGCAGCGCCAGTCGCTCACCGTGCAGCTGGCCCAGGCCTATTTCGGCCAGCGCCTGGCCGAACAGGCGGTCGACGTGCGCCGCGACGTACGCGACGGCCTCAACCGCCACCTGTCCGATGCGGAGAAACTGGAACGCGAGGGCTTCGCCACCCGCGCGCAGCGCCTGCAGGCCACCGTGGCCCGTGACAAGGCCGAGCGTGAGTACCAGAAGACCCTCAACGACCTCGCCACGCTGCAGGCCGCGCTGGCCACCCTGCTGCGCAGCGGTGGCGAGGTCCGCCCGCTGTCGCCGCTGTTCGTGCAGCGCGCGCCACTGGAACCGGTGGCCAGCTTCGAACGCGCCGCGCAGGCACGACAGCCGCAGATCCGCCGCCTGCAGGCGATGGTTGCCCAGGCCGAACAGGGCGTGCGCGTGCAGCAGGCCAAGTTGAAGCCGCAGATCTTCGCCTTCGGCCAGTACGACTTCCGCCGCCGCGATGAAATGCTGACCGATCCGGACTGGGCCTTCGGCATCGGCCTGAAGTACACCTTCCTGTCGCCCAGCTCGCGGCCGGCGCAGATCAGTGCGGCACGCGCGCAGCAGGAACAGGCCGAAGCCGGCCTGCGCGAAGCCGAGAACCAGGTCGCCCTCGGCGTGCGCAAGGCATGGAACGAACTGGAAAGCGCGCGCCAGCAGTTCGTGCTGCTGGACAGCAGCATCGCCCAGGCACAGGAAAACCTGCGCCTGCAGGAACTGGCCTTCCGCGAGGGCCAGGCGACTTCGCTGGATGTGATCGACGCGCGGCTGGGCCTGGGTGGCGCCCGCGTCGAACGCGCACAGGCCGCCTACCAGTACGACATCGCCCTGGCGCAACTGTTGGAAGTGAGTGGACAGATGGACCGTTTCGAAGACTATCGGCGCCGTGCGGACGAGGTGATCGACCATGAGTGACGTGCTGCACGACGAATCCACCACGCCGCCCGGCAAGCGCCGCGTGGGCATCATCCTGGTGGTGGTGCTGCTGGCCGTGGTGGTGCTGGGCCTGTGGCTGGCCTGGCGCCGGCCGGCCGACCAGATCCAGGGCATGGCCGACGCCGATACCCTCAACGTCGCCGCCAAGATCACCGCCCGCGTGGCCGAACTGAAGGTGCGCGAAGGTGACCGCGTGCAGGCCGGGCAGATCGTGTTCCTGCTCGACAGCCCGGAAGTGGCGGCCAAGGAACAGCAGGCCCACGGCGCACTGGCCGCCGCGCAGGCAGTGGCCGACAAGGCCGACGAGGGCGCGCGCAGCGAGGACATCCGCGCCGCCGAAGCCAACTGGAAGCGGGCCGAGGCCGGTGCCACCCTGGCCGAAGCGACTGCGCGCCGCGTGCAGAACCTGTTCAACGAAGGGGTGATGACCCGGCAGAAGCGCGATGAGGCGCAGGCCCAGGCCACCAGTTCGCGCGAACTGGCCCGCGCCGCGCGCGCGCAGTACGACATGGCGCTGGCCGGGGCACGCGAGCAGGACAAGCGCGCGGCGAAGGGCCAGGTCCAGCAGGCGCAGGGTGCGGTGGCCGAGGTCAATGCCGCACGCGTCGAAGTGGAAGGGCGCGCACCGGTGGCCGGCGAGATCAACAAGCGCATGGCCGATCCGGGCGAACTGGTGCCGGCGGGCTATCCGGTGTTCACCCTTGTCGACATCGACCGCATGTGGGTGTCGATGAACCTGCGCGAGTCGCAGATGCAGGGCCTGAAGGTCGGCAGCACCCTGCGCGGCAGCATCCCGGCATTGGACCAGGAGGCCGAATTCAAGGTGTATTTCATCAATCCCGCCGGCGACTACGCCACCTGGCGCACCACCCGCCAGTCCTCCGGCTACGACGTCCGCAGCTTCGAGGTGCGGGTGCGCCCGGTACGCCGCATCGAGGGCTTCCGCCCCGGCATGAGCGTGCTGTTCGCATGGCCCCCGCACTGAGCCCGGGCAACGGCGGCTTTGCGGCGTCGTGGCGGCGCGAACTGCGCACGCTGCGCGGCAATCGGGCCGACCTGCTGCTGGTCACCGCGCTGCCGCTGCTGATGCTGGTGCTGATGGCGTGGATGTTCAGTCCTGCGGCGATGCGCGATGTGCCGATTGCCGTTGTGGACCTGGACCACAGCAGCGACAGCCGCCTGCTGCTGCGCATGCTCGACGCCAGCCCCGGCGTCCGCGTGGCCAGCCAGCCGGTGGACATGGACGAGGCCCGTGCGCAGCTGCGCCAGCTGCAGGTCTACGCCATCGTGCTGGTACCACGCGATGTCACCCGGCAGGCGCTGCGAGGCCAGCAGGGCACGGTGTTCGCCTATTACAACGCCACCTACATGACCACCGGCCAGTCCGCCGCGCGTGACATCGGTGATGCGGTGGCCGCATGGAATGCACGCCTGCTGCGCGAACGCATCGCCCTGCAGGTCGGCCCCGGCAAGCTGCGCGCGGCGCCGATCGCCGTGCAGTCGGACATCCTCTACAATCCTGCGCGCAGCTACGAGCTGTTCCTGCTGCCGCTGATCTTCCCCGCCGTGCTTTCGCTGGTGCTGGCGCTGGCGGTGGCCGGCAGCCTGGGCCGCGAGATCCGCGATGGCACCCTGCCCGACTGGCTTGGGCGCACGCCGTGGCCGGCCCTCGCCGGCAAGATCGCACCGTATGTCCTGCTGTTTTCGCTGTATGGCGCGCTGGGCGTGGCCTACCTGGCCTGGCTGCGCGGCGACGGCATTGCCGGCAGCGTGTTCCTGCTGCTGCTCGGCCAGCCCCTGTTCTATCTGGCCACCGCGGCCTACGCCCTGTTCTTCGTCGGCGTCACCCGTGACATGGGCACGGCGCTGTCGGCCGTCGGCCTCAGCATCGGCACCGCGTTGGCCTTTTCCAGCGCCACCTTCCCGGTCATCGATGCGCCGCTGTTCACCCGCATCTGGCACCTGCTGCTGCCGCTCAGCGCCTACGTCAAGCTGCAGACCCAGCAGCAGTTCGTCGGTGCACCGCTGGCGGTATCGCTGTGGCCGCTGGCCACGCTGCTGCTGATGATCATCATCGCCGGTGGCCTGGGTGGCTGGCGCCTGCTGGCGCTCGCCCGCAGCCCGCAGGCCACGCGACCTGCCGGGGCCGACGCATGAGCGCGGTCTGGGCCAGCCTGCGGCAGACGTTGCTGGCGGTGCTGCTGGACCGCTACGCCATCGTGGTGATGGTCGGCGCGGTCATCCTGTACTCGTTCTTCTACCCGGCCGCGTATCGGCACCAGGTCGCGGGCAACCTGCCGATCCTGGTGGTGGATCAGGACCACAGCGCCACCAGCCGCGAACTGCTGCGCAAGCTGGACGCGCTGCGCGTGGCCCGCGTGGTCGGCCAGCCTGCCAGCATCGACAGCGCGCGCCGTCAGCTGGAAGCCGGAGATGCCGAAGGCATCGTACTGATCCCGGCCAACCTAGAGCGCGACATCCTCCGTGGCCATCCGGCGAAGCTGGTCCTGCTCGGCAACGGTGCCTACCTGGGCCGAGCCAGCTGGGTGCTGGGCAGCGTGGCCGATGCACTGGGATCGTTCGGGCGCGAGGCGGCGGTCACCCAGGCCGCCTTCATGGGCGTTCCGCAGGCGCCGCCGGTCACGCTGGTGCAGCGGCCGCTGTACAACACGCAGGAAGGCTATGGCAGCGCGATCGTGCCGGGCGTGGCCGAACTGATCGTGCACCAGACCCTGCTGATGGGCATCGGCGTGCTGCTCGGCGGGCGACGCCTGGCCCTCGGCCGGCGGCTGCGCTTCGACCTGCCGACGCTGGCCGGCATGGCCTTGGGCTTCGGCCTGATCGGTCTGTTCGGGCTGTTCTACTATGCCGGGTTCACCGCCTGGGTACAGGACTACCCGCGGGGCGGCAATCCAGTCGGCCAGCTGTGCGGCGGCACGTTGTTCATCGCCGCCACGGTGGCCTTCGGCCTGTTCGTCGGCAGCTTCTTCCGCACCCGCGAACGCGCGTTCCAGTACATCATCGCCACGTCCATCCCGCTGTTCTTCCTGGCCAACCTGTCCTGGCCCACGGTGATGACGCCGCCGCCGCTGGTGTGGCTGTCGCAGCTGCTGCCCACCACGTCGGGCATCAACCTGATGGTGCGGTTGACCCAGATGGACGCCAGCCTGGCGGATGTCAGCCACGAACTGGTCACCCTGGGGGTACTGCTGCTGCTCTACGGCAGCCTCGCCCTCTGGCGCCTGCACGGCGCCTCGATCAGGGGTCCGGGGCGTACCAGAACGGGATGAAGTACTCGCGCCGGCGATCCGCGCCGCGCTCCGGGCCCTCGCTGTTCCACAGCAGGTGCAGGTCGTGCCGGCCCGGCGCCAGTCCGGCCATCGGCAGGTAACCGGCCAGACCGCGCATATCGAGGTCGCGCCGCTCCATCGGCACGAAGGCGTGCAGGTCAATGGGCTTGCCGTCCAGCTGCACCGTCCAGAGCTGGGCCAGGCAGCCAACCGCTGCGGTTGCGGCCGCCGCACCTTCCGCATCGTTGCGGCCACCCGGCAGCTGCGTGCAGCGCGTGCGCGCCACCGTGTTGTCGCGCTGCGGGCGGTGTGGAATGAACAGACGCATCTGCGAACCACTGATGGTGTCAGCGGGAATCATCGGGTACGGCAGCAGCTGGTCGTGCGCCGAGCGCATCGATTCGTAGTGCGCACTGAGCATGCCGTGGTCCACCGCTTCGCCGGTGATGATCTGGTAGCGGTTGAACAGCGAGAACTTCACCGAGCCGGCCACCTGCAGGCCACCCAGCAGCATCGCCACCATGATCGCGCCCAGGTAGGCCACGATGAAGAACTTCGAGCGCAGGTTGCTCTGGATCGTCAGCTGCATGGTCTGGATCAGGCGCATCAGCGGTACCCGCTGCAGAGCTCCCAGCACCCACTGCAGTACGTGCTGCTGGCGTTCGCTCGGCCGCCCGCGCGCCTGCCGGCGCGCAATGGACTTCTCCATCAGCATGGGCAGCAGCCCCAGCATCAGCAGGGCCAGCATCACCACACCCACGAAAATCGTGGCGGCCGTATCCGAGCCACCGCACAGCGCGCCGACCAGCATCGCCAGCCCGAGGATGATGATCGCCATCACCAGCGTGCCGGCCAGGGTCTGCACGCACATCAACGTGGTCGAGAACAGCATCGTCGCCAACCGGTCGGCGCGCTGGATGCTGCCGTCGAGGCCGCCATCGCGCGCACGCATGAAGGCACGCGAGACCGGGCCCATCTTCGGCAGGTGGTCCCAGTCGATGCCCTTCGGGAAGTGCGACTTCAAGCCCACCAGGCCGATCCAGTAGCCGCGCACTGTCAGGTGCGCGATCAGCGCCACCGCCATCACGTAGCACATGCCCACGCTGATGCTGAAGACGAACCACAGCACCTGGAAGTACATGCCCTCGGTGTGCAGGCTGCTGCGTGCCCAGATGTCGAACAGATAGCCCGGCACGGCCAGCAGCGCGAAGGCCAGCAGGCCGGAAATGAACAGCTCCAGCTCATCAGTGCGCTCGCGCAGCCGGCCGAAGCGGGTGCTCGCCTCCTGCGCCTCATCGGCATCGGCAGCGGTCACGACCGGTTCGGCAGCAGGTGATTCGTTCACAGGGCGTTCATCCGTGGAGTTCGGCGCAGTATAGGGTCCGCGCCGCGCTTCGCGATATGCTCCCACAACGGCGAACGCCGACCCAAGGGGCCGGCGTTCGAGGTACCGCATCGTGGAAGGGAGCGGGTATCAGGTCGTGCGGGTATTCAGCGGTAGACGCGCTCGCAGCGGCGCTCGACCACGCGGTCACCGGTCTTGTTCTGGTGGTTGCCCTGGATCTGCCGGCCGGCGGCGCCGCCAGCCACGGCACCGGCGACGGTCGCCAGCTTCTTGCCGTTGCCGCCACCCACCTGGTTGCCCAGCAGGCCGCCGACCACCGCACCGGTGGCAGTACCGGCGATGCGGTTCGGATCGCGCGAGTTGCGCTGCACTTCCACGTTCTTGCAGACCACGCGGCTGCCATCGTTGAACTTGCGACCTTCATCGCGCGGGCCATAGCTCTGTGCGCTGGCGACCGAGGAAGCCGCCATCAGACTGCCGAGCAGCAAAACACGAAGGGAGGTATTCATGGCGATCTCCTGTGATTCGATGTAGGTCCAGTCTCCTGGCCGCAGCGCCAACTGAAGGTGAAATATCGGCCGTCGGCGCATGACCGGCCATGCGACGTTCAGCGTTGCGACGTTGGCGTTTGCACCGCGTGCCCTACAGTGCGTGCATGCCCCTGCAGCTGCAGATCGACGGACGTGCGATCACCGACATAGACAGCTTTTATGCCGAGATGAACCGCGTGTTCATGGCAGGCGAAGACTGGCAGCTCGGCTCCAGCCTGGATGCGCTGGACGACCTGCTGTACGCCGGTTACGGCGTACTGCGGGGGCACGCGACGGCAACGGTGGCTTGGCGCGATGCCGATCTCAGCCGCGTTGCGCTGGGCATGGACGCGACCTGCACTTGGCTGCAGGCGAAGCTGCAGCAGCCCGGCACCTTCAGCGCCGATGTGATCCGCCGCCAGCTGGATGCGCTGGAACGCGGCGAAGGCCAGACCTACTTCGAGATCGTGATGGAGATTTTCGCCAGCCACCCGCGCATCACGTTGCGGCTGGAGTAGAGATCGCCGGTGGCCCCCGTCCCCACCCTACCCGTTACCATGGACACCCCTGTTCCCGTTCTGCAGCTGCCTGCCGCCCTCCCGGCGCGGGCGCCTGCCCCGATTTCCGAGTCCCATGTCCAAAGACAAGTCCGCCGAGCACACCCCGCTCATGAAGCAGTTCTTCGCAGCCAAGTCCGACTACCCGGACCTGCTGCTGTTCTTCCGCATGGGCGACTTCTACGAACTGTTCTACGACGACGCCCGCAAGGCGGCGCGGCTGCTGGATATCACCCTCACCCAGCGCGGCAGCTCCGGCGGCGCGCCCATCCCGATGGCCGGTGTGCCGGTGCATGCCTACGAGGGCTACCTCGCCCGCCTGGTGGCGCTGGGCGAATCGGTGGCCATCTGTGAACAGATCGGCGACCCGGCCCTGGCCAAGGGCCTGGTCGAGCGCAAGGTCGTGCGCATCGTCACCCCCGGCACGGTCACCGACGAGGCGCTGCTGGATGAGCGCCGCGACACCCTGCTGATGGCCCTGTCGCGCACCAGGCAGGGCTACGGCCTGGCCTGGGCCGACCTGGCCGGTGGCCGTTTCCTGGTCAACGAGGTCGAGACCGACGATGCGCTGGAAGCCGAACTGGCCCGCCTGGAGCCGGCCGAGCTGCTGGTGCCCGACGAAGAGAACTGGCCCGAGTTCCTGCGCCAGCGCACCGGCGTACGTCGCCGTGCGCCGTGGCTGTTCGATGCGGACAGCGGCCGCCGCCAGCTGCTGGCCTTCTTCAAACTGCACGACCTCAGCGGTTTCGGCATCGATGACAAGGCGCGCGCCACCGCCGCAGCTGGCGCCCTGCTCGGCTATGTCGAGGAAACCCAGAAGCAGCGCCTGCCGCACCTGACCTCGATCGCGATGGAAACCGCCGGTGAGGCGATCGCGATGAATGCCGCCACCCGCCGTCATCTGGAACTGGATACGCGCGTGGACGGCGACACCCGCAACACGCTGCTGGGCGTGCTCGACAGCACGGTGACGCCGATGGGCGGCCGCCTGCTGCGCCGCTGGCTGCACCGCCCGCTGCGCCTGCGCGAGGTGCTGGTGCAGCGCCACCATGCAGTGGAAACGCTGATCGACCGCGGCAGCGACGCCGACATCCGCGAGCAGTTCCGTCGCCTCGGCGATCTGGAACGCATCCTCACCCGCGTAGCGCTGCGCTCGGCGCGCCCGCGCGATTTCTCCACCCTGCGCGATGGCCTGGGCCTGCTGCCGGCCGTGCGCGAGGTGCTGGCGCCGCTGGATTCGCCGCGCCTGCAGGCCCTGCACGCTGCACTGGGCGAGCACGACGAGTGCGCGCACCTGCTGGCCAGTGCCATCGCCGAGATGCCGCCGCTGAAGCTGAGCGATGGCGGCGTGCTGGCCGATGGCTTCGACGCCGAGCTGGATGAACTGCGCCGCCTGTCCACCCACGCCGACCAGTTCCTGGTCGACCTGGAACAGCGCGAACGCGAGAGCAGCGGCATCGCCACCCTCAAGGTCGGCTACAACCGTGTGCACGGCTATTACATCGAGATCAGCAAGGGCCAGTCCGACCGCGCGCCGGTGCACTACACCCGCCGGCAGACGCTGACCAATGCCGAGCGTTACATCACCGAGGAACTGAAGGCCTTCGAGGACAAGGTGCTGTCCGCGCGCGACCGTTCGCTGTCGCGCGAGAAGTACCTGTACGAGCAGCTGCTGGACACCCTCGGTGGCCAGCTGGAACCACTGAAGGAGTGCGCCGCCGCGCTCAGCGAACTGGACGTGCTGGCCGCCTTCGCCGAACGCGCGCAGGCGCTGGACTGGGCACGCCCGGAACTGCAGGCCGAGCCCTGCCTGAAGATCGAACGCGGCCGCCACCCGGTGGTCGAAGCCGTGCGCGAACAGCCGTTCGAGCCGAACGACCTGGACCTGCATCTGGACCGTCGCATGCTGGTCATCACCGGCCCGAACATGGGCGGTAAATCGACCTACATGCGGCAGAACGCGCTGATCGTGCTGCTGGCCCACATCGGCAGCTTCGTGCCGGCCAGCCGCGCGCTGATCGGTCCGATCGACCGCATCCTCACCCGTATCGGTGCCGGTGACGACCTGGCGCGCGGGCAATCGACCTTCATGGTCGAAATGGCCGAGACCAGCTACATCCTGCACCACGCCACCGCGCATTCGCTGGTGCTGATGGACGAGATCGGCCGTGGCACGTCCACCTACGACGGCCTGGCCCTGGCCGATGCGGTGGCCCGTCACCTGGCCTACCAGAACCGCTGCTACACGCTGTTCGCCACCCACTACTTCGAACTGACCGCGCTGGCCGACGAGCAGCACGAAGGCGGCCGCAGCGGCATCGCCAACGTGCACCTGGATGCGGTCGAGCATGGCGAAGCGCTGGTGTTCATGCACGCAGTGAAGGACGGCCCGGCCAACCGCAGCTTCGGCCTGCAGGTGGCCGCGCTGGCCGGCCTGCCGCGCGCGACCGTGGCCCAGGCCCGCCGTCGTTTGGCAGAGCTGGAACAGCGCGGTGGCGAAAGCCATGCCGCCGAGGTCTCGCCGCAGGCGCTGGATGCACCGCAGCAGTTCGGCCTGTTCAGCGCACCGGCCAGCAAGGCGCAGGAAGCGCTGGCCGCGATCGACCCGGACGAGCTGACCCCGAAGCAGGCGCTGGAAGCGCTGTACCGGTTGAAGACGTTGTTGTAACCGCGCCGCCGGGCATGGCCCGGCGCTACCCCTGTAGAGCCGAGCCCACGCTCGGCTGCCTTCGCATTTCCGTCGTATACCCGGCGTTATGCTCGGGCGGTAATTCCTTCACAGAACGGAGACCGCCGTGAACACCGAATCCCTCGCCGCGTCCCTCTTCCAGCAGCTGCAGCAGGGGCAAGGCCTGCAGCAGGTGTCCCAGCAGCTCGGCCTGGACAGCAGCCAGACCACCCAGGCGGTGGGCAGCGCCCTGCCGCTGCTGCTGGGCGCCATGGGCCAGAACGCCAGTGAACCGCAGGGCGCGCAGTCCCTGCTCAATGCGCTGCAGCGCGACCACCTGGGCAGCGGCGGTGGCGGTTTCGACCTGGGCGGCATCCTCGGCGCAGTGATGGGTGGTGGCGGCAGTGGCGCGACCGACGGCGCCGGCATCCTCGGCCATGTGTTCGGCGGCCAGCAGCCGCAGGCGGCCGAACTGCTCGGCCAGAAGACCGGCCTGGACAGCGGCACCACCGGGAAGCTACTGGCCATCCTCGCCCCCATCGTCATGTCGTTCCTCGCTCAGCGCTTCGCCCAGCAGGGCAATGCCGGCGAACTCAGCTCGGCCCTCGGCCAGGAAACCCAGCACGCCGGCGGCGGCCTTGGCAGCCTGCTCGGTGGCGCACTCGACCAGGACGGCGACGGCCAGTTCGGCGCCAGCGACCTGCTCAAGCTCGGCGCCGGCCTGCTCAAGCGCTGATCGCGCACAACGGTCCAAGCCCTGCCCTTGATAGGTCGCCACTATCACTTCGGTTGAATCAATCGAATTTACCCATCAGTAGGCGCCACCTATGGTGGTCAGGCCTCCCCCGATTCGACCTTTCGCCAGTCCACAGGTAGACATCCATGAAAAGCGAAGCCAAGTGCCCGTTCAACCACGCCGTCGTCGGTGACGCGACGACCAACCGCGACTGGTGGCCGAACCAGCTGCGCGTGGACCTGCTCAACCAGCACTCCAGCCGCTCCAATCCGCTCGATGCGGGCTTCGATTACGCCACGGCCTTCAAGGGCCTGGACTACGCCGCGCTGAAGGCCGACCTGAAGGCGCTGATGACCGATTCGCAGGACTGGTGGCCGGCCGATTTCGGCCACTACGGCGGCCTGTTCATCCGCATGGCCTGGCACAGTGCCGGCACCTACCGCATCGGCGATGGCCGTGGTGGTGGCGGTCGCGGCCAGCAGCGCTTCGCCCCGCTCAACAGCTGGCCGGACAACGTCAGCCTGGACAAGGCGCGCCGCCTGCTGTGGCCGATCAAGCAGAAGTACGGCCAGGCGATCTCCTGGTCCGACCTGCTGATCCTGACCGGCAACGTCGCCCTTGAATCGATGGGCTTCAAGACGCTCGGCTTCGCCGGCGGCCGCCCCGATACCTGGGAGCCGGACCAGGACGTCTACTGGGGCCGCGAAACCACCTGGTTGGGCGGCGACGTGCGCTACAAGCACGGCTCCGAGGGCGTGCAGGAAGACCACGGCGTGCTGGTGTCCGATGACGATGCCGACGGCGACGTGCACTCGCGCAAGCTGGAGAACCCGCTGGCCGCCGTGCAGATGGGCCTGATCTACGTGAACCCGGAAGGCCCGGACGGCAACCCCGACCCGGTGCTGGCCGCGCATGACATCCGCGATACCTTCGCCCGCATGGCGATGGACGACGAGGAAACCGTCGCCCTGATCGCCGGTGGCCACAGCTTCGGCAAGACCCACGGCGCCGGCCCGGCCGACAACGTCGGCAAGGAACCCGAAGCTGCCGGCCTGGAAAACCAGGGCCTGGGCTGGGCCAGCAGCTTCGGCAGCGGCAAGGGTGGCGACACCATCACCAGCGGCCTGGAGGTGACCTGGACGCGCACCCCGGCGCAGTGGAGCCACGACTTCTTCGAGATCCTGTTCGGCAACGAATGGGAACTGACCAAGAGCCCGGCCGGCGCCCACCAGTGGGTGGCGAAGAACGCCGACGCGGTCATCCCCGATGCACACGACCCGTCGAAGAAGCACCGCCCGACCATGCTGACCACCGACCTGTCGCTGCGCATGGACCCGGCCTATGAAAAGGTCTCGCGGAAGTTCCTCGAGAATCCGCAGGCCTTCGCCGATGCCTTCGCCCGCGCCTGGTTCAAGCTGACCCACCGCGACATGGGCCCGCGTGCGCGTTACCTGGGCCCTGAGATTCCGGCCGAAGCGTTCATCTGGCAGGATCCGGTGCCGGAAGCCAAGCACCCGCTGATCGACGCCAAGGACATCGCCGCGCTGAAGCAGAAGATCGCCGCGACCGGTCTCAGCGTCGCCGAGCTGGTGTTCACCGCCTGGGCCTCGGCCTCGACCTTCCGTGGCTCGGACAAGCGTGGTGGGGCGAATGGCGCGCGCATCCGCCTGGCCCCGCAGAAGGACTGGGCGGTGAACCAGCCGCAGCAGCTGGCCAAGGTGCTGGCCGCGCTGGAAAAGGTGCAGGCCGAGTTCAATGGCGCTGGCAGCAAGCAGGTGTCGCTGGCCGATCTGATCGTGCTGGCCGGTGGCGTGGGCGTCGAACAGGCGGCCAAGGCCGGTGGCCATGAGGTGAGCGTGCCGTTCACCCCGGGCCGCACCGATGCCAGCCAGGAACAGACCGACGTCGAATCGTTCGCGGTGCTGGAACCGGCGGCTGATGGTTTCCGCAATTACCTCAAGGACGCCTACAGCGTGCCGGGCGAGGCGCTGCTGATCGACAAGGCGCAGCTGCTGACCCTGACCGCACCGGAGATGACCGCCCTGGTCGGTGGCCTGCGCGTACTCGGTGCCAATGCTGATGGCGGCAAGCACGGCGTGTTCACCACGCGCGCGGGCACGTTGAGCAACGACTTCTTCGTCAACCTGCTGGACATGGGCACGCAGTGGAAGGCCACGGGCCGCGAGAGCTATGAAGGCCGCGGCCGTAGCGATGGCCACGCACGCTGGACTGGCACGCGTGCCGACCTCGTGTTCGGTTCCAATGCCGTGTTGCGTGCACTGGCCGAGGTGTATGCCAGCGCCGATGGCGAGAAGAAGTTCGTGCAGGATTTCATCGCCGCCTGGACGCGGGTGATGGAGCTGGACCGCTACGACCTGCACGGTTGAGGTGATGCGGGTGGTCGCCGGGCATGGCCCGGCGCTACCCCGCTATCGTGGGTGCGAACCGCTGGTTCGCACGCTCTCCGCAGCCGCTGAAGTTTCAACGCACCCCGTCTTTCAACCGCTGCAAAATCGGCGCAAACAACGGCGCCTGTAGCGACCGTGGCGGCGGCACCGCCTCGCCCTTCTCCACCGCCTGCCAGTACGCCCCCGGCAGCGCCTTGTCGCCCAGCTCGTAGTCCATCCCGTCCCAGCCATCCTCACGGAAGGCATAGAACGCCCAGTGCACCTGCTGCTGCTCGGCCACCGCCAGCACATCGCGCAGATAGGCCGCGCAGTCCGGCCAGCGCCGCATGCAGCCGAACTCACCGATCACCATCCGGTTCGCGCCGATGCCATGGGTCTTCGCCCAGTCCATCGGCTGCTGCAGGTAACTGCGCACGCGCGCCGCATCCCAACGCTGTTTCCCGGGGCCGAACGGCACCTCGGCCGGGTACCGGTGTGGCGTGGCGCGCTTCTGGTTGGGCGCACTGGTCGCCGCGTACGGCTCATACATGTGCACGCTGTACAGCAGCTTCGTATCGTCCAGCGGCGCCGGCCAATAATCGAACGCATCGGCCGCCGCATACCAGCCGGCATCGAGCATCAGCGGCATGTCCGCATCCACCGCACGCACGCTGGCGATCAGCCCCCGGTACAGCGCGCGCAGATCACGCGGGCCGTCTTCGACGCTGGCGTACCACTGCTGCATCGCCGCGCGTGACGCATGCTCGGCCAGCGAGGTGCCGTACTCGGGCGCCGGTTCGTTGATCAGGTTGTAGGCGGCCAGCGCCGGGTGTCCCTTCAACGCCGTGGCCAGGTCGTGCCAGAAGCGCTGCGCCGGCAGGTGGTTGTTCATCGACTGCCACAGGCGCTGGTCGACCACGTCATTGTTCTTCTGTTTCCAGCGCAGCAGGGGCAGCGACAACGGCACCAGCACCACCTTCAGGCCCGAGGCATCCGCGTCATCCAGCGCACGCCGCAGGGTTGCCACGTCGGCCGGCACCAGCCCCTGGTAGTGGTCGGCATCGCCCATCAGAAAGTCGCTGCCGCCGGCACCTTTCCACTTGTCCGGGGTCAGCCGCACCCAGGTCGCGCCGGTGTCGCGCAGCGCCTGGAAGTAGGCCCGGTCCGGCGGATTCTCGTTGAAGCTGTTGCCACCGCGCTGCGGCGTGTCCCAGAAGGTGATGTCGGCGGCGAACGCCGGGGCGGCGGTGGCGAGGGCCAGGCACAGCAGGCTGCGGCGCAGGAACATGAGGGTCTTCCATGAAGAGGAAGATCCAACGTGCGGGGTGAAAACCGAATGCTGGCTGAGTGCCGGCCTGTTCGCCGGGCATGGCCCGGCGCTACCGCTCGCTGTGGCGGGCGTAACCCGCCCGCTCCGGTAGGTGCGAACCGTTGGTTCGCACGCTCTCCGTCAAAGCGCGTCCAGATCACCCAACGCACGGATCAATCGCCGTGCGCGCTTGTCCGGCTTGTGCTCCGGCGGCTGGAAACCATCGCGGGCGGCGATGCGCAGCGCACGCTGCTCGGCACGGCGCGCCTTGGAGGCTTCGCTTTCGGCATACAGCTGCTGCGCCACCGGCGCCGGACCGCGCTGGTCACTGATGCCCAGCACCTGCAGCTCGAAATGCTCCTCGCCGCGGTCCACCTGCAGCTGCTCGCCCACGCGCACCGCGCGCGAGGATTTCGGGCGCTGCCCTGCCACGGCCACCTTGCCGGTTTCAATGGCCTGCTTGGCCAGGCTGCGGGTCTTGTAGAAACGGGCCGCCCACAACCAGATATCCAGGCGGACACTGGGCGACAGCGGGGAAAGCTCTGACATCGGCAGGTACTACTCCGTGCGCTTGTTCAGGGGTCGCGGGTTGCTGGGGTCGGTGCGGCAGCCACTGCCCCCCATCAACGTCGGCGTGCCCGCCAGGTCCTGGCGCTGGTTGCCGACCAGGCACTCAGCGCGGTCGGCGGGCCGCACCTGGGCATCGCCCAGCCGGTCACCCGTCGAACATGCGGCCAGCGTGGCCACGATCAAGGCCCCCACGCAGTGCCGCGCCAGCTGTCGTCGTTGATGCATTGCCACACCCCGCAAACCGGCTTGATGCTAGTGTGCGCCTCCCGTGAATCGATCACCAGCCCATGGCCAAAGCGCCGCTTGACCTCACCTCCGGCCCCATCGGCCGCAACCTGCTGCTGTTCGCGCTGCCGATCCTGGCGGGCAACATCGCCCAGTCGCTGAACGGTTCGGTGAATGCGGTGTGGGTGGGGCGCTACCTCGGCGAGGCGGCACTGACCGCCACGGCCAACGCCAACAACATCATGTTCTTCCTGATCGGTTCGGTGTTCGGCTTCGGCATGGCCTCGACCATCCTGATCGGCCAGGCCATCGGCGCGCGTGATATCGCCCAGGCGCGGCGCGTGGTCGGCACCAGCGCCACCTTCTTCATCGGCCTGTCGGTGATCATCGCCGTCGCCGGCTGGTTCCTGGCCCACCCGCTGCTGGCGGCGATGGGCACGCCGGCGGCCTCGCTGCCGCTGGCCGAGGCTTACCTGCGCATCATCTTCCTGGCGATGCCCACGCTGTACGCGTTTGCCTTCCTCAGCGCCGCCCTGCGCGGTGCCGGTGATTCGCGCACGCCGTTCCGCTTCCTGCTGGTGTCGGTGCTGCTGGACATCGCACTGAACCCGGTGCTGATCTTCGGCCTCGGCCCGTTCCCGGCACTGGGCATCGCCGGCTCGGCGTGGGCGACGCTGGTGTCGCAGACGCTGTCGCTGACCGGCCTGCTGCTGTACATGCGGCACAAGCGGCACACACTGTGGCTGGGCCGTGCCGACATGCACCTGTTCAAGCTCGACCTGACCATCCTGCGTGCGCTGGTGGTCAAGGGCGTGCCGATGGGCCTGCAGATGGTGCTGATCTCGCTGTCGGTCATCCTGCTGATGACCATGGTCAACCAGTACGGCACGGCCACCGGCGCCGCCTATGGCGCGTCGCTGCAGCTGTGGAACTACGTGCAGATGCCGGCGATGGCGATCGGTGCGGCGTGTTCGTCGATGGCCGCGCAGAACGTGGGTGCGCAGCGCTGGGACCGCGTCCGCGGCACCGCGCGCCAGGGCATTCTGTTCAACTTCCTGCTGACCGGCGCGCTGATCCTGCCGCTGGTGCTGCTGGATCAGTATTCGCTGGCGCTGTTCCTGCCGCAGGGCAGCGAATCGCTGCAGATCGCCCGCCATCTCAACCACATCGTCATCGGCTCGTTCCTGTTCTTCGGCGTCAGCTTCGTCATTTCCGGCGTGGTGCGCTCCACCGGCGCGGTCATTCCGCCACTGCTGATCCTGGCCGCCTCGCTGTGGGGCGTGCGCGTGCCGTTCGCCGAGTTCCTGCAGCCGTACTGGGGCGCGGATGCGATCTGGTGGAGTTTCCCTGCCGGCTCGCTGGTGTCGATGCTGCTGTCGCTGGCGTATTACCGCTGGGGTGGCTGGCGCAAGGCCAAGATGATCACCCCGCCGCCGGCAGAACACGTGGCCACGCCGTCGGAAATTCCGGCGTGCCCGCCGTCACCGGTGGCGGATCCGGATGCGGTAACCCGGTAGCGCCGGGGGGGGGGGGGGGGGGGGGGGGGGGGGGGGGGGGGGGGGGGGGGGGGGGGGGGGGGGGGGGGGG
>NZ_JAMOKY010000021.1:0-61501 GCF_024499815.1 Stenotrophomonas testudinis | reverse complement strand
AACAAACAAAAAACGGCGGGCCGAGGCCCGCCGTTTCCGTGTGCGCTTGACGCAGGCGATCACGCTGCCTGCGAATGCGGGTCCTCGTGCTGGCGGTCGTAGTAGCAGGCGGTGCCGGCCTTGCTGGCAGCGGTGGCATGGTGGTTCGTGCCGGCCTGATCCTTCTGTAGAGCCGAGCCCATGCTCGGCTGCTTTTCCGCGGCACGGCCTCAGCCGAGCATGGGCTCGGCTCTACAACAAACAAAAAACGGCGGGCCGAGGCCCGCCGTTTCCGTGTGCGCTTGACGCAGGCGATCACGCTGCCTGCGAATGTGGGTCCTTGTGCTGGCGGTCGTAGTAGCTGGCCGCGCGCAGTTCGTGGGTGTCGAAGTCGTCCACGGTGATGGTGTCCAGGGTCAGCGTGCGCAGTTCTTCCAGCAGGCTGCGCTCGTCCTGGGTGATCACGCCTTCGGCCACGGCCTCGTCCAGCTGTGCCTTGAAGTCCAGCGCTTCGATGCCCTTGCTCTTCAGCGCCTTCAGGAACTTGCGCTCCACCGGCTCGGCCATGATCGCCTTGCTCAGGTAGCTGTTGATGCGGCCACCCGGGTTGTTCTCGCACGGGGTCAGGAACACGCCACTGGCCAGACGGTCGCGGGCTTCGTTCGGGGCCATCAGCAGGGCAGCGACACGACGGCTGAGGCGGTCACCCGGGGCTTCGGCACGACGGCCCAGCGGGAAGATCAGCGCCCACATCAGCCAGCCGATCGGACGGATCGGGAAGTTGCGCAGGGCCGCCGACAGCGACTCTTCGATCTTGTGCACGCTGTCATGGAAGGCCCACGCCAGCAGCGGCTGGTCGGCCTGCGGCGCGCCCTCGTCGTGGTAGCGCTTGAGCATGGCGCTGGTCATATAGACATGGCTCAGCACGTCGCCCAGGCGGCCGGACAGCGATTCCTTGAACTTCAGCTTGCCGCCGAGGGTCATCATCGAGATGTCGGCCATCAGCGCCAGGTTGGCCGAGTAGCGGTCCAGCTTGCGGAAGTAGCGGCGGGTGTAGGCGTCGCCGGGGGCGGCACCGAAGCGCGCACCGGTGAGGCCGAACCAGAACGAACGTACGGCATTGGAGATGCCATAGCGGATGTGGCCGAACAGGCTGCGGTCGAAGTCCTGCAGGCCGGCACGGGTGTCCGGATCCTGCGCGGCCTTCATTTCCTTCAGCACCCACGGGTGGCAGAGGATCGCACCCTGGCCGAAGATCAGCAGGCTGCGGGTCATGATGTTGGCGCCTTCCACGGTGATCGCGATCGGCGCGGCCTGCCAGCTGCGGCCGGCGAAGTTGCGCGGCCCGAGGATGATGCCCTTGCCGCCGATGACGTCCATCATGTCCGAGATCACTTCACGGCTCATGCTGGTGCAGTGGTACTTGGCGATGGCCGACGGCACCGACGGCACGTCGCCACGGTCGACCGCCGCCGCAGTGGCCTGCGACAGCGCGCTGATCTTGTAGGCCTTGCCGCCGATGCGGGCCAGCGCTTCTTCCACGCCCTCGAAGCGGCCGACCGACAGGCCGAACTGCTTGCGGATGCGTGCGTAGGCACCGGTGACCGCTGCGCCGGCCTTGGCACCGCCGCTGGCGGTGGAGGGCAGGGTGATCGAGCGGCCCACGGCCAGGCACTCGTTGAGCATGTTCCAGCCCTTGCCGGCCATCGCAGCGCCACCGATCAGCTGGGTCAGCGGGATGAACACATCCTTGCCCTTGATCGGACCGTTCTGGAAGGTCGAGTTCAGCGGGAAGTGGCGACGGCCGATTTCCACGCCGGGGGTATCGCGCGGCAGCAGGCCCAGGGTGATGCCGATGTCGCGGGTCTCACCGATCAGGCCATCGGGATCGTACATGCGGAAGGCAAGGCCGATCAGCGAGGCGACCGGGGCCAGGGTGATGTAGCGCTTGTCGAAGGTCAGCTTGACGCCGAGCACCTGCTCGCCGTTCCACTCGCCCTTGCAGACGATGCCGTAATCGGGAATCGAGGTAGCGTCGGAACCGGCGAACGGACCGGTCAGGCCGAAGCAGGGCACTTCGCGGCCATCGGCCAGGCGCGGCAGGTACTGGTCCTTCTGCTCCTGGGTGCCGTAATGCACCAGCAGTTCACCCGGGCCCAGCGAGTTCGGCACGCCGACGGTGGAGCTGACCACCGAGGACACCGAGGCCAGCTTCTGGATGACCTTGTGGTGGGCCAGCGCGGAGAAGCCGAGGCCACCGTATTCCTTAGGGATGATCATGCCGAAGAACTTGTTCTTCTTGATGAAGGCCCACAGTTCCGGCGGCAGGTCGGCATGGACGTGGGTGATTTCCCAATCGTTGACCATCGTGCACAGCTCTTCCACCGGGCCATCGAGGAAGGCCTGTTCTTCAGCGGTCAGCTGTGGCTTGGGGTAGTTCAGCAGGATGTTCCAGTCCGGGTCGCCGGTGAACAGCTCGCCTTCGAAACCGACCGAGCCGGTTTCCAGCGCGATGCGCTCGGTCTGCGAGAGCGGCGGCAGCACCTTGCGGAACACCTTCATCATCGGGCCGGTCAGCAGCGGCTTGCGGATGAACGGCAGCAGCAGCGGCACGGCGATCACCGCCAGCACGGCGGCAGCAACGATCGTGGCGGTCTGGTTGACGTACGGCACGAACCAGCAGACGGCCAGCAGGGCCAGGCTGATCAGCGTCCAGGTCAGCAGGCGCATGCGGTGGTAGGCGACGAACGCGCCTGCCAGCAGCAGGGCGAGGAAGGGAAGAACGATGCTCATGAGCGTGCTCCGGTGACGTGCTCGTTTGTGGCGGACGAAGCTGCAGCATCCGCTGCGGGCAACACGTCCAGATAGTCCAACACAGTAGCGGTAAAGGCGTCGTTGTCATCACCGGCGACCATGTGCGTGGCCTGCGGCAACGATACGTGGCGCGCGTGCGGCGCCAGTGCCAGGAATTCGGCGACGGTCTGCGGCGTGACCAGATCGCTGCGGCCACCACTGACCAGCAGCAACGGGCACTTCACCTGGCGCGCGGCCTCGGCCAGTGCATCCTGGTGCTGCTCGCTGTCGCGCGCCAGTTCGGCCACCAGCCGCGGATCCCAGTGCCAGCGCCAGCGGCCGTGCCCGTCCTCGCGCAGCAGCGCGCGCAGCGACTGCTCGGATTTGCGCGGGCGGTGCGGCAGGTAGGCGGAGATCACATCCGCGGCCTGGGCCAGCGAGGCGAAGCCATCGGGATGGGCGGTCATGAATGCGAGGATGCGCTCGACGCCGGCGGTATCCCAGCGCGGGGTGATGTCGACCAGCACCATCGCCGAGAACAGGCCCGGCCAGCGCGATTCGGCGAGCAGGCCGAACAGGCCGCCCATCGAGGCGGCAACCAGCACCGGCGGGCGCGGCTGCTCGCCGGCCAGCACGATCAGGTCATCGGCAAACTGCTCGCCGTGGTAGGGCACGTCGGCGGCGTTCCAGTCCGAATCGCCGTGGCCGCGCGCATCGTAGGCCAGCGTCTGCAGGCCGGCGGCAGACAGCGCCCGTGCAGTGGCATTCCACGCATGCCGGGTCTGGCCGAAGCCATGGGCGAACAGCACGCGGCCGCGGCGACCGTGGTCGCTGGCCGTGGCCGCCAGATGGGCGCCATGGGCCGCCTCCAGACGCAGGTCGTGGAACGCGGCGGGAGTAGGGGACGTAACCATACTCGTTAGTATGGATGGCTGGTGGCGGAAGTCAATACCATGCAGTATGGTGCGCTGCGGAAGGCGCCACCGTCCGCCCCGCGACGGTTTCGGCCGCAACGGCGTACTGCAACGAACCCCGCCGTATGGTTAAATCACCCCATGAATCAACCTGACGCTTCTGCCGGCGAACCGCGTGCCGGCCGCAACAGCCGCCTCAGTGCCGAAGACTGGGCACAGGCGGCCCTCGATCTGATCGCTGAACAAGGTGTGGGCGCCGTCGCCGTGGAGCCGCTGGCGCGCCGCCTGGGCGTGACCAAGGGCAGCTTCTACTGGCACTTCCCCTCGCGCGATGCACTGCTGCAGGCCGCGCTTGAACGCTGGGAACTGTTCGAACAGGAGCAGGTCTTCGGCAGCCTCGAAGACGTGCCTGATCCGCGTGCGCGCCTGCGCCAGCTGTTCCAGATGGTGGCGCACGAAGTGCAGCCGCACATCATCTACAGCGAGCTGCTGAAGGCGCTGGACCACCCGATGGTGCGGCCGGTGATCGACCGGGTCTCGCAGCGGCGCCTGGATTACCTGGTGGCCTCGTTCCGCCAGGCCGGGCTCAGTTCGACCGATGCACGCCATCGCGCCCGGCTGGCCTACGCTGCCTATGTCGGCTTCCTGCAGCTGTCGCTGCAGCTGCAGCAGCCGAAGCAGGCACGCGAGGATTTCGAAGCCTACGTCGAGCACCTGATCGAGACGCTGATCCCGAACGGCTGAGTCGGGCGCGCCGGGTACCCGCACGAGGCCGCAGTTCCGCTGCGGCCTTTTTCGTGCCTGTCGTTTCTGCCACGTGTCCTGCGTGGCCGGGGCCCCCCAACAGAAACAGGGCCCCGAAGGGCCCCGTCCTGGTGTTTTACTACGCTTGCCCGGCCTTGATCAGAAGCGCTGGGTGTACTGCATGAACAGGTAACGGTCGTAGTCCAGCATCGGGTCGATCGACGACGAGCTGTTGTTGGTCAGCGAGATGGTGATCGGCGGCTGCTTGTTCCAGATGTTGCGGGCACCGACGGTGACCGAACCATTCCAGGGGGCAGCCCAGGTCAGCGAAACGTCCTGGAAGCTGATCGAACCCTTCTTGTTGGCGCCCACGCCACCGCCCCAACCGTTGTTCGGGGTGCGGTAATCCGGGTCGTTGCACGAGTCATCGTCGTAGCAGAAGTCGCGGTAGCCGCCGTAGTAGCGCAGGTTCCAGCTGGCCGACAGGTCGCCCTTGGCCCAGTTGACGCCGAGGGTGGCGCGCACGCGCGGCGAGTTCCAGTAGCCGGCGTACTCATCCCACGGTGCGCCGTTGTCGGACTGCTGGCGCAGCGAGACCAGGTAGTTGCTGTCCAGGCGGAGCGAGAACTGGCCGGCTGCGAACTCCGGCAGGCGGTAGTTGGCGACGAAGTTGTAGCCTTCGGTTTCCAGGGCGCCCAGGTTCGCGTTGCCGCGGCTCAGGGTCACGATCTGGCCGGTGGTGGCATCACGGCTGTAGTTACAGAACGAGGTCACGCCGTTGTAGCACTGGTTCAGCACGTAGGTCGCGCTGACCGCAGTGATCACATTGGAGATGCTGATCTTGTACCAGTCCAGCGAGAAGTCCAAGCCCTGCACCCAGCGCGGGCTGAAGACCAGGCCCACGGTACGGGTCTTGCTGTATTCCGGCTCGAGGTCGGCGTTGCCGACGCCGGCCTGGAACGGCGCATTGCCCTGGGTTTCACGCGCGGCAACCGGCACGCCAGCGTTGTCGGTCTGGCGGAAGGTCGGTGCCAGGCCTTCGCCGGCGCAGCGGGCAGCTGCAACCGGGTTGTCCAACTGCCCGAAGCGGGCATCGCACGGATCGGTCAGGTCATCGAAGGTCTGCGAGCCGCCACCGAAGGTGTCATCCAGGGTCGGGGCACGGAAACCCTTGCCGTAGGTGGCACGGACCAGCAGGTCTTCAACCGGCTTCCAGGTCAGGCTGAACTTGCTGTTGGTGGTGTCGCCGAAGCGGTCGTAGTCCGAATAGCGGGAAGCGACGTCGAACGACAGCTCCTTGGCGAATGGAACGTCCTTCAGCAGCGGGATCATCAGCTCCAGGTACACCTCGTCGGTCTTGTACTTGCCGGACGTGGCACCTGCAGCCAGATCGGTGGTGTAACCGGCGGCCGACAGCTGGTCCGGGTTGTCGTAACCGGACACTTCACGGTGCTCGACGCCTGCCGCGAAGGCGAACTCGCCTGCGTCGCCCGGCATGTCGAACAGACCACCGGTGATGTTGGCGAAGTACTGCTTGCTGACGCTCTGCTGGGTCGCCTGGCCGAGCGTGTTGATGTACTTCAGCGCGTCGGCGGTGGAGGCCGACGGGCCGCCCAGCACGTCGAACGGGGTGCACTGGCCGGCCGACAGGCTGGTGCCCAGCGCGATCGGGTTTGCAGCGGTACCGCACTGGACCACGCCCTGTGCATTGAGGAACGACGGGCCCAAGGCCTTTTCCAGTGCCAGCAGGTTGAGATTGCCGGTGCTGATCTGGGTGACATCGAACTTGTTGTAGTTGATGCCTGCATCCCAGTTCCAGCCGTGGGTGCCCACATCGAACGCGCCTTCCAAGGCGGCATCGAAGTGGTAGCTCTTCACGTCGTTGCGCGAGATGCGCGGGATTTCGATCGTGCGGCGGAACCAGTTGGTGATGTCCTGGCCGACCGGGTTGTAGTAGCTCTGGCCGCTGATGTAGACCGGATAGGTCGGCTGCGCGTTGGCGCTCATCGGGTAGCCGGCGACCTGGCGCTCGGAGTTGCGCTCGGAGTACATGACCGTGGACTTGAAGGTCACGTAGTCATTGATCTCGAAGCTGCCGGCGGTGAAGATCGACTTCGTTTCGGTCTCCTGGGCCAGCATCATCTGCTGGGTGGAGTTGAAACGGTCGTCAACCGTCACGGCGTTGTGGTAGTTCGCAAGATCGCGCGAATCAGCGCCCACGCCCTGGCCGTCATACGAGCCGGTGTGGTTCAGGATGTAGGTATTGCCACCGAACGTGAAGCGGCCCCACGGGCCGGTGGCGCTGAGCGCATCCAGCGGATGATCCGGACCGTAGGTGGTGCGGGTCAGCGCACGGTCCTTGGAGAAGACCGGGTCTTCCTTGGTGTAGCTGGCGCCTAACAGGATCGAAGCGCGATCGCTGGAGGCACCCATGGTGAAGGAGTAGGCTTCCTTCTGACCGTCGCCACGGCCGTTCTGGCCGATCAGGGCCGAGACTTCCGCACCTTCGAAATTGGTGCGCAGGATGATGTTGACCACACCGGCGATGGCGTCGGAGCCGTAGATCGCCGAGGCGCCGTCCTTCAGCACTTCGATGCGCTCGATGAGCGAGGCTGGGATGGTGGACATGTCGGTGAAGCCAGCCAGGCTGGACGTCCAACGCTTGCCGTTGACCAGCACCAGGGTGCGCTGCTCGCCCAGGTTGTACAGGTTCACGTACTGGCCGCCCTGTTCCGGGTTGGAGGTCAGCACGGCGGCCTTGCTGAAGGTCTGGGTGCCGGAGACGGTGAGGTTCTGCAGGATGTCGCCGACGCTGACCAGACCGGACTTCTTGATGTCCTCGGAGGACACCGTGAAGATCGGCTGGGCGGTTTCGACGTCAACCGAGCGGATGCGCGAACCGGTGACCTGGATGCGATCCAGGTTGGTCGCACCCGAGGTGGCCTCCTGCGCCTGTGCGGTCGCGACGGATGCACCGGCGACCAGCGCGATGACGACCGCATCACGCAGCTTGTTGGACTTGAAGTTCATTGGCTCTCTCTCTCCAAGGAAATCTTGGCTGGGTTATTGCCTGCGTGCGGAACGCAAAATGTCGTTCCAAAAAAACGCGAGGCTGAATCGATAGTAACGGCGCCCTCCAGAAAATTAAAGCTACGTTAACTTCAGCTGTGCCAGTCCGTGTCAATGCCCGGGAATCTTTACGATTCAATGACTTGTGGTACATGACTGGGACACTCGGCTCATTTGAGTATCGTTTAGTCTGAAAAAATGTTTGTGTTGATACATTTCGTAATATTTCGATATGTAACGACGTGCGGGCGTTTAACGAACACGTTACCTGCGGAAACAGGAAGGGCGCCCGCAGGCGCCCCTTCTTTCATCCAGTCGATGTCGTACGACGTTGGACCGCTTACAGGTCCTGCTCGTAGCGAACGTACGGCACGGTGCCGTCGTCGTTGCTTTCGTTGCGCGGGGAGAACGGATTCTTGCCGCGGCTGACCACGTTCTCGGCGCCGACGGTCAGCTGGCCCGACCACGGAGTACGCCAGGTGAGGCCGATGCCCAGGCCTTCCCACTTGCCCGGCTTGCCGGGAACGTCGACCACGCGGCCGATGATGCTGCCGGTGAAATTGCCGTAGCCGGCACCCAGGCTCAGGCTCTTGCTGTCCCAGCGGTCGACCAGGGCGGGCGATGCATCGGAGATCGGCACCAGGCGCGCCTTGGCGTAGGTACCGGCGATGGACACGAAGCCTTCGCGGCCGATGTTGCGCTGGGCGAACACGGTCAGGTCGTTCTGTTCGCCACGCAGGGCCGGGGTCTTGTTCGGCGAGGCCAGCCAGGCCGGCAGGGTCTCGCGGCTGGTACCGGCGGTGATTCCCAGGCGGTTGTTGCCGCGGTTGAGTGCGGCGGTACCGGTCAGGCGGCGGTTGTTGGCACCGATTGCGTCATCGTCATCGCCCAGACTGGCCAGCATGCAGTGGCTGGCCAACCCGCTGATGCTGCTGCCGCTGCTGTTGCTGCACAGCAGGCCCAGCGAATCGCCGGAGGACAGGCCGAAGGCAGCGTCCAGCGAGTTGCGGCCGAAGTGCCAGCGGGCACCTGCGGCCTGTTCGCCGGTCGGTTCCAGGTACAGCAGGGCCTCGACCTTGCCGCTGCCCTTGTTCCAGACCGGCAGCACGGTGCGGGTGTCCTTGCTCTGCGCATGCGCGCCCGTGATCGCGCCAAGGGCGATCAGCAGGGCCAGCGGTAGACGCAGGAAAGTACGCATCGGACCAGTTCAGACAGTGACGGACAACGGAAGTTCCCGCTGGGGCGGGAACTCGATCCTAGGGTGTTTATGAAATCTTAACAAGCCTTGATCCTCCCCAGAACACAAGACCTGCCCATTCATTGAAGTCGTTCAGGTGCCGGTACAGTCCCCTCGGCACCGTGGAACAGTATGCCGAACTCCGTCAACGGAAAGTGATACTCCCGTCCGCAGAATTCGCAGCGGACTTCCACCGCGCCGGTGTCTTCGGCGGCCGCGCGGGCTTCTTCCTCGCCCAGGGAGACCAGCATCGAGGCGACCCGCTCGTGCGAGCAGGAGCAGCCGAAGGCCAGCGGCTTGCTGCCCATCAGTTCCGGCTTCTCCTCGTGGAACAGGCGGTGCAGCATCTGCTCGGCCGGGGTGGCCAGCAGTTCGGCCTTGCCCAGCGTGTCGAACAGGGCGCTGGCGCGAGCCCAGCCGTCGTCGTCGCCTTCGTCGCCGGGCAGCTTCTGCAGCAGCAGGCCCACGGCGCCGTTGCGGTCAGCGGCCAGCAGCAGGCGGGTCGGCAGCTGTTCGGACTGGCGGAAGTAGTCCTCGAAGGCCTCATCCAGCGCTGGCGCGGTCAGGCCGACCAAACTCTGGTAGCGCTGCGGTTCGCGCGGGTCCAGGCCGGGGTTCTCGATGGTGATCGCCAGCAGGGCGTCGCTGCCCAGGCTGGACAGGTCGCGCGGCGCGTCGGCGCCTTCGGCCAGCTGGGCGATGCCGCGCAGGGTACCGACGGCGGTGCACTCGGCGAACAGGGTGCGCAGGCCGGTGTTGCTGCGCAGCTGGATGGACAGGCGGCCGTCCACCTTCGTGTGGCCGGTGAACAGGGCCGAGGCCACGCAGGCCTCGCCGAGCAGTTCGGCGGCATTGTCCGGGTATACGGCGTGGGACAGGATTTCCTGCCAAGTGGCCTTCAGTTGCACGTGCACGCCACGGACGCCGGCGTCGGGCAGCAGGAAGCGGATCAGGGAATCGGTTTGGGCGGTCATCGGCTCACATCGCGCGTAAACAGGGGCGGTTGCCGGATAATGCGCCGACAACCAGGCATGAGAAGGATGCACCAGTAATGGGGGCAGGGGGAGAGCAGGACAAGGTGGAGGCCGTGCAGGCCGTGGTGACCACGCCGGCCCGCCGACGCTGGCGCTGGAAGCGGCTGCTGTGGCTGCCGGTACTGTTCGTGGGCTTCAGCTGCCTGCAGGTGCTGGTGCTGCGCTTCATCGACCCGCCGCTGTCCACGGTGATGCTGTGGCGCTATGGCGAGGCACTGGGCGAGGGCGACTGGTCCTACCGGCTGCATTACCAGTGGCGCGACCTGGGCCAGATGGCGCCGAGCCTGCCGATCTCGCTGGTAGCCGCCGAGGACCAGCGCTTCCCCGAGCACAACGGGTTCGACCTGCAGGCCATCGAAAAGGCGCGTGACCACAACGCCAAGGGCGGGCGGCTGCGCGGGGCCAGCACGATCAGCCAGCAGGTGGCCAAGAACCTGTTCCTCTGGCAGGGCCGCAGCTGGATCCGCAAGGGACTGGAGGTCTGGTACACGGTGCTGATCGAGGCGTTCTGGCCGAAGGAACGCATCCTGGAGATGTACGCCAACATCGCCGAGTTCGGTGATGGCGTGTATGGCGCGCAGGCGGCGGCGCAGAAATTCTGGGGCAAGGACGCGGCGCGGCTGGCACCAAGCGAAAGTGCCCGCTTGGCGGCGGTGCTGCCGGCGCCGCGGCGGTACAACGCGGCCAAGCCGGGGCCGTACGTGCAGCGGCGGGCGACGTGGATACAGCGGCAGGCCCGGCAGCTGGGTGGGGCGGGGTATCTGGAGGAGTAACGGTTGATCGTTACGCGGCGCCTACGGTCCTGCCTGCGGTAGCCCTCCGCCTCCGGACAGTTTCCTGCGCGCGCGGAACGAGAGCGGAAATTCAAAAGAAAGAAGCAAAAAGCAGAATCAAAAGCTGTGCCAACCAAGGTTGGCAGCTACCAGGGGCGGGTGATCGGCGCTGAAGCGCACCGCGCTCGCGGGAATATGTCCAGAGGCGGAGGGCATGGCCGTGCAGGACCGTAGGCGCCACGGACGGCGCCTACGAGCTACATGGACGTATTTACCGCGTGTCCTGCACGGCCATGCCCTCCGCCTCCCCCCGTATCAGGAAGGCGCTGCAGTTGCTCTCGATTTGGCCGTTGCCTTTAGCGGGCCGGCGGGCTGCAAGCCCGCCAGCGACGTACAATCCAGGCATGAGCCGCCAACGCCTGACCTTCGTCATCGCCGCCCACAACGAGGAACTGGCGCTGCCCCAGCTGCACCCGCGCCTGTGCGCGGTGCTCGACGCGCTGGACGATGTCGACGGCCACATCCTGTATGTCGATGACGGCAGCACCGACGCCACCTGGGCGGTGATCGAACACCTCGCCCATCCCGACCCGCGTGTCTCGGCCCTGCGGCTGTCGCGCAACTTCGGCAAGGAGGCCGCGTTGACCGCCGGCCTGGACCAGGTGCGCGAGGGCGCTGCGATGATCCTCGATGCCGATGGCCAGGATCCGCCGGAACTGGTGCCGACCTTCGTCGCGCACTGGAAAGAGGGCTATGACAACGTCTACGGCACGCGCAAGGTGCGCGACGGCGAAAGCTGGAGCAAGCGGGCCACGGCGGCCATGTTCTACCGGGTGATCGGCCGCCTGTCGCGCACGCCGATCCCCGCCGACACCGGTGATTTCCGCCTGCTGTCGCCGCGGGCGCTGAGTGCGTTGCGCGAGATGCGCGAGCGCCATCGCTTCATGAAAGGCCTTTTCAGCTGGGTCGGCTTCCGCCGCGTGGCCGTGCCCTACCACCGCCACGCGCGGTTGGCCGGCAACAGCAAGTTCAGCCTCTGGAACCTGTGGAACTTCGCACTGGAAGGCATCACCGGGTTCTCGACCGTGCCGCTGCGGGCGGCCACCTACCTGGGCCTGGCGACCGCGGCGGCGGCGTTCGTGTTCGGCGTCTGGGTGATCATCAAGGCAGCGCTGTACGGCGACCGCGTGGCGGGCTGGCCGACGATGATGGCGGTGATCCTGTTCCTGGGCGGCGTGCAGCTGATCGCGCTGGGGCTGATCGGTGAGTATCTGGGCCGCCTGTACGAGGAGTCCAAGCAGCGGCCCCTGTACCTGGTTGACGCGTGGCTAGCACCTTCCGTGGCAGACTCGGCCCTGCAACCCACCCTGGGAGGGCAGGCAGATGACGTCGGTACGGCAACTGTTGGACGGCAAGTCCCCTGAAGTACACGCGGTCGCGCCCGGCGCGGCGGTGATCGATGCGATCCGGCTGATGGCCCAGAAGGGCATCGGCGCGGTGCTGGTGATGGACGGGCCGCGACTGGTCGGCATCCTGTCCGAGCGCGATTACGCGCGCAAGATCGTGCTGCACGATCGTTCCTCGCGCGATACGGCGGTGTCCGAGATCATGACGGCGAAGGTGGTGACGGTGTCGCCGGGTGAGCAGGTGGAACATTGCCTGCAGCTGGTGACCGACTACCGCATCCGCCACCTGCCGGTGGTGGAAAGTGGGTCGGTGCTGGGGGTGATCTCCATCGGCGACCTGGTGAAGGCGGTGATCGACGCGCAGCGGCGGGAGTTGGATCAACTGCAGCAGTACATCGTGGCCGGGTGAGTTTTTCGCTGGCGGGCTTGCAGCCCGCCGGCCCGCCTAAAGCAACGGCAACGGCAACTGCAGAAGCAGCGCCTTCCTGACATGGGGGGAGGCGGAGGGCATGGCCGTGCAGGACACGCGGTAAATACGTCCATGTAGCTCGTAGGCGCCATCCTTGGCGCCTACGGTCCTGCACGGCCATGCCCTCCGCCTCTGGACGCGTTCCTGCGAGCGCGGTGCGTATCAGCGCCGATCCTCCGCTTCTGGTAGGTGCCAACCTTGGTTGGCACAGCTTTTGATTCTGCTTTTTCTTTTGATTTTGAATTCCTGCTCTCGTTCCGCGCGCGCAGGAAACTGTCGGGAGTGGGACGGGTGGGCCAGGCAGGACCGTTGGCGCCATGGATGGCGCCATCGAGCCCCCATGGACGGGTTTACGGCGTGTCCTGACTGGCCCACCCGTCCCACTCAAACCAGGATCAACAGAGGCGCCGCAGAACAACCGCTTTTACTTCGCGTACTGCCCACCGCAATTGGCATCCTTGCCCGGCCCCAGCTCAATCGTGGCCAGCAGCGCTGCCGGCGGGGCGATGCTCCCCAGTGCCAGGGCCACCGCGCCGCGCAGGCCGAGCGCCTTGAAGTCCGGTCGGAACGACGGATCCTTGAATGTGCCGCCGATGCGCAGTGGCGAGCGCAGCACCAGGATGCTCTTGTCTTTCGGTCGCGGCTTCAGCAGCAGGTCCATCTGCTCATCGCGCAGGCTCACCGCGCCTTCGCCGATGATGATCGTGTCGGTGGTATCCACCGCCAACGCACGGCTGGTCATCAGGCCATCGCGCACGCCGAAATCAGCGAAGGCGCAGCGCAGCGGAATCTGCCGGTCACCGGTGAACAGGAATTTCAGCGACTCGGTGATGTCCAAGCCGGCCAGCTCCATCACCAGGTTGCCAACATGGCCACGGCCCATCGCCACGCCGACGTCGCCGCTGCTGCCGCCGAGCATGGCGGCAATGGAGTTGCCGCGGCCGGTCAGGTCGATCTGGCCGCTGATGCCACCCTTGGCCTGCTTGGCCAGATTCGCATCCGGGAACAGCTGGCCCAGCTGCACGCCGCGCACGCTGGCTTTCAGCGCCGTGGAAATCTGCGGCTGGCGTGCGTCCATGCGGATGGTGCTGCGGATGTCACCGCCGGCCACGCCGAAGTTCAGCGGATCCAGGCGCAGCACGCCGTCGTCCAGCAGCAGGTGCGCGTCCATGTCATCCAGCGGCAGCGAGGGCGCGTTGATGCGGTGGGCCTTCCAGCGGACGTCGGCATCCATCGCGCGCAGCTTGCCCAGGTTGTACGGGGTGTCCGGCAGTACGTGCGGGCTGGCGGCGACCTGTGCGGCCTGGGCTTTCTGCTCGGCATTGGCAGTCTCGCCGCCGCCGGTCTTCGGCGGGGCGCCAACGAAGCCCGCGAGGTCGTCGAAATCGAGTCGGCGTGATTCCAGCGTGGCGGTCAGGCGCGGACGGTCGCGGCCCACCTCGAACTGCAGGTTGCCGCCCAGGTCGCTGTCGCCGACCTTGCCGGTGAACCCTTCGTAGCGCCACACGTTGTGGTCGCGCTTGAGCCGGCCATCGAGGGCGTACGGCGGCGAGGGCGGGATGGCGATGCCCAGCAGCGGGTAGAGGTCGGCGAGGTCCTGGCCACTGAGTGCGAACTGCAGATCGAACACCTGCAGCGCGAACGGGTTGGTCAGTGTACCGGTGGCCACGGCATGGGTACTGCCGGCACGGCCATCGAGGTGGATGCGGAAGGGATGCGCGCTGTCGGTCAGCTGCAGGGGTGATTCGGTGCCACCGCTGAGGGTGAACGGATTGCCCTGCCAGCGGCCCTGTCCCTTCACCAGCAGCGGCGGGGCGGTGTCGGCCTGTTTGTGAGCAGTGGTGGTCGCTTCGCCACTGCGCACGCCGACGCGGATGTCGGTGCGGCCCAGGGCATCCAAGTACTGCAGGCGCCCGTCATCGATGCGCAGGCCCTTCAGCTGCAGCGAGCTTTTGCCATCGCTGGCCGGCAGGAAATTCCAGTTGCCGGCCTCGCCCTTGCGCGGGGCGGCTTCCAGAAGCACGTCGGGGCGGGTCAGGCGTACTTCGGGCAACTGGATGCTGCCACGGAGCAGGGGCCAGACGCGGACGTCGATTTCCACGCGGTCGGCATTGGCCATGGTGGCCTGCTTCGACCACGACGCATTGGCGAAGGTGATCGCATCGGCGCGGATCGTGCTGGTCCGGCCGAGGTCGACATCCAGGTGGCCGATGTGCAGGGCGCGGCCGGTGCGGGCCTGCACCGCGCGTTCCACCGGCCCCTTGAACCAGTTCCAGTCCCACAGTGCGATGAGGATGAGCAGTGCGGCCAGCAGGAACACCAGCACGGCCAGCCAGCGCTGGCCACGTGGACCGGGGCGGCGGAGGCGCCAGCGCGAAGCGCGCGGTGCAGCAGGGGCAGGGGCAGCATTCACACTGCCATGGTTGCCCCAATCCGGGTGGACGGGGCGCGAAGCGCTCATGTGCATGGTGTGCACATGGGCGTCCGGCGGCAGGGTTACAGGACCTGCATGGTTACCGCGACGAAGTGGCAGACGCTGCCGCCGATGACGAACAGGTGCCAGATCGCGTGCGAATAGGGGATCGATTCGCGATGGTAGAAGTAGGTGCCCAGCGTGTAGGACAGGCCGCCGGCGAACAGCCAGGCCAGGGTCCCGCCGTCGATGGAGGCCCACATCGGCTTGATCGCCACGACCACCAGCCAGCCCATCGCGATGTAGATGCCGGTGGAGAGCGCCTTGAAGCGGCCGGTATAGAACAGCTTGAACACCACGCCGCCCAGGGCCAGCGCCCAGATGGCGGTGAACAGGCCCCAACCCCAGGGCCCGCGCAGGCCGATCAGGGTGAACGGCGTGTAGGTGCCGGCAATCAGCACGTAGATTGCGCAGTGGTCGAAGACCTTCAGCCGGCCCTTGGCCGTGGGGTGCTGGATGGCGTGGTACAGAGTGGAGGCGGTGTACAGCAGCAGCAGGGCGATACCGAACACGATGGCGCTGGCAAGCTGCCAGCCGTCGCCGTAGATGGCGGCCAGGGTGATCAGGACGGCGCTGGCGGCCAGCGCGAACACGGCGCCGAGCCCGTGGGTCAGGGCGCTGGCGATTTCTTCACGGATGGAGGCAGCAGTCGTGGAGGACATGGTGATGACGTGGTTAGCGGGGAGGGGGACCCGCAGCCCCCCTATCATCGCCGCGATGGCGGGCGCTTGCACCCCCGTCACCGTATGGGGGATGAATCCGGCCGCCTCCAAGCGACGGGGTCAGAGCCCTTTCCTGCGGAAAGGGATCCGACCCCTGGCTTTCAACCCGCCGGGACGGTGTGCGCTGCTTCGCGGGTGGCCGAGAAGCGCACGTCCGGCGAGCGTTCCTGGGCCAGCTGCAGGTTCACCCGGGTCGGGGCCAGGTAGACCAGGTGGCCGGCGGCGTCCAGGGCCAGGTTCAGCGCGTTCTTCTCGCGGAACTCTTCCAGCTTCTTCTCGTTGCTGCAGTGGACCCAGCGTGCGGTGGAGACGCTGACCTGCTCGAAGGTCGCTTCCACGCCGTACTCGTCCTTCAGGCGGTAGGCAGCCACGTCGAACTGCAGCACACCCACCGCACCCAGGATCAGGTCGTTGCTGGTGAGCGGGCGGAAGAACTGGGTCGCACCTTCCTCGGACAGCTGGGCCAGGCCCTTCTGCAGCTGCTTGAGCTTGAGCGGATCGCGCAGGCGCGCGCGGCGGAACAGTTCCGGGGCGAAGTTGGGGATGCCGGTGAAGGTGACCGCTTCGCCTTCGGTGAAGGTATCGCCGATGGAGATGGTGCCGTGGTTGTGGATGCCGATGACATCGCCCGGCCACGCTTCGGCCGCGATCTCGCGGTCGCTGGCCATGAAGGTCAGTGCGTTGGCCAGTTTCATGTCCTTGCCAGTGCGCACGTGGAAGGTCTTCATGCCGGCGCTGAAGCGGCCCGAGCAGATGCGCATGAACGCCACGCGGTCGCGGTGCTGCGGATCCATGTTGGCCTGGATCTTGAACACGAAGCCGCTGAGCTTGTTCTCTTCCGGCGCGATGATGCGACCGGTGGTGGTGCGCGCCTGCGGCGGCGGTGCATGCTCGACGAAGAAGTCCAGCAGCGGCTGCACGCCGAAGTTGTTCACGCCCGAGCCGAAGAACACCGGGGTCTGCTTGCCGGCGCGGTAGGCGTCGAGGTCGAACGGGTGGCTGGCGCCCTGCACCAGCTCCAGTTCGTCGCGCAGTTCGGCCAGCATCTGTGCGCCGATCTTCTCGGCCAGGCCGGGCGCATCGATGGACGGGAAGATGGTCGAATCCTGGCGGGTGAAGTTGCGGCCCGGTTCGTACAGGTGCACTTCGCCGGTCAGCAGGTGGACCACGCCCTTCAGGCGCTGGCCCATGCCGATCGGCCAGGTGACCGGGGCGCACTGGATGCCCAGCACGGTCTCCACTTCATCCAGCAGCTCGATCGGGTCCTTGCCCTCGCGGTCGAGCTTGTTGATGAAGGTCATGATCGGGGTGTCGCGCAGGCGGCAGACTTCCATCAGCTTGATGGTGCGCTCTTCCACGCCCTTGGCCACGTCGATCACCATCAGCGCCGAGTCCACCGCGGTCAGCACGCGGTAGGTGTCCTCGCCGAAGTCAGCGTGGCCGGGGGTGTCGAGCAGATTGACGATCTTGCCTTCGTACGGGAACTGCATCACCGAGGAGGTGACGGAGATGCCGCGCTCCTTTTCCAGCGCCATCCAGTCGGACGTCGCGTGGCGGGCGGCCTTGCGGCCCTTCACCGAACCGGCCATCTGGATCGCACCGCCGAACAGCAGCAGCTTTTCGGTCAGCGTGGTCTTGCCGGCGTCAGGGTGGGAAATGATGGCGAAGGTGCGGCGACGCGACGCTTCGTTGGCGACTTCGGACATGGCAGTGGCGCCCGCCCGGGGCGCTTTTCAAAGAGATAAGCGCCTGATTATACCGGCCGGGGCCGGTCAGCGCCCGATGCCACCGTCGGCGTCGCCCTGGCGGGCGAACTGCAGCTGGCCCTGCGCGGTGAAAATGCGCACCGGCACCGAGCGCAGGCCCATGCCGCGGTTGACCTGGACCACGAAGTGCAGGTGCGGGGCGGTGCTGTAGCCGCTGTTGCCGGACAGGCCGATCGGCTGCCCGGCCTGCACCGCCTGGCCCGGACGCACGCGCATGCCGCCGGCCTGCAGGTGGCCATACAGCGCCATGCTGCCGTCGCTGTGCAGGATGCGGATGAAGTTGGCGCGACCGGCATCGCGTTCGCGGTCCTGGCCATTGGCCTTGAAGCCATCCTGCACCTGCATCACGGTGCCCTCGCGCGCGGCCATCACCAGGGTGGCCTCGGGCAGGGCGAAATCCACCGCGTCGCGGTTCTCTTCGTCCTCGTGGCTGAAGCGGCCGTTCGGGGCCTGGTCCACGCGCAGGTGCGGTGCTTCGAACGGCAGCCGGTAGGCGACGTCATCGGCCTGCGCGGCAGGATTGCCCGGCACCGACTGCAAGCGCACGTCCAGGCTGCGTCCCTCGGCGGGGGCCGGCAGGTGGCCGATCACCAGGCTGCCACCGCCCTGGACCAGTGAACGCACCGGCAGGCCCTCGATGGCGCCACCAGGCGCCGACCGCAGTTCGATCTGCACCGGGCCGGCCAAGGGATTGTCGATGCGTGCCTGCCATTGCCCGCCCATCGCCTGCAGTCGCAGCTGGGTCGTCGGCGCGGCCTGCGGGGCGTCGTCGCCGGCCGCAGCGGAGCCGGACTTCGGCACCAGTCCCCAGCCCTGGCGCCAGTCGCTGGCGTGGACGGTTGCGCTGGCCAGCAGCGGCAGCAGCAGGCAGGACAGGGGCAGGCGGGGCATTGATGAATCCAGCGGAAAGGGCGCTGGGGACTGTAGCGGATCCTGAACACGGGGACCGGGCGCAGTTCGCGGAATGGCGGTTCAGTTATTCCATCGCTTTATCCGCATGAAGGGATTGACAGTGGCGAAAAGGGCTGGCATCGTGGCTCTACCATCGAGACCGGCAGAGGGACAGGCCCTTTGAAGCCGGGGCAGCCCGCAGACGCGAAAGCGTCTGCGTAGGTGCCAAATCCTGCGGGGACCGTGGCGTCCACCGAAAGATGGTTCGAACCATGCACCGCACGTGCATCTCGAACGCGAGCCCCGCGAAGGCTCGATGGCCGATTCCCCACACGGATCCCGCCATGAGCTTCGCCCCCAGCACCGCCGCCCGTCCCGAATCCTTTGTCCCCGTCAGCGTGCCGGTCGATGACCGCGTGCATGCCGAGCGCGGCGAGTTCGCCGCCGTGCTGTCGATGCGCCACGCCGGGGCCAGCCCGGTGCGCCTGCGCTACGAGTGGGTGGGGCCGGCCAACGCGCCGGTGGTGGTGCTGGCCGGTGGCATCTCCGCCCATCGCCACGTCGCCTCCAATGCACAGTTCAGCGAAAAGGGCTGGGCCGAAGGCCTGGTCGGCAGCGGACGCGCGCTGGATCCGCAGCGGCTGCGCGTGCTGGCCTTCGATTTCATCGGTGCCGATGGCGCGCTGGACGTGCCGATCGATACCGCCGACCAGGCCGATGCGCTGGCGCTGCTGCTGGACCATCTCGGCATCCGCGTGCTGAAGGCCTTCGTCGGCTATTCCTATGGCGCGCTGGTCGGCCAGCAGTTCGCGATCCGCCACCGCAGCCGCGTGCGCCAGCTGGTGCTGGCCAGCGGCGCCCACCGCCCGCATCCGTATGCCGCCGCCTGGCGCGCGCTGCAGCGCCGTGCCGTTGCGCTGGGCCAGCTGCAGTGCGGCGAAGACCACGGCCTGGCCCTGGCCCGCCAGTTCGCCATGCTCAGCTACCGCACCCCGGAAGAGTTTGGTGAGCGCTTCGACGCGGCGCCGGAAGTGGTCAACGGCCGCGTGCGCGTGGCCGCCGAAGACTACCTCGATGCCGCCGGTGCACAGTACGTGGCGCGCACGCCGGTGACCGCCTACCTGCGCCTGTCCGAATCGATCGACCTGCACCGCGTGGACCCCGCCGCCATCCTGCCGCCCACCGTGGTGGTGGCCGTGGAAGGTGACCGCCTGGTGCCGCTGGCCGACCTGGTCGGCCTGGTCGAAGGGCTGGGCCCGCGCGGCAGCCTGCGCGTGCTGCGCTCGCCCTACGGCCACGACGCCTTCCTCAAAGAAACCGATCGCATCGACGCGATCCTTGCTACCGCCTTCCGCACTTCTGGAGAGTCCGCATGAGCCTGTACGCCAACGAGCCGTCCTGTAGCCGCACCACTGCCGCTGTCCGCGCCGGCATCGACCGCGACACCGCCCACGGTGCGGTCACCCCGCCGATCGTTCTGTCGTCCAACTTCAGTTTCGATGGCTTCGGCAACAAGCGGCAGTACGACTACACGCGCAGCGGCAACCCGACCCGCGACCTGCTGGGCGAAGCACTGGCCGAACTGGAAGGCGGCGCTGGCGGCGTCATCACCGCCACCGGCATGGGCGCGATCAACCTGGTGCTGAACGCACTGCTGGAGCCGGGCGACACCCTGGTGGTGCCGCACGATGCGTACGGCGGCAGCTGGCGCCTGTTCAATGCACTGGCCAAGAAGGGCCACTTCACCCTGGTTACCGCCGACCTCACCGACCCACGTGCGCTGGCCCAGGCGCTGGCCAGCCAGCCGAAGCTGGTGCTGGTGGAAACGCCGTCCAACCCTCTGCTGCGCATCACCGACCTGCGCTTCGTCATCGATGCCGCGCACAAGGCCGGTGCGCTTGTCGTGGTGGACAACACCTTCCTGTCGCCGGCCCTGCAGCAGCCGCTGTCGTTCGGTGCCGACGTGGTGCTGCATTCGACCACCAAGTACATCAACGGCCACAGTGACGTGGTCGGCGGCGCGGTGATCGCGCGCGACCCGGCGGTGCACGAGCAGCTGGTGTGGTGGGGCAACGCGCTGGGCCTGACCGGTTCGCCGTTCGATGCCTTCCTGACCCTGCGCGGCCTGCGCACGCTGGATGCACGCCTGCGCGCGCACCAGGAGAACACCGCCTCGATCGTGGCCCTGCTGGATGCGCATCCGGCCGTGGCACGCGTCTACTATCCGGGCCTGGCCGACCATCCCGGCCACGCCATCGCCGCGCGCCAGCAGAGCGGTTTCGGCGCCATGCTGTCCTTCGAACTGGCGGCCTGCGAGGGCGAGGATCCGCACGCGGCGGTGCGCGCCTTCGTCGATGGCCTTCGCTACTTCACCCTGGCCGAATCGCTGGGCGGCGTCGAAAGCCTGGTCGCGCACCCGGCCACCATGACCCATGCGGCGATGACCGCCGAAGCACGTGCCGCGGCCGGTATCAGCGAAGGCCTGCTGCGCCTGTCGGTGGGCATCGAAGCCGAGCGTGACCTGCTGGCCGATCTCGACGCCGCGCTGCAGCGCGCCGAAGCGGTGATCGGCGCTGCGGTGCGCCGCAAACAGGTGGTGGATGCATGAGCGCGCTGGCTGCTGACATTCCCGCGCTCGGCGGTGGCCGCCTGGCCCTGCTCGGCACCGGCACGGTGGGCACGGCCTTCGTGCAGCGCTACCAGACGCTGCAGGCGCGCGGGCTGGACCTGCCCAGCGTGCAGTGGCTGGCCAACTCGCGCACGGCGCTGGCCATCGACCGCGACCTGGCGCTGCCGCTGGAACTGGCCCGACGCGCGCCACGTGATGGCCAGAGCTCGCCGCCGTGGGCCAGCGCCGAAGGGCTGGAGCGCGGCGACGTGGTGGTCGATGCCACCGCAAGCGAGGACGTGGCCGCGCGCCACGTGCAGTGGCTGGCCCGTGGCGTGCACGTGGTGACCGCCAACAAGCTGGGCCGCGGTGCGCAGCTGGCACGCGCGCAGGCCATCGCCGAAAGCTGTGCCGACAGCGGTGCGCGCTACGGTGACAGCGCCACCGTGGGTGCCGGCCTGCCGCTGCTGAGCAGCCTGCGCGCGCTGGTGTCCGGTGGTGACCACATCCATGCAATCGAAGGCGTGCTGTCCGGATCGCTGACCTGGCTGTTCCATCGCTACGACGGACGCTCACCGTTTTCGCTGGCGGTGCGCGAAGCTCTGGACGCTGGCTATACCGAGCCCGATCCGCGCGTGGACCTGTCCGGCGAGGACGTGCGGCGCAAGCTGCTGATCCTCGCCCGCAGCAGTGGGCTGGCGCTGGACGCCGCGCAGGTGCAGGTGGGGTCGCTGGTGCCGGCGGCGCTGGCAGACGTGCCGCTGGCTGAAGCATTGGCCGCGCTGGAACAACTGGACGCGCCGCTGCAGGCGCGCTGGCAGCAGGCGCACGCGCAGGGCCGGGTGCTGCGCTTCGTCGGTCGTGTCGATGCAGATGGTGCACAGGTGGGACTGCGTGAACTGCCAGCCGATCATCCGCTGGCACAGGGGGCGGGTACGGATAACCGCGTGGCCATCCACAGCGATCGCTACCGCCAGCAACCGCTGCTGATCCAGGGCCCGGGCGCCGGTGCGGAAGTCACCGCTGCGGCGCTGCTGGATGACGTGCTGCGGATCGCGGGCTGACGGCCTGCCGCTGCGCTCGCCGGGCATGGCCCGGCGCTACCGCCCGTAGATCTACAGCTTCGTAGAGCCGAGCCCATGCTCGGCTGCGTATTGCCTGACCGGCCCTGCGCGATGAGCCGAGCATGGGCTCGGCCCTACAAAGTGGAACCCGGCAGGTCAACGCGTCTTCAATACCTTCAACAGCGCCGCGTTGAACTGCTTCGGGTCCTGCACCTGCGGCGAGTGCCCGAGTTCGGCGAACTCGACCAGAGTTGCACCGGGAATCGCCTGCGCGGCGGCCTTGCCCAGTGCGGGGTAGTTGCCCAGCGTGGCCTTCAGTTCCGGTGAGGCGCGGTCGCGGCCGATAGCGGTGCGATCCTTCTGGCCGATGAACAATGCGGTCGGTACCTGCAGGTGTTTCAGTTCGTAGACCACCGGCTGGTTGAACACCATGTCCGAGGTCAGTGCCTGGCTCCAGGCCACCGCCTGCTTGCCGGCGCCTTCGTACATGCCCGACTGCATGCGTGCCCAGTGCTCGTAAGCGGTCTTCCACTGGCCGTCGTAGTACACGTCCAGCTGGTAACGGCGGATGCTGTCATAGCTGGTCTTCAGTTCGCCGGCATACCACTCATCGACGCTGCGCCACGGCACGCCCAAAGCCTTCCAGTCTTCCAGACCGATCGGATTGACCAGCGACAGGCTGCGCAGCGCCTGCGGGTACATCAGCGCGTAGCGGATCGCGAGCATGCCGCCCATCGAATGGCCGACCAGGTGCACCGGCTGGTCGCCGAGCTGCAGCTGCTGCAGCAGGGCGTGGGTGTTGGCGGCCAGCTGGCCGAACGAATACTGGTAGCGCTCGGGCTTGCTGGCCTTGCAGAAGCCCACTTGGTCCGGTGCGATCACCCGGTAACCCGCGGCCACCAGCGGCGCGATGGTCTGCTGCCAGGTGGCCGCGCAGAAGTTCTTGCCGTGCAGCAGCACGACCACGCCAATTGCCTTCTTCTTCGGCGTGACGTCCAGGTAGGTCATTTCCAGCGGCTGGCCCTGCGATTGCAGGGCGAAGGTCTTCACCGGATAGCCGTAATCAAAGCCTTCCAGGCGCGCGCCGTAGTTCGGTGGCGGCACGGCGAGGGCGGACAACGGCAGGCAGGCAAAAAGGGCGGCGGCAATCACGCGCATGGGACAGTCCGGGGCAGGGGAACCCCGAGCCTAACCGGAACACGATGACGATGTCGTCCGGCGCGGTCGCGTCGGACGGCACCATCGCGCCGGCCGCGCCGCCGAAGCACTCAGCACTCGATGACGTTCACCGCCAGGCCGCCACGGCTGGTTTCCTTGTACTTGTCCTGCATGTCGCGGCCGGTATCGCGCATGGTCTTGATGACCTTGTCCAGTGAGACCTTGTGCTTGCCGTCGCCGCGCATGGCCATGCGCGAGGCGTTGATCGCCTTCACCGCGCCCATCGCGTTGCGCTCGATGCACGGAATCTGCACCAGCCCGCCGATCGGGTCGCAGGTCAGGCCGAGGTTGTGTTCCATGCCGATTTCCGCGGCGTTCTCGATCTGGCTGGGGTTGCCGCCCAGCGCTGCCACCAGGCCACCGGCAGCCATCGAGCAGGCCACGCCCACTTCGCCCTGGCAGCCCACTTCGGCGCCGGAGATCGAGGCGTTTTCCTTGTACAGGATGCCGATCGCCGCCGAGGTCAGCAGGAAGTCAAACACGCGCTGCTCGTTCGCCCCCGGGCAGAAGCGGTCGAAGTAATGCAGCACCGCCGGCAGCACGCCGGCCGCACCGTTGGTCGGCGCGGTGACCACGCGGCCACCCGCAGCGTTCTCTTCGTTCACCGCCAGTGCGTACAGGTTGACCCAGTCAAGCGTGGTCAGCGGGTCGCGCATCGCGGCTTCCGGTTTGGAGGACAGCTCGCGGTACAGCGCCGGTGCGCGGCGGCCGACCTTCAGGCCACCCGGCAGCACGCCTTCCTCGCGGATGCCACGCGCCACGCACGACTGCATCGCGCTCCAGATCTCGCGCAGCTGGGCACGGATCTCGTCCTCGCTGCGCCAGCACTTCTCGTTCTCGAACATCAGCTGGGCGATGCTCAGGCCGCTGCGCGCGGTCTGCGCCAGCAACTCGTCGCCGCTCTTGAACGGGTAGGGCAGCGGGGTTTCATCGGGCACGATGCGGTCATCGGCCGCGTCGTCCTGGTTGACCACGAAGCCGCCGCCCACCGAGTAGTAATCGCGGGTGGCGATCACTTCGTCCTCGGCGTTGTAGGCGGTGAAGCGCATGCCGTTGGTGTGGTACGGCAGCTTCTGGCGCTTGTTCATGCCGAGGTCGCGCTTCTCGTCGAAGGCGATCTCGTGCTGGCCCATCAGCTGGATGCGCTTGCTGCTGCGGATGCGCTCCAGGGTGGCCGGGATGATGTCCGGGTCGATCAGGTTCGGGCGCTGGCCCTCCAGGCCGAGCAGGATCGCCTTGTCGGTACCGTGGCCGCGGCCGGTCAATGCCAGCGAGCCGTAGACGTCGGCGCGGATGCGCGCCACTTCGTGCAACCGGCCCGGGTCGAGCAGCCAGCGGTGGATGAAGCGCTCGGCGGCCTTCATCGGCCCGACGGTGTGCGAGGAACTCGGACCAATGCCGATCTTGAAAACGTCGAACGTGCTGACAGCCATGGTTGCCGTACTGCGGGTACCGGAAGAGACCGCTATTCTAGCGGTTCATTGCCGCAACCCATGGCTGCGGCGCAGCATTTCCAGCAAGGGGCCCGAACCGGTGTTGACCCTGTTCCAGCGTGACGACTGCCACCTGTGCGACATGGCCCTGGCCGAGCTGGCCAAGGCGCAGGCGCCGGAGTTCGAATCAGTGTTTCTGGACGACCAGCCCGGGCTGGAAGCGCGCTATGGCGCGCGGGTGCCGGTGCTGCGTGATGAGGCCGGCGGCCGCGAGCTGGACTGGCCGTTCGATGCGGCCGGTGTGCGGGCCTGGCTGGCTGCGGGGTGAATCCGCCGGGCATGGCCCGGCGGCAGATTCGGTCGCGGCGCGCGCAGCAGCCGAGCATGGCTCGGCTCTACAGAATGCGGCCGGGGCGGTGCCCCGGCCCATTGCTCATTTCGCGTCGAACTTCACGATCGTGCTGATCGAGGTCTCGTCCGGGATGGTCTTGGTGTCGGCCCAGTCGCCGCCGCCCACGCCGAAGTCCAGGCGCTTGACCGTCGCCTTGCCGGTCAGCACCGGCTGGGTGCCTGGCTTCCAGGTGAAGGTGAGGGTGACCGGCTTGCTGACGCCGCGCAGTTCCAGCGTGCCGTCGGCGGCGTACTGGTCGTTGCCCACGGCGCGGAAGCCCTTGGCGGTGTAGTGCGCGGTGGCGAACTTGCCGACGTTGAAGAAGTCCGCGCCCTGCAGGGTCGAGTCACGGTCGCTGTTGCCGCTCTTGGCGCCGGCCAGCGGAATCACCACGTCCAGCGAACCGGCGGCCGGGTTGGCCGGGTCGAAGCTGAGTTTGGTGGCAAAGCCCGGGAAACTGCCGGTGAACACTTCGCCGTCGTACTTGGTGGCGAACACAAGGATCGAGCCGGCACCGGGGGCCTGCGCGTAATCGGCGGCCAGCACCGGGGCGGTGGCAAGCATGCCGGCCAGGGCGGCGGCCACGGCGGCCGGGGTGGTCAGTTTCAGGGTCATCGGTCAGTCCTTCTGGGGGGAGGCGAGCCAGCCGCGCGGCAACATCCGCGAGAGGGTGGCATCACGCTGGAACAGGTGGTGGTAGAAGGCAGCGCCGGCATGGGCCAGCACCACCGCGATCAACAGCCAGAAACCGTATTCGTGGATGGCATGGGACACCGCGACGGTCTGCGGGTCTGGGCCGCTCAGCTTGGGCACGTCGACCAGGCCGAACCAGCGGAACGGACGCAGGCCACTGGCCGAGTCGTACAGCCAGCCGGACAGCGGGATGGCGAACATCAGCACGTAGAGCAGCACGTGGGTGGCGCCGGCGATGCGTTCCTGCCAGCTGGGCACGCCCGGCACCGGCTTCGGTGCGCCGGCATACAGGCGCCATCCGAGGCGGAACAGCACCAGGGCCAGCACGGTGATGCCGATCGACTTGTGCGCGGTGTAGACCCAGAAGTATTTCGGGGTCTTCGGCAGTTCACCCATGGTCAGGCCGACGATGCCCAAGGCGAGGATCAGCAGGGCGATCAACCAGTGCAGGGTCTGGCTGACACTGCCCCAGGCGGCGGGCGTGTTCTTGGCGGTCATCGGGAATCCTTGGGGGCCGTCGTGCTGTCGGAGTGGGAATCAGGGGCGGGAGTTCCCGGGGCATCGCTGCGGTCGAACGCCGCTTCGGCCTCGATCCTCACCTGTACGGCATCACCGATCACGCCCGGCCAGGCCGTGATGCCGAAGGCACGGCGGCTCAGCATGGTGGTGGCCGAGAAGCCGACGGTGCGGCGGAACGGCGGCAGCGGATAGCGCTTGACCGCGTTGAGGGTGACGTCGAGTACCACCGGCTGGCTGACCCCGCGCAGGGTCAGGGTGCCGGCAACCTGTGCATGCTTCTCATCGATCGGCTCCACGTGGGTGGAGACGAAGCGTGCAGTGGGGAAGCGTTCCCCATCGAGCAGGCTGCGGGCGAGGGTGGCCTGGTTCCATTTGTCATCACCCAGGTCCAATCGCGACACGGGAATCTCGACGTCCAGGGTCGCTTCCCGCCAGTTGTCGGGATCGAACCGCAGCTGTCCCGCACTGCCGGAAATCGTGCCCATCGCCTGCGAGTAACCAGCGTGGTCGATCGAGAACAGCACGCGGGTATGCACCGGATCTATGCGCCACGCATCGTTGCCGGCCCAGGCCGGGACGGCGGCGAGCAGCAGGGGCAGCAGGGCCAGGCAGGAACGCATCGGCAGGGCTCGGCGGAAAGGTGCCTCGATCATACGCACAGGCCCTGTGCTGCGCTGTGTGCACGGCTGCAACAGTTCGTGGCGGCAATGCGGCTGGAAACAGCCTGTTGCAGCGATGACCCCGGCCCTGTGTGACAATCGGCGCAGGACAGGGGGTTCAGGATGAAGAGCGGCTGGCGCCGGTACTGGCGGTGCATCGCAGGGGCAGGTCTGTTGCTGGTGGCGTTGGCCACCTCCGCGGCGACCTTGGACATGGCAGGTGAAACACCGCGCCTGCGCCGTTTCGGTGCGGCCGAAGGCTTGCCCTCGCGCATGGTGCTGGCCCTGGCTGAAGACCGCACCGGGCACATCTGGGCGGCCACCGATGGCGGCCTGGCACGCTATGACGGCGGCACCCTGCGGGTCTGGCAGCATGATCCGGAACAGCCCGGCTCGCTGCCCGGCAACGAGATCGAAACGCTGATGGTCGATCCGCTCGACCGCGTCTGGGTCGGCATCAACGGCAAGGGCGTGGCACGACTGGATGCCGACCGCGAGCGCTTCAAATCCTTCGACGCACTCAACAACGAATGCCAGGGCCAGGCCTGGACCCTGGCCTATGCCCAGGATGCGCTGTGGGTCGGCAGCAGCACCCATGGCGTCTGCCGCATGGGCGAGGACGGCAGCCTGCGCTTCTTCCGGCAGTCGGCGGGCGGGCTGCCCAGCGACACCATCTACAGCAGCCTGGTCGACGCGCAGGGCCGCCTGTGGCTGGGCACCGAGGCGGGCCTGGCACGCTGGAACGGCACGGCCTTCGAAGCGGTGGCCGCGCGCGAACTGGGCGCGGTAAGCGTGCTGCGGCTGAGCCGTGACGCCGAGGGCGCGATCTGGATCGGCACCCAGAACGATGGCCTGTACCGGATCGATGCGCAGGACCGGGTCAGCCGGCCGCGCTGGGCCGACAGTGCCCAGCTGCGTTCGGCCATCGTGCTGGCCGACCGCCAGGGCGGTTACTGGGCCGGTACCTCCGATGGCCTGCTGCGCGGCGATGCGGCCCAGCTGCGGCGGCTGGAAGGCGACCGCGGCAGCGGTTTCCTGACCAGCCACAGCGGTGTGCTGGACCTGCTGCAGGACCACGAGGGTGGCATGTGGGTGGCACTGCTGACCCAGGGTCTTGCCTATCTGCCGCCGGACTGGCGGCGCTTTTCCACCTGGTACCAGCTGGATGGACGCCCGCTGGACAGCCAGTACCTGCTGAGCGCGGCCAGCGACGGCCGCAACTACTTCGTCGGCTCGGCCCACGGCGTTTACCAGGTCAACGCGCAGGGCACGCTGAGCCTGCTGGCCAGCGACCGCGAGCTGGGCAGCGGTGCGGTGTGGTCGGTGCTGCCGCGCCCGGATGGCAGCCTGTGGTTGGGTCGCGCGGGGCGCCTGAGCGTCTACGACCCGGCGCGGCGCACGCTGCGCGACTGGCCCATTGCCGGTGGCGCCGACCTGCGCCAGCGCATCGACCTGATGCGCGAGGCGCCCGACGGCACGGTCTGGATCTCGGTGATGAACCTCGGCCTGCAGCATCGCGCCAGCGATGGACGGGTGCTGCGCACCTTCGATCTGGCCGCGCTGCGCGGCGAAGGCGATGCGCCGGTGGAGCAGATCCGCTTCGATGCGCGCGGCCAGGCCTGGCTGGTCGGTGCGCTGGGCATCTGGCGCGAACAGGCCGACCGCTTCGTCGCCGTGCCAGGGGTGTCGCAGGGGCAGATCTTCGATCTGGTCTGGATCGACCCGCAGCAGGTGTGGCTGGCGCGGCAGGGAGCGTTCGAACGCTACCAGTGGGATGGCCTGGGCCTGCGCCTGATCCAGCGCGTCGATGCCACGCACGGCATGCCGCCGGTCAGCATGGGCGGCCTGGCGCTGGGCCGCGATGGGCGGGTGTGGGCGACCACGCCGCGCGGGCTGCTGCGCTGGGATCCGCAGACGCGGCGCGTGCAGCAGTTCAACGAACGCGATGGCCTGCCCGATGCCGAGTTCACCGGACGGCCGCCGGCGATCGGTGCCGACGGCCGGGTGCTCGCGGTCACCCAGACCGGCCTGGTTGGCTTCGATCCCGATGCGCCCGACGTGGAACTGCCGCCCTCGCAGCTGGTGATCGCGCAGGTGCGAGTGCGCCGCGACGATGCAAGGGGCTGGCAGCCACTGCCGGCCACCGGCACGCTGCTGCTGGGCCCGGATGATCGCGACCTGCAGATCGACGCGCGCCTGCTGTCCTACGCCAACCCGCAGGGCAACCGCTACCGGTTCCGTGTTGAAGGCTATGACCAGAACTGGGTGGAGCAGGGCGGTGATGGCCAGCGCACGCTGTCGCGGCTGCCACCAGGGCTGTACTCAATCGAAGTGCAGGCCGCCACCGCCAGCGGGCCGTGGACGGCTTCGCAGCGGCTGCAGGTGAAGGTGCTGCCGCCGTGGTGGCGTAGCGGCATGGCCATCTTCGGCTACCTGATGCTGGGCTCGCTGTTGTTGCTGGTGATGGTGTGGTCGATCCGCCGGCGCCTGCGGCGGCGCCAGCAATGGCAGTTGACCGTGCACAAGCAGCAGCTGGCCGAACAGGCCTCGCAAGCCAAGAGCCGCTTCCTGGCCACGCTGGGCCACGAGGTGCGCACGCCGATGACCGGCGTGCTGGGCATGAGCGAGCTGCTGCTGGCCACCGAGCTGGACCCGGTGCAACGCAGCTATGCCGGGTCGATCCAGCAGGCCGGCAGCCATCTGCTGCGGCTGGTGAACGACGCGCTGGACCTGGCCCGCATCGAAGCGGGTCGCCTGGAACTGGATATCCGTCCGTTCGATCTGAACGGCCTGCTCGACCAGGTGCAGGCGCTGATGCAGCCGATGGCCCAGCAGCGGCAGCTGGCGTTCCGGCGCGAAGATGCGCTGCCGGGTCCGGTCTGCGTCAGCGGCGATGAAATGCGGGTGCGGCAGATCCTGCTGAACCTGCTCGGCAACGCGGTCAAGTTCACCGATCGTGGTTACGTGGGGCTCGGCGCGATCCTCGACGAGGATGGCAATGGCGTGACCTTCGAGGTCAGCGACAGTGGGCCGGGCATCAACGCCGAGCAGCAGCGCCGGCTGTTCCATCGCTTCGAACAGGCCGACGGGCCGCGCACCGCCTCGCGCTACGGCGGCAGTGGGCTGGGTCTGGCGATCTGCCAGGAACTGGCAGTGGCGATGGGCGGACGCATCGATGTGGACAGTCAGCTGGGCCGGGGCGCGCGTTTCCGCGTATGGGTTCCGCTGCCCTGGACCCGCCAGGCGGCGTCGGCGCAGAGCGAGGTGAGCACGGTGCCGGTGCTGCCGGCCCTGCGCATCCTGCTGGTGGAAGACGATGTGACCGTGGCCGAGGTCATCGCCGGCCTGCTGCGCGCACGCGGGCACCAGGTCGTGCATGTGCTGCACGGGCTGGGCGCGCTTTCGGAGATCGCCACCGACTGCTTCGATGTCGGCCTGCTCGACCTGGACCTGCCGGCGCTGGATGGCACCGCCATCGCCCGCCAGCTGCGTGCGATGGGCTATGAGCTGCCGCTGGTGGCGGTGACCGCGCGGTCCGATGCGTATGCAGAAACCCAGGTGCTCGCCGCCGGTTTCGACGGGTTCCTGCGCAAGCCGGTGACCGGCGACCTGCTGGTGTCGGCAATCCAGCAGGCCCGCGCAAAACGCCAGGTGGATGTCTGATTGAGGCACTGGCAGACGTGAATGCCCTGACTTTCGGTTTACCATGCCGACGCCGCACAACGCGGGGTTCATCAACAGGCAGCGTGAGGAGGCAATCGGTGGCGTATCTGCGGGCGGCGACGCTGCTGCTGATCCTCCTGTGCGTCCTGGCGCCCGTGGCCGCGCAGCCGGTGCCGCCGACACCGCGGCAGGTGACCGTGTTCGACGGCCTGCCGTCCAACACCGTCAACCGCATGGCCGAAGACCGCTACGGCTACCTGTGGATCGCCACCAATGACGGCCTCGCCCGCTACGACGGGCGCAATTACCGTGTCTGGCGTTCCGAGGACGGGCTGCGTGACAACCGCATCTGGACCGTGCTGGTCGATGCCCAGAACGAGCTGTGGATCGGCACCGAGAATGCCGGCCTGGTGCGGATGTCGGCCGACCGCCGGCAGCTGCGCTTCTACGACCGCAGCAGCCAGCCGCTGATGGCCAGCAACACGGTGTGGAGCCTGGCCTCCACCCCGGACGGCTCCATCTGGTTCGGCACCTATGGCGGCGGCCTGTACCGGCTGGATGACAAGGACCGCCTGCAGCGCTTCCTGCCTGAAGAGGACAACCCTCGCAGCGTGCCGGCCGCCTCGATTCCGTTCTTGGCGACCCTGCCCGATGGCACCCTGTGGGTGGGGACGAAGCACGGTCTCGCGCGCTGGACCGGTACTGATTTCGAACGCGTCGACGCGGATGCGCTGCCCAGCCAGCTGGTCATCGGCATGACCGCCGAGCCCGACGGCAGCCTGTGGATCAGCACCGTGGCCGGCGCCACCGTGCGCCGGCCCGACGGCCACTTCGAGGCACCGCAGTGGCAGCTGCCCGCCGGTGACGAAGTGCTGGGCATGATGCTGCGCGATGAGCAGGGCGGGCACTGGCTGGATACGCGCAGTGGCCTGGGCCGCGCGGTGAATGGCCAGTACCAGACCGTGCCGCTGTACAGCGCCGTGGCGCGTGGCCAGGTGCGGCCGAACTGGGCCGGCGCCTATGAAGACCGCGAAGGCGGCATCTGGCTGGCCAGTACCAATGCCGGCCTGTGGCACCTGCTGCCGCGCTGGTGGCAGTTCTCGGTGTTCTCGCGGCTGGAGGATGATCCGTCGTCACTGCGCAATGCCTACGTGCTGGGCACCAGTCCGTCCGCCAATGGCGGCGTGTGGACGGTCGGCAGCCACGGTGCGCTGGACCGCTTCGACCCGCGCAGTGGTGGCATCGAGCAGCACCGCACCTTCCTCAACGGCATGCACTGGCTGACCTCGGTACGCGAGGATCAGCACGGCCAGGTCTGGGTTGGTTCGACCGATGCGCTGCTGCGTTACGACCCGCGCACCCGCGCGCTGCGTCGCTGGGATGGCGGCAGCGGCGCCGATGCCACGATGGAAGGCAACATCGACGCGATGATGACCTGCGACGGCGACAGCCTGTGGCTGATGCTTCCGTCGGGCCTGCAGCAGCGCGATCTCGACGGACACCTGCGCCGGCAGCTGGAAAATGGCCGCGACGGCCTGCAGGCCGGCCAGCTCAACATGGATGTCGAATGCGGTCCGCAGGACCGGATCTGGCTGGCCAGCAGCCGCGGCCTGCTGCAGTGGCAGCCGGACGCACAGCGCTTCCAGCCCGTGCCCGGGGCGCCTGCCACGCCGGTGTATGCGATCGACGTGGGCGCCGATGGGCAGGTCTGGCTGTCCGAGGATGGACGCCTGTCGCGCTACCTCTGGCGCAACGGGCGCCTGGAGCGGCAGGCGGTGATCGGCAGCGAGCAGGGCTACCCGGCCATCGCCGCGACCGGCCTGGTGGTCGACGCGCGCGGCGTCGCCTGGGCCAGCGGTGCGCGCGGCCTGGTGCGGGTGGGTGCCGATGGCCAGAGCGTGCGCCTGTATGGCGTGCATGACGGCCTGCCCAGCCAGGAATTCCGCGACCACACGCTGATCGCCACGGCGAGCGGGCAGCTGGTGGCCGGTACGCCGGCCGGTGTGGTGGCATTCGATCCCGACCTGGTGCGACCTTCGACCCGGCGCGCGCCGCTGGTGATCGAGCGGGTGGAGGTGCGCCGCAACGAACAGGTCCTGGACCTGACCCACGACACACCGCTGCAGATCACCGACGGCGATCGCGACCTGCGCATCGTCGCGCGCCTGCTGTCCTTCGCCGATTCAGCGTCCAACAGCTACCGCTACCGGCTGACCGGTTACGATCCGGACTGGGTGGAAGTGGGGGCGGGGGGCGAGCGACTGTTCTCGCGCCTGCCGCCGGGTGCGTACCGGCTGGAAGTGCAGGCGCGCTCGGCCGACCACGTGTGGTCGCGGGTGGAAGCGCTGGAGTTCCATGTGCTTCCACCGTGGTGGCGCAGCCTGTCCGGTTTGCTGGTGCTGACGTCCATCGCACTGCTGCTGACCAGCTGGTTCGCCTGGTTGTACCGGCGCCGCCTGCAGCGCAAGCACGCCTACCAGCTGGCTCTGCACAAGCAGGAGCTGGCCGAACAGGCGTCGGCGGCGAAGACGCGGTTCCTGGCCAACCTGGGCCATGAGATCCGCACGCCGATGACCGGCGTGCTGGGCATGAGCGAACTGCTGCTGGCCTCGCCGCTGGACCCGCAGCAGCGCGGTTACACGCAGTCGATCCGCCATGCCGGCGAGCACCTGCTGCACCTGGTGAACGATGCACTGGACCTGGCCCGGATCGAATCCGGTCGCCTGGAGCTGCAGTCGCGACCGTTCGCGCTGAACGGCCTGCTGCAGGACCTCGCCGCCCTGATGGGGCCGCTGGCCGCGCAGAAGGGCCTGCGCTTCGTGCTGGACAACCAGCTGCCTGCGGGCCTGCAGGCGACCGGCGATGCGATGCGGGTGCGGCAGATCCTGCTGAACCTGCTGTCCAACGCAGTGAAGTTCACCAGCCGCGGCACCATCACCCTGCTTGTGCGCTGCGAGGACGGCCCGCGTGGCCTGCATTTCGAAGTGCACGATACCGGCCCGGGCATCAGCCAGGAACAGCAGCAGCGCCTGTTCCGTCGTTTCGAGCAGGCCGACGGCGCACGCACGGCCGCGCAGTACGGTGGCAGTGGCCTGGGCCTGGCGATCTGCCGCGAACTGGCGCAGGCCATGCAGGGCCGGATCCGCGTGGAGAGCCAGCTTGGCAGAGGCACCCGCTTCGAGGTGAGCCTGCCATTGCCGCTGCAGCAGGATGGCGCGAGCGAAGACGGCGAGGCGATGGCGGGCGAGGACGCGGTGGCGAACATGCCGGCGCTGCGGATACTGCTGGTGGAAGACGATGCCACCGTGGCCGATGTGGTGATCGGCCTGTTGACCGCGCGCGGCCATGAGGTGGTGCATGCCGGCCATGCGCTGGCGGCACTGCGCGAGATCAGCGCGGGCGATTTCGATGTCGGCCTGCTGGATCTGGACCTGCCGGGCCTGAGTGGTTTCGAGCTGGCCCAGCACCTGCGCAACCAGGGCTACATGTTGCCGCTGCTGGCGGTGACTGCGCGTACCGATGCGGACCTGCAGGAGCAGGTGGAGGCCGCGGGCATCGGCGGGTTCCTGCGCAAGCCGGTGACCGGTGAGCTGCTGGTTGAAGCGATCGCATGCGTGTTGGGTAGGTAGGGTTTTCTGCAGGGCTTGCAGCCCTGCACCTGCTTCAAGCCAGAGCAACGTCAAGGTCAACGGCAGGAGCTGGTTTCCTGCGGGATGGCGGGGTGGGTCCGGTGGCAGGGGACGCTGCAAGTACGTCCCTGTAAGCTCGGTCGCCGCTTGCTCGTGTGCGCTGTCCTGCGCACACGGCAAGACCGGGGTTGGGCGTCCTGCCCAACCCGCCCGAGGCATGCCTCGGGCCCATGCGGCTCACGCCCCTGCCACCGGACCCACCCCGCCTTCGACAGTTGGCCGCGATCTGTCGGAACGGCACGGGGTCGGATCCCGTTGCTGCGCAACGGGCTCCGACCCCAGATGAATTTCGATATCTGAGAGAAAAGTCGTGTCGACCAAGGTCGACACCTACCAAGAGCAACAACAACAGCCGCCGTTACCAACCGCCGCGGGAAACTGTCGGGGGTGGGGCGGTGTGGGTGGGCAGGACCGCAGGCGCCATGGATGGCGCCTACGAGCCCCCAAGGACGGGTTTACGGCGTGTCCTGCCCACCCACACCGCCCCGCCCAACCAGCAGAAAACCAGAGCCGCCTTTGACGTTGACGTTGACGTTGCTTCCGCAGGTGCAGGGCGCAGCCCTGCAAAAAAACCTACTCCGCCACAGACTCGACCTGCCGCGGTTCCGGCCTCGTATCCGGCAGCTGCCAGAAAATCATCGTCGAGGTCAGCGTGATCGCCCCCACGCAGATGAACGTCGCATGCAGCGCCGCCGTCGCACCATGGCCTTCCAGGTGCGTGCCGAACGCCGCCAGCAGGCTGCCGGCCGCCGCCGCGCCGAAGCCGGCCGCGAGCATCATCACCATCGACAGCAGGCTGTTGCCCGAGCTGGCGTACTCGCGGTCCAGGTCACGCAGGGTCACGGTGTTCATCACGGTGAACTGCAGCGAATTGACCGCACCGAAGAACGCCAGCTGCACCAGACGCCAGGCGAGGTGCTGGCCCGGGTCCATCAGGATGAAACTGGCCATCGCCAGGCCCACCAGCACCGTATTGATCATCAGCACGCGGCGGTAGCCGTACTGTTCAACCAGCTTCACCGCCAGCTTCTTCGACACCATGCCTGCCGCGGCCACCGGCACCATCATCAGGCCCGCGTGCATCGGGCCCAGGCCGAGGCCGACCTGCAGCAGCAGCGGGATCAGCATCGGCATGGCGCTGCTGCCGATGCGCGAGAACAGGTTGCCGAGGATGCCGATGCGGTAGCTTGGCACGCGGAACAGTGCCAGCGAGAACAGCGGCGCGGTGGAATTGGCCGCGTGCAGCCAGTAGCCGACCAGCGCGGCCAGGCCGGCCACGGTCATCAGCATGATCAATGCGTGCGGCGTGCCAAGGCCGGAGATGCCGTCCAGCGCCAGCGACAGTACCACCATCGCGAAGGCCAGCATGATGTAGCCGCGCAGGTCGAAGCGGGTGCGGTGGCTGGCGTAGTGGTCGGGCATGATCTTCATCGCAGCGATGAAACCGATAACGCCGATCGGCAGGTTGATCAGGAACACCCAGTGCCACGAGGCGATTTCCACCAGCCAGCCGCCGAGGGTGGGGCCGATCAGCGGGCCGATCAGGGCGGGGATGGCGATGAAGCTCATCGCCCGCAGGAAATCCTCGCGAGGCACCGAGCGCATCACCGCCAGGCGGCCGACCGGCAGCAGCATCGCGCCGCCGATGCCCTGCAGCACGCGCGCGCCGACCAGTTGGTGCAGGTGCTGGGCCAGTGCGCAGGCCAGCGAGCCGAGGGTGAACAGGATGATCGCCACCAGGAAGGTGCGGCGGGTACCGTAGCGGTCGGCGATCCAGCCGGAGGCGGGGATGAAGGTGGCGACCGCCAGCGCGTAGCTGAACACCACTGACTGCATCTGCAGCGGGCTTTCGCCCAGGCTCTTGGCCATCGCCGGCAGCGCGGTATTGACGATGGTCGAATCGAGCATCTGCATGAAGATCGCCAGCGAAACCAGCCATAGAAGCGGGCGGAAACGGGCGTATTCGGCGGCGGATGCGGCGGTGTCGGGTGCGGGCGTGCCTGCGGGCGACGGTTCGGACATGGCGTGGGGGCCGGTGCAGCATGGGGCCGCCATGATCGCGCACTGCGGGTCACGGCGCGATCAATGCCGCGCCGTGGCCCGTGCCGGGGTTCAGCGCTGGCTGTGCGCGTGCACCGCGTCGACCAGCACCTGCACGTGTGCCGGGTCCATGTCCGGCGACATGCCATGGCCGAGGTTGAACACATGGCCCTCGCGCGAACCTCCGTTGCCGGCCGCATAGGTGTCGAGCACGCGTGCAGCGGCCGCGGCGATGGCGTCGGGCGAGGCGTACAGCGTGGTCGGGTCGAGGTTGCCCTGCAGGGCAACGCGGCCGCCGGTGCGGCGCAGCGCCTCGTCCAGGTCCAGGGTCCAGTCCAGGCCCAGCGCATCGGCGCCGGTCTGCGACAGTGCTTCCAGGTGCAGGCCGGTGCCCTTGCCGAACAGGATCAGCGGCGTACGCTCGCTGCCTTCGCCGCGTTCCAGGCCTTCGGCGATGCGCTGCAGGTAGCGCAGCGAGAACTCGCGGTACATCGCCGGCGACAGCACGCCGCCCCAGGTGTCGAACACCTGCAGGGCCTGTGCGCCAGCCGCGCGCTGTGCGCCGAGGTAGGCGATGACCGCGTCGGTGGTGACGTCCAGCAGGCGGTGCAGGGCCTGCGGGTGGTTCAGCGCCATCGCCTTGATGCGCGCGAAATCCTTGCTGCCCCCGCCTTCCACCATGTAGCAGGCCAGCGTCCACGGGCTGCCGGAGAAGCCGATCAGCGGTACCTGGCCGTCCAGTTCGCGGCGGATCAGGCGCACCGCGTCCATCACGTAGCCCAGGTCCTGTTCCATGTCCGGCACCGCCAGCCTGGCAACGGCGGCTTCATCACGCACCGGGTGGCGGAACTTCGGGCCTTCGCCTTCAACGAAGTACAGTTCCAGGCCCATCGCATCGGGAACGGTGAGGATGTCCGAGAACAGGATGGCCGCGTCCAGCGGGAAGCGGCGCAGCGGCTGCAGGGTGACCTCGCAGGCGATCTCCGGGTTCTTGGCCATGGCCAGGAAGCTGCCGGCCTTGGCCCGGGTCGCGCGGTACTCCGGCAGGTAGCGGCCGGCCTGGCGCATCAGCCAGACGGGGGTGCAGTCCACCGGTTCGCGGCGCAGGGCGCGCAGCAGGCGATCGTTGCGGAGGGGGCTGGTCACGATGGGCATTCCTTGGGCGAAAGTTGGCAGCGGCGTCAGTCGCCGTGCGAAAGCATCTGGAAGCCGCGATGCAGTTCGGCATCGCGGGCTTTCTCGAAGGCGTGGCGGGCTTCGTCTGCCTGCAGGAACAGCTCGCGCCGCAGCTGCGAGCGCGCACCGACGCGGCCGCTCTCGCGCAGCAGCTCCCAGCCGCCGAACAGGTCCGGCTGCAGGCTCAGGCGCAGGAAGCGCGGTGCCTGCGCACCGGCATCGGGATGTTGCAGGTAGACGTGCATGAGGCCGATTGTATCGCCCCGGGGGCGACACGGACCTGTAGAGCCGAGCCCATGCTCGGCTGCGCTTCATGCCGCGAAGGCCCGGTAGCGCCGGGCCATGCCCGGCAGACGCGCGCGGTGTCAACCCGCGCCCAGCACCTTCAGCACCGCCGCTTCATCCACGTCCGGCACCACTTCGGCCCGGCCCATGCCGCGCCACAGCACCAGGCGCAGGCGGCCGGCCACGTTCTTCTTGTCCAGCCGCATGCGGCCGAGCAGGGCCTGCGGGTCGAGCCCGGCGGGGATCGCGACCGGCAGCTGCAGCTTTTCCAGCAGCGCCTGCAGGCGCACGCGGTCGGCATCCTCGGCCAGGCCCAGGTCGGTGGACAGCTTCGCCGCCAGCACCATGCCCACGGCCACGGCCTCGCCATGGTTCAGTGCATCGCGGCCCGGGGCCGAATAACCCTGCTCGGTCTCGATGGCGTGGCCGAAGGTGTGGCCCAGGTTGAGCAGGGCGCGCTCGCCCTTCTCGAACGGGTCGCGCTCGACGATGGCGGCCTTGTGCCGGCAGCTGCGCGCGATGGCTTCGGCCAGCGCGGCGTCTTCGCCGGCCAGCAGCGCCTCGGCGTGCTGCTGCAGCCATTCGAAGAACACCGCATCGCCCAGCGCGCCGTACTTCACCACTTCGGCGAGGCCGGCACGCAGTTCGCGCGGCGGCAGGGTGGCCAGCACGCCGGTATCGGCGATGACCGCACGCGGCGGATGGAAGGCGCCGACCAGGTTCTTGCCGGCCGGGATGTCCACGGCGGTCTTGCCGCCCACCGAGGAATCGACCATCGCCAGCAGGGTGGTCGGCAGCTGCACGCAGTCCACGCCGCGCATCCAGCAGGCCGCGGCGAAACCGGCCAGATCGCCGACCACGCCGCCGCCGAGGGCGAACACGCAGGCATCGCGGGTGGCGCCCAGTGCGGCCAGTGCTTCGATGGCGCGGCCGAACTCGGCCAGGGTCTTGGACGCCTCGCCGGCCTGCAGCACGTGCTCGCCGACGATCAGGTCCGGGCGCGCGGCCAGCAGGGCCTGTTTCACGACGGCCAGGTAGCGCGGGGCGACTTCGCTATCGCTCAGCAGCAGCACGTGGCGGCCGCGCACATGCGAGGCCAGCGCAGCGCCGTCGGCCTGGGCACCGGCGCCGATGGTGATGGAATAGGGGCGGTCGCCGCCAACGGCGACCTGCAGCAGGGCGGGGGAGGTCATGCAGTCAGGTCCTGGCGCTGCCATTGCGTGGCCAGCTTGACGACAAGCTGGGCGGTGGCGTCGGCAGCGGTAAACGGGTCGGTGTCGAGGGTGAGGTCGGCCAGCTCGCGGTACAGCGGGTCGCGCAGCGCGGCCAGATCGTGCAGCACCTGCTCGCGGTCCGGGCGCTGCAGCAGCGGCCGGCCCTTGTCGCGGGCCAGGCGTTCCAGCTGGGCCGCCACGCTCACGCGGAGGTAGACCACGAAGCCGCGCTGGGCGATCAGCGCACGGTTGCCTGCTTCCAGCACGGCACCGCCACCGGTGGAGACCAGCTGGCCCCGACCTTCCAGCACGCGGGCCAGTGCCTCGCGCTCATGGCCACGGAAGCCGGCTTCGCCGGAGTGTTCGAAGATCGTGGGAATGCTGGCCCCCGCCGCGTCGACGATGGCCTGGTCGACATCGACGAAGTCCAGCGTGAAGCGCTCGGCCAGGCGGCGGCCGATGCAGGTTTTGCCGGCGCCCATCGGGCCGATCAGGATCAGGTTCGGAGCAGGATTCATGCTCTCTGATCCTACCACTTCCGCACCCCCGGCCTGGCACGATGGTTGCTGTTGGAAGCATCCGTCGTGCCGCAGCGGCGGCCTCAGCGCACCGCCTGTACCTGGCGCTGGCCGTCCAGCACCACCACATGGTCGGCGCGGTCGGGCAGGGCACGCAGCGCCTGCCGGCTGACCCGTTCGTAATACTGCACGAAGCGCTCCAGCTGCGGACGGCTCATGCCGTGCCGCCCGGGCTGGGCAGCCTGCAGGTTCTGTTCCTGCTGCCAGCGCCAGCGCGGCACCACCGAGAAATCCGGTGGCTGCAGGAACCACAGGCGGTCGCAGCGCTGCCACAGCACCGGGTAGTCGCGGGCCAGGGCCTGGTTGCACCAGCGCCGCCAGCGGCCATCCGGGTCGGCCTCGCGCTCCAGCGCGTTCAAGGGGCTGTCCAGCTCGGCATCATCCTGCGCGGGCGTGCCGAGGAACCAGCCTTCGAACACCACCAGGTCCAGCGGGGCGTCCAGCGCTGGCCATTGCGCCTCGGGCAGGCGCTCATCGGCCAGTTTGTCGAAGCGCGGCAGTGCCAGCGGCTGGCGTGCGGCCACCGCGTCGAGCACGGCATGGGCCAGCGGCAGGTCGTGGGTGCCGGGCGGGCCGCGGGTGATCAGCAGCGGGTGGACCCGACGGGCCAGGCGCTGGCGCTGCGCGCGGGTCAGGTAGACATCGTCGATGGAGAGCGTTGCGGCGTTCAGCCCACGGGCCTGGGCACGGGCCACCACCTGCGCGGCCAGCGTCGATTTGCCGCTGCCCTGCAGGCCGCTGATCGCCAATACTGGCACCGTGGCGCCGCTGGCCAGTGCATCGTCAAGCGCCTGCTCGGCAAGCGCATCCGGGAATCCTTTCACCTGGGGCATGTACGCAGCAGCAACCATGCCGCCACAATAGCCCAATCCTTGTGAGAAGAAGCGAACCATGAGCGACCTTTACGCTGAAGCCCTGTCCACCTTTGCCGCCCTGTTCGAAGAGGCGAAGCACAGCCGCGAGGTCGAGCCCAACGCGATGACCGTGGCCACTGCTGATACGCAGGGCCGGCCGTCGGCGCGCACCGTCTTGTTGAAGGCGTTCGACGAGCGCGGCTTCGTGTTCTACACCCACCTGGGCAGCCACAAGGGCAACGAACTGCAGGCCAATCCACAGGCGGCGCTGCTGTTCCTGTGGCGCAGCCTGCGCGAGGCCGGCATCCAGGTGCGCATCGAAGGGCGCGTGGAGCAGGTGGCCGATGCCGAGGCTGATGCCTATTTCGCCAGCCGCCCGCGCATGAGCCAGATCGGCGCATGGGCGTCGCTGCAGTCGAAGACGCTGGCGACGCGCGAGGAGTTCGATGCGCGCGTGGCCGAGGTCGAAGCCCGTTTCGAGGGCAGGGACGTACCGCGTCCGGACGGCTGGAGCGGCCTGCGCGTAGTGCCGGACCGCATCGAGTTCTGGTACGGCGCGCAGTTCCGCCTGCACGAGCGCTGGTGCTACGACGCCGGTGCCGAAGGGCGCTGGAGCAAGCGGCTGCTGTATCCCTGAGGCAACCCGATGCAACGCCTGCCGCTGTACCGCGTGGTGGTGTTCGTGCCGCCGGCAGCATTGGACGCGGTGAAGCAGGGTATCCTCGCAGTGGACGCGCTGGCGGCCGGCGACTACGAGCGCGGTATGTGGTGGTCGGCGCCGGGTGCGAGCAGTTCCGCCCGCGGGTGGGTGCGTCGCCCGTCCAGGGGGAGGAAGGACGCACCGAAGTGGTCGACAGCGTGCGCCTGGAGTTCTGTCTGCCTCGGGATACGCAGCGGCTGCAGCGCATCTTGGAGCAGGGCATCGTGCCGCATCATCCGTGGCGGGTGCCGGTGGTGCAGGTGGAGGAGATCGAGCTGCTGCTGGCCGGCGGGCTGCCGTTGTAGAGCCGAGCCCATGCTCGGCTGCTTCCGCGGGAATATCAGCCGAGCATGGGCTCGGCTCTACAACCCCTCCGCGCGCAGCCAGCGCCACAGCGTGGTGCGTGATACGCCCAGCGCCTGCGCCATGCCCTCGCGGTCATTGCGGTGTTCCTGCAGCAGTGCCTCCAGCTGCGCACGCGGCGGGCGCTTGCCGTTGATTTCCACCAGCAACGCGGCGGCACCTTCATTCACCAGCTCTGGCGCCAGCTGCAGCAGGCGCGTGGCATCGATGAGCCCTTCGCCCGGCTGCCAGTGGATGCGCAGGCGATCCACCAGGTTGCGCAGTTCGCGCACGTTGCCGGGCCACCCGGCGGCGGTCAGTACGCTCATTGCCGCCTCGTCCAGCGGTGCATCGACGCCGCGCAGCTGGCGGAAGAAGTGCTGTGCCAGCAAGGGGATATCCGCGCGCCGCGCACGCAGCGAGGGCAGGGCGATGCGCAGCGCGGCCAGGCGGTAATACAGATCGCGGCGGAAGCTGCCAGCCGCGGCGCGCTGTTCCAGCGATTGCAGTGTCGCGGCAACCACGCGCAGGTCCACCGGCGTCGGTTCGGTGGCACCTACGCGCAGGACCTCGCGCTCCTCCAGCACCCGCAGCAGGCGGGTCTGCAGTGGCAACGGCAGCTCGCCGATCTCATCGAGGAACAGGGTGCCGCCGTCTGCGGCCTCGACCAGGCCGACGCGACCACCGCGCCGCGCGCCGGTGAAGGCGCCATCGCTGTAGCCGAACAGCTCCGCTTCCAGCAGCGACTCGCTGATCGCACCGCAGTTCAGCGCGACGAAGCGGCCTCGGCGGCCGCTGGCCGCGTGCAGCTGGCGCGCAACCAGTTCCTTGCCGGTGCCGGTTTCGCCGGTGACCAGCACGGTGCTGTCATGCGGTGCATACAGCGCGATCTGCGCGCGCACCTGGGCCATCGCCTCGCTGTCGCCGAGCAGGGCGTGCGCATCGCTGCGCGGGGCAGAGCGGCGGCGCGCGACCGGGCGGCTGCCGCCGGAGCGGGCCAGCGCCTGGGTCAGCTCCAGCGCATGTTCAAACGCGTGCCGTACCGAATCGGCCGAGTACAGCAACACGCCGGGCAGGCCCATCTGTTCGGCGTGGTCGATGGCCATGCCGGTGCCGACGATCACCTCGATGCCGTTGGCGCGCAGGTCGGCGATGCAGTCGCGCGCATCTTCGCGGGTGACGAAGCGGCGGTGCTCGATATCCAGGCCGAAGCTGTGCTGGAAGTTGCTGAACACCGGCACGTCGCTGGCGTGGGTGACCAGGCCGATGCGCGGGGCGATGCGACGGGCGCGGGCCAGTGCCTCCATCAGGTCGAAGCCGTTGGCCTGGATCGGCACCAGCGGCAGTTCCAACCGGCCGCGCAGCCAGGCCGCGTTGGAGCCGCCGGCGATGACCACGTCGCAGTGCTCGCGGCGCAGGCGCTGGCCGATTACATCCACCGCTTCCTCGAAACCGAGGTTGATCTGCTCGATGCGCGCGCGACGGTCGAACTCGGGGATGACATCACCGAGCAGGCCGGTCAGGCGCGAGACGCTGACCGTCCAGATGACCGGGCGGCCGGGGTCGGCATCAGCGTGGCGCAGGGGCGAGCGGGGCACGTACATGGCGGCGGCAATGGGTAACGATGTTTCATGATACATCCGTTTCAATGTTTCATTTGTTTCATGTTTGCGGCATGGTCATGCCTTTGAAATCAACCGCTTGCAGCTTGGCATGGTGTTTGCGCTCCCTATCCCGTTCCCAACCTGGATTGCCGCATGACCGCTTCCGCTCCTTCTTCCGCCGGTGCCCGCTTCCGTGAGGCGCTGGCTGCCGAATCGCCGCTGCAGGTGATCGGCGCGATCAACGCCAACCACGCCCTGCTGGCCAAGCGCGCCGGCTTCCGCGCCATCTACCTGTCCGGCGGCGGTGTCGCTGCGGGTTCGCTGGGCCTGCCGGACCTGGGCATCAACACCCTGGAAGACGTGCTGATCGACGTGCGCCGCATCACCGATGTCTGCGAGCTGCCGCTGATGGTCGACATCGACACCGGTTTCGGCCCGAGCGCGTTCAACATCGCCCGCACCGTGAAGTCGCTGATCAAGGCCGGCGCGGCCGCCTGCCACATCGAGGACCAGGTCGGTGCCAAGCGCTGCGGTCACCGCCCGGGCAAGGAAATCGTCTCGCAGAGTGAAATGGTCGACCGCGTGAAGGCCGCCGCCGATGCCAAGACCGATCCGGACTTCTTCCTGATCGCCCGCACCGACGCCATCCAGGTGGACGGCGTGGACAAGGCCATCGAGCGCGCCATCGCCTGCGTCGAGGCCGGTGCAGATGGCATCTTCGCCGAGGCCGCCTATGACCTGGACACCTACCGCCGCTTCGTCGATGCGGTGAAGGTGCCGGTGCTGGCCAACATCACTGAATTCGGTGCCACCCCGCTGTTCAGCCGCGACGAACTGGCTTCGGCCGGCGTGGCCATCCAGCTGTTCCCGCTGTCGGCCTTCCGCGCCGCCAATAAGGCGGCCGAGAACGTCTACCAGTCGGTGCGCCGCGACGGCCACCAGCGCAGCGTGGTCGATGCCATGCAGACGCGTGAAGAACTGTATGACCGCATCGGCTACCACGCCTTCGAACAGCAGCTCGACGCCCTGTTCGCCGCCAAGAAATAAGCAGTACCCTGCACCATCAGTTTTCGGAGGGAAAACATGAACGATACGACCGCAACCCCGACCTTCAAGCCGAAGAAATCCGTCGCCCTGTCCGGCACCGCCGCCGGCAACACCGCGCTGTGCAGCGTCGGCCGCAGCGGCAACGACCTGCATTACCGCGGCTACGACATCCTGGACCTGGCCAGCACCAGCGAGTTCGAGGAAATCGCCTACCTGCTGGTGCACGGCAAGCTGCCGACCCGCGCTGAGCTCAAGGGCTACAAGGCCAAGCTGAAGTCGCTGCGCGGTATTCCGGCCGCGGTGAAGGCCGCGCTGGAAGAACTGCCGCCGTCGGCGCACCCGATGGACGTGATGCGCACCGGCGTGTCCGTGCTCGGCTGCGTTGCGCCGGAAAAGGATGACCACAACCATCCGGGCGCGCGTGACATCGCCGACAAGCTGATGGCCTGCCTCGGCTCGATGCTGCTGTACTGGTACCACTGGAGCCACAACGGCCGCGCCATCGATGTGGAAACCGACGACGACTCCATCGGTGGCCACTTCCTGCACCTGCTGCACGGCGACAAGCCGCAGGATTCGTGGGTGAAGGCGATGCACACCTCGCTGATCCTGTACGCCGAGCACGAGTTCAACGCCTCGACCTTCGCCTGCCGCGTCATCGCCGGCACCGGCAGCGACATGTACAGCGCGATCTGTGGTGGCATCGGCGCACTGCGCGGCCCCAAGCACGGCGGCGCCAACGAAGTGGCGTTCGAAGTGCAGAAGCGCTACGACAACCCCGATGAAGCCGAGGAAGACATCAAGGCCCGCGTCGAGCGCAAGGAAGTGGTGATCGGCTTCGGCCACCCGGTCTACACCGTGTCCGATCCGCGCAACAAAGTGATCAAGGACGTGGCCCGCGAGCTGTCCGAAGAGCAGTCCAGCATGAAGATGTACGACATCGCCGAGCGCCTGGAGACGGTGATGTGGGACATCAAGAAGATGTTCCCGAACCTGGACTGGTTCAGCGCCGTCAGCTACCACATGATGGGCGTGCCGACCGCGATGTTCACCCCCCTGTTCGTGATCGCCCGCACCGCCGGCTGGAGCGCGCACATCGTCGAACAGCGCATCGACGGCAAGATCATCCGACCGAGCGCCAACTACACCGGCCCGGAAGATCGCGAGTTCGTCGCCATCGACAAGCGCGCCTGATCCACCTGCTGTACCCATCCGGCCGGCCGCGCGCCGGCCGGATGCCTTCGTTGCCGCTTCGACGGCACCCGGCCCGCCTCAAGTACTCCGCCAGCCCATGAATACCGATTACCGCAAGAACCTCCCCGGCAGCACGCTGGACTATTTCGACGCGCGCGCCGCCGTCGACGCGCTCCAGCCCGGCGCCTACGCCACGCTGCCGTACACCTCGCGCGTGCTGGCCGAGAACCTGGTGCGCCGCTGCGATCCGGCCACGCTCAGTGACTCGCTGGCGCAGCTGATCGAGCGCCGCCGCGACCTGGATTTCCCGTGGTTCCCCGCGCGCGTGGTCTGCCATGACATCCTCGGCCAGACCGCGCTGGTGGATCTGGCCGGCCTGCGCGATGCGATCGCCGACAAGGGCGGCGACCCGGCCAAGGTCAATCCGGTGGTGCCGGTGCAGCTGATCGTCGATCACTCGCTGGCGGTGGAATGCGGTGGTTTCGACCCGCAGGCATTCGAGAAGAACCGCGCGATCGAAGATCGCCGCAACGAAGACCGTTTCCACTTCATCGACTGGACCAAGCTGGCGTTCCAGAACGTGGACGTGATCCCGCCGGGCAACGGCATCATGCACCAGATCAACCTGGAGAAGATGTCGCCGGTGGTCTACGTGCAGGACGGCGTTGCTTTCCCCGATACCTGCGTGGGCACCGACAGCCACACCCCGCACGTGGACGCGCTGGGCGTGATCGCCATTGGTGTTGGCGGCCTGGAGGCGGAGAACGTGATGCTGGGCCGCGCCTCGTGGATGCGCCTGCCCGACACCGTCGGCGTCGAACTGAGCGGCCGCCCGCAGCCGGGCATCACCGCCACCGACGTGGTGCTGGCCCTGACCGAGTTCCTGCGCAAGGAACGCGTGGTCGGCGCCTGGCTCGAATTCTTCGGCGAGGGTGCGGCGGCACTGACCATCGGTGACCGCGCCACCATCTCCAACATGTGCCCCGAATACGGTGCGACCGCCGCGATGTTCTACATCGATGCGCAGACCATCGATTACCTGCGCCTGACCGGTCGCGAGGAATCGCAGGTGGCGCTGGTGGAAAACTACGCGCGCACCACCGGCCTGTGGGCCGATGACCTGGCCACCGCGAAGTACGAGCGCGTGCTGCACTTCGACCTGTCCAGCGTGGGGCGCAACATGGCCGGCCCGTCCAACCCGCACAAGCGCGTGGCCACCGCCGAGCTGGCCGAGCGCGGCATCGCCGACGAAGCCAAGCTGGAAGCGGGCAGGGCCGAGCAGGCGCAGGGCCTGATGCCCGATGGCGCGGTGATCATCGCCGCCATCACCAGCTGCACCAACACCTCCAACCCGCGCAACGTGATTGCCGCCGCACTGCTGGCACGCAACGCCAATGCGCGCGGCCTGCAGCGCAAGCCGTGGGTGAAGTCGTCGCTGGCGCCGGGTTCGAAGGCCGTGCAGCTGTACCTGGAAGAATCCGGCCTGCTGCCGGACCTGGAGCAGCTCGGCTTCGGCATCGTGGCGTTTGCCTGCACCACGTGCAACGGCATGAGCGGCGCGCTGGACCCGAAGATCCAGCGGGAAATCATCGACCGTGACCTGTACGCCACGGCCGTGCTGTCGGGCAACCGGAACTTCGATGGCCGCATCCATCCGTACGCCAAGCAGGCCTTCCTGGCATCGCCGCCGCTGGTGATCGCCTATGCCATCGCCGGCACCGTGCGCTTCGACATCGAGAAGGACGTGCTGGGCGTGGATGCCGACGGCAAAGAGGTGCGCCTGAAGGACATCTGGCCGAGCGACGCCGAGATCGACGCCGTGGTGAAGGCCTCGGTGAAGCCCGAGCAGTTCCGCAAGGTCTACAACCCGATGTTCAACGTGCGCGTGGAAAACGGCGCACCGGTCAGCCCGCTGTACGACTGGCGCCCGCAGAGTACGTACATCCGCCGTCCGCCGTATTGGGAGGGCGCACTGGCCGGTGAGCGCACGCTGTCCGGCATGCGCGCGCTGGCGGTGCTGCCGGACAACATCACCACCGACCACCTGTCGCCGTCCAACGCGATCATGGCCTCCAGCGCTGCGGGCGAATACCTGGCGAAGATGGGCCTGCCGGAAGAGGACTTCAATTCCTACGCCACCCACCGCGGTGACCACCTGACCGCGCAGCGCGCCACGTTCGCCAACCCGAAGCTGTTCAACGAGATGGTGCGCAACGACGACGGCAGCGTGAAGCAGGGCTCGCTGGCGCGCGTGGAGCCGGAAGGCAAGGTCATGCGCATGTGGGAAGCGATCGAGACCTACATGGACCGCAAGCAGCCGCTGATCATCATCGCCGGCGCCGACTACGGCCAAGGCAGCTCGCGCGACTGGGCCGCCAAGGGCGTGCGCCTGGCCGGCGTGGAGGCGATCGTGGCCGAAGGCTTCGAGCGCATCCACCGCACCAACCTGATCGGCATGGGCGTGCTGCCGCTGGAGTTCAAGCCGGGCACCACCCGCCTGACCCTGGGCATCGACGGCACCGAGACCTTCGATGTGGTCGGCGAACGCACCCCGCGTGCCGAACTGACCCTGGTCATCCATCGCCGCGACGGCCAGGACGTGATCGTGCCGGTCACCTGCCGCTTGGACAGCGACGAGGAAGTGGCGATCTATGAGGCGGGCGGCGTGCTGCAGCGCTTCGCCCAGGATTTCCTGGAAGGCGCCAAGGTGGCGTAAGGCAGCAGATAGCTGCCTCGTGTCGAGTTGCCGCCATGCTGGCTTCGGCCCGCATGGCGGTGGTCACGGAGGAGAGGGGCGTTGCCCCATCTGCATGGGAACTGCGTTCTACAACATCGCAGGTACGGTCAACTCCGCCTTCATCCTGCTGAGCCTGTTGGGTGTGGGCGCGCAGTTGCGCTTGGTGCGCAACCGTCGGGAACGTGCAGACGCGACTGACAGCGCCACCGCAGTGCTGTCGCTGAATCAATTCACGGTCAGCTTCCTGGCGTACCTGTCCTTCTTCGTCTATGGCTACAGCGTCACGCCGTTCAATCACTTCATCGTCTGGCCGCGCTTGTTCGCGTCGGTGCTGGTCATGGCCATCCTGGTGGAGATCTGGCGCGACCGACGGAATCGCTCCGCCACGACCAGCGTGTTGGCAGCCGTGCTGCTGCTGATCTGCGCGCTGGCCGGTCTGGCCTGGGGTGATCGTCACGTGGACGAGGGCAGGGGGGTGGCCAGCGCGATGATCGTGGCCATCACTGCCTTGCTGGCGCAGGGCTACACGCATCAGATCCTGTTGATCCTTCGCAATGGCCATACCGGTGCAGTGTCGCTGCGGATGAGTCAGCTGATCCTGCTGATGGACCTGTCCACGATCGTATTTGCCTTCGCCATGGGCATCCGGATGGGATGGCCGTTGCTGCTGCTGGCAGTGGTAAGTGGCAGTACCAAACTGGTCATCCTGTATCTGTTCCGATGGCAGCAAGGGACGTCCGCCGCGGATCGCCGTCGGCAGCGGGTTCAACCAGCGTAATGCGTGTGTTCCTTACATAATCGAGAATTCCATGACCTTCCTTCCCCAACTCCGTATTCCCGCCACTTACATGCGCGGTGGCACCAGCAAGGGCGTGTTCTTCCGCCTGCAGGACCTTCCCGAAGCCGCGCAGTCGCCCGGCGCCGCGCGTGATGCGCTGCTGATGCGCGTGATCGGTTCGCCCGACCCGTATGGCAAGCACACAGACGGCATGGGCGGCGCGACGTCCAGCACCAGCAAGTGCGTGATCATCTCCACCGCCTCGGTACCCGACCACGACGTGGATTATCTGTACGGCCAGGTGTCGATCGACACCGCCTTCGTCGACTGGAGCGGCAACTGCGGCAACCTCAGCACCGCCGTCGGCCCGTTCGCCATTGCCAATGGTCTGGTCGATCCGGCCCGCGTGCCGCGCGATGGCCTGTGCACTGTGCGCATCTGGCAGGCCAACATCGGCAAGACCATCATCGCCCACGTGCCGATGCGCGATGGCGAAGTACAGGAGACCGGTGATTTTGAGCTTGACGGCGTGACTTTCCCGGCCGCCGAGATCCAGCTGGAATTCATCGATCCGTCCGACGACGGCGATGCCGGTGCGATGTTCCCCACCGGCAACCTGGTCGATACCCTGGACGTGCCGGACGTGGGCAGCTTCGAGGTCACGATGATCACCGCAGGCATTCCGACCATCTTCCTCAACGCTGCCGACCTGGGCTACACCGGCACAGAGCTGCAGCCGGCGATCAACGAAGACAAGGCGGCACTGCAGAAGTTCGAGACCATCCGCGCCCATGGTGCGCTGCGCATGGGCCTGATCTCGAAGCTGGAGGACGCCGCCACCCGCCAGCACACGCCGAAGGTGGCGTTCGTGGCGCCGGCGCAGGACTACGTGTCGTCCAGCGGCAAGGCCATTCCGGCCTCGGCCATCGACCTGCACGCGCGCGCGCTGTCGATGGGCAAGCTGCACCACGCGATGATGGGCACCGCGGCCGTCGCGATCGGTACTGCCGCGGCCGTCCCGGGCACCCTGGTCAACCGCGCGGCCGGTGGTGGCGAACGCGAGGCGGTGACCTTCGGCCATCCCTCCGGCACGTTGCGCGTGGGCGCCCAGGCCGGGCGCGTTGACGGCCAGTGGACGGTGACCAAGGCCATCATGAGCCGCAGCGCCCGCGTGCTGATGGAAGGCAAGGTGCGCGTACCGGTCGAGTGATGCTTTGGGAGATGCCAACCTTGGTTGGCAGGGGGCACGGGCAACCGTGCACCCCAGCGAGGAGACCCACGATGTCCAGCAGCCACACCCCCTCCAACGAGCGTGCAGCATGGGATGCGCTGCTGGTGGACATCGTCGGTTACGTACGCGACGCCCGCATCGATTCGCCCGTCGCGTTCCAGACCGCGCACCACTGCCTGCTCGATACCCTCGGCTGTGGCCTGGAGGCGCTGTACTTCCCGGCCTGCAGCAAGCTGCTGGGGCCACTGGTGCCGGGCATCCACGTGGTCAATGGCGCGCGCGTGCCCGGCACGCATTACGTGTTGGACCCGGTGCAGGCTGCCTTCAACATCGGCGCGATGGTGCGCTGGCTCGATTTCAACGACACCTGGCTGGCGGCCGAATGGGGCCATCCTTCGGACAATCTCGGTGGCATCCTCGCCGTCTGCGACTGGCTGGGGCGCAATGCGCTGGCCCTGCGCCGGCCGCCGCCGACCATGCACGTCGTGCTGCAAGCGATGATCAAGGCACACGAGATCCAAGGTGTGCTGGCCCTGCAGAATTCCTTCAACCGGGTCGGGCTGGACCACGTGGTGCTGGTCAAGGTCGCCACCACGGCGGTGGTCGCGCACCTGCTGGGGCTGGACCGCGAGCGCATGCTCAATGCGCTGTCGCTGGCCTGGGTCGACGGCCAGGCCCTGCGCACCTACCGGCATTCGCCCAACACCGGTTCGCGCAAGAGCTGGGCGGCCGGGGATGCCACCAGCCGCGGCGTGCGCTTGGCGCTGATGGCGGCCAGTGGCGAGATGGGCTACCCCAGCGTGCTCAGCGCACCGGCCTGGGGTTTCGAGGCGGTATCCATGCACGGCCAGCCGCTGCTCCTGGGCCGCCCGCTGGGCAGCTATGTGATGGAGAACGTGCTGTTCAAGATCAGCTACCCGGCCGAGTTCCACGGGCAGACTGCCGTAGAAGCGGCGATCACCCTGCACCAGCAACTGCGGGCGCTGGGGCGTACGGCCGAGGACATCGCGCACATCGACATCCGCACCCAGGAAGCCTGCATTCGCATCATCGACAAGCAGGGGCCGCTGCATAACCCCGCCGACCGCGACCACTGCGTGCAATACATGGTCGCCATCGCCCTGCTGCACGGGCGGCTGACCGCCGAAGATTACGAGGACGACATGGCCGCCGACCCGCGCATCGATGCGCTGCGCGCGAAGATGGCCTGCCACGAAGATCCGCAGCTGAGCGCCGACTACCTGGACCCGGACAAACGCAGCATCGCCAACGGCCTGAGCGTGTGCCTCAGCGATGGCAGTGAATTGCCCGAGGTGCTGGTGGAGTACCCGCTGGGGCATGCGCGGCGCCGGGAGGAGGGCATCCCGCTGCTGATGGACAAGTTCCGTCGACACCTGGCCCACCGGTTCCCGACCGCCCAGCAGCAGCGCATCCTGGCCGCCTCGCTGGACCCGGTGGCGCTGGCCGCGATGCCGGTGACCGATTACATGGACCTGTACCTGCCCGGGTGAGGCCGCTTTGGTAGATGCCAACCGTGGTTGGCATTGGAGGGCGCCAACCAAGGTTGGCGACTACCGGGTTCCGGGTCGCCCGCGATTCCGACCGCCGGGGCGTCAACACGTTGACGCGGCGCGCCTATAATGGCCGCCTCGATCAAGGAGTGACGACATGAGCGGTCCGGCACGGCAGAAGCGGTGGGGTTGGGCGGCGGCTGTGCTGGCAGGAGGCCTCTTGCTGGGCCTGGCCGGTTGTCGCAATGACAGCGGGCAGCTGCCCAAGGCCAGCGGCGAAGCCATCGCCACCAAGGCCGAGCAGGTGAAGGACTTCACCCTGCTGCGCGCGTACCCGGACCAGAAGAGTGAGGGGCTGTCGCTGGCGCTGGAGTTCTCGCGCCCGCTGGTCGGCACCCAGGACTTCGACACGCTGGTGCGCTTCGAACAGAAGGTCGGCACCGACGACAGCAGCTGGACCCTGTCCGACGACGGCCTGACCCTGCGCTATCCCTTCGTTGAAGCCGGCAAGGAATACAGCCTGGTCGTCTCCGAAGACCTGCTGGCCGCCGACGGCAGCCGCCTGGGCAAGGAACTGAAGCAGAAGGTGTTCAGCGGCGAGCTGAAGCCGGTGGCCGGTTTCGCCTCGCAGGGCAGCGTGCTGCCGGCCAAGGACAGCCGCGGCCTGCCGGTGGTGTCGGTGAACGTGCCGGAGGTCGACGTCGAATTCCTGCGCGTGCGCGAGAAGGACCTGCCGACCTTCTTCAGCCAGTACCAGCGCGGCGGCCGCCGTGGCAGCTGGGAGCTGAGCAGCGACTACGAGCGCAGCCCGATCAACAAGCTGGCCGAGCCGGTCTACGTCAACCGCTTCATCCTGGGTGGCAAGCAGAACGAGCGGGTGCTGACCTACCTGCCGACCCAGGACATCAAGGAGCTGCAGGAGCCGGGCCTGTACTTCGCCCTGCTCAAGCGCACCGGTGACTACGAAGGCGAGTTCGATACCGCCTTCTTCTCGGTCAGCGACATCGGCCTGCACACCCGTGCCTACAAGGACAAGCTGTTCGTCCATACCGCCGCGCTGAAGGACGGTGCGGCGCTGAAGAACGTCAACCTGCGCGTGCTTGACGCCAAGGGCGAGGTGGTGCTCAAGGGCAGCACCGACAGCAACGGCAACGCGCTGCTGAACTACACCCTGGACGCGACCCAGGTGCTGGTGGCCAGCAGCGGCAAGGACACCAGCTTCCTGCCGTTCAACCAGCCGGCGCTGGACCTGAGCGAATTCGCCGTGGCCGGTCGTGACAATGCCTGGTTCGACGTCTACGCCTGGTCCGGTCGCGACCTGTACCGCCCCGGTGAAACCGTGCGCCTGTCGGCCCTGCTGCGCGACAACGACGGCAAGCCGGTGAAGGCCCAGCCGGTGTTCCTGCGCCTGAAGCAGCCCGACGGCAAGACCTTCCGCGAGACCCGTCTGCAGCCCGGCGACCAGGGCTACATCAACTTCGAGCAGACCATTCCCGCCGAGGCGCCGACCGGACGCTGGCAGGTGGAATTCCGCACCGACCCGGCCAGCAAGGAAGCGATCCAGGGCATGACCCTGCGTATCGAGGAATTCCTGCCCGAGCGCATGAAGCTGGACCTGGACAGCGCGCAGAAGACGCTGAAGCCGGGCGAGGAGCTGCGCCTGCAGGCCAATGGTGCCTATCTGTATGGCGCCCCGGCCGATGGCAACCGCTTCACCGCGCGCCTGGCCGTGGCCGCCGAACAGCAGCCGGTGGAAGGCCTGCCGGGTTATTTCTTCGGTGACCCGACCCTGCAGCTGCCGCGTGAAGCAAAGGACGTGGTCGACACCACGCTGCCGGACAATGGCCAGCTGCGCGAAGACGTGGCGCTGCCGGAAGAGGCGGCCAAGGCCAAGGCGCCGATCGCCGTGGTGCTGTCGGGCAGCCTGTACGAAACCGGTGGCCGCACGGTCACCCGCACCCTCAAGCGCGTCATGTGGCCGGCCAATGCGCTGGTCGGCGTGCGCCCGCTGTTCAACCCCGAGGACGGTGCCGATTCCAACGGCAACGCGCGCTTCGAGCTGATGCGCGTCGATGCCGCCGGCAAGCCGCAGCCCGCCAAGGGCCTGAAGGTGACCCTGGTGCGCGAACTGCGCGACTACCACTGGACCTTCAACGACAACCGCTGGGACTACGATTTCACCCGCCGCTTCGAGAACAAGGAAACCCGCACCGTCGATGCCGGCAGCAGCGCGGTCGCCTTCGATTTCCCGGTGGAGTGGGGCGAGTACCGGGTGGACGTGTTCGATCCGTCCACCGGCCTGACCAGCCGCTATCCGTTCCGCGCCGGCTGGAGCTGGGGCGATGACAACCGCGGCCTCGATGCACGCCCTGACAAGGTCAAGCTGGGCCTGGACAAGACCGGCTACAAGGCCGGCGACACCCTGCAGGTGACGGTGACCCCGCCGCACGCCGGCAAGGGCATCCTGATGGTCGAGAGCGACCGCATGCTGTACGTGCAGGAGATCGACGCCAGGCCGGGTGCCACCTACAAGATCCCGGTCACCGCTGACTGGGAGCGCCACGACGTCTACATCACCGCGCTGGTGTTCCGTGGCGGCAGCGCGCCCAGCAAGATCACCCCGGCCCGCGCCGTGGGCGTGGTGCACGTCCCGATGGACCGCAAGGGCCGCACCGTGGCCGTGGGCCTGGTGGCGCCCAAGCAGATGCGCCCGGAACAGGACCTGCCGGTGACGGTCAGCGCACCGCAGCTGGCCGGCAAGACCGCGCACGTCACCGTGTCGGCGGTGGACGTGGGCATCCTCAACATCACCCGCTTCCCGGTGCCCGATGCCGGTGCGCACTTCTTCGCCCAGCGTCGCCTCGGCATCGATGCCTACGACATCTACAGCCGGGTGATCGAAAGCTTCGACGGCAGCAGCGGCAAGCTGAAGTTCGGCGGCGACATGGCCCTGCAGGCGCTGCCGCAGGCCAAGCGTCCGACCGCGCGCGTGCAGACCGTGGACCTGTTCTCCGGCCCGGTGCAGCTCGATGCCAAGGGCAATGCGCGCATCCGCCTGAAGGTGCCCGATTTCAACGGCACCCTGCGCGTGTCGGCGCTGGTCTACAGCGATGACCAGTACGGCAAGCGTGATGTGGAAACCATCGTGCGCGCGCCGATCCTGGCCGAGGCCAGCATGCCGCGCGTGCTCGCCCCGGGTGACCGCAGCACCGTCACCCTGGACGTGCAGAACTTCACCGGCAAGCCCGGCCAGTTCAACGTGCAGGTGGACACCGAAGGCCCGCTGGGCTTGGGCGAGGGCAGCCGCAGCGTGCAGCTGAACGTCGATGCCAAGACCACGCTGAGCTTCCCGCTGTCGGCGCGCGAGGGCAACAGCGTGGCCAAGGTGCGGGTGCGCGTGGATGGCAACGGCTTCAAGGCCGACCGCCGCTATGACCTGCCGGTGCGTGCGGCGTGGCCGCAGGTGATCCGTTCGCAGGTGCGCACGCTGGATCCGCTGGCCGCGGTCAGCCTGGATGGCGGCCTGGCCGATGGCCTGATGGCCGAGTCGGTCAACGCGCGCCTGCTGGTCAGCCCGCTGCCGCCGATCCCGTTCGCCAGTGCCCTGCAGGGCGCGCTGAACTATCCCTACGGCTGTGCCGAACAGACCACCAGCAAGGGCTACGCCGCGCTGATCCTGGACCAGGCGACGTCGTCGATGCTCGGCACCGACGGCCTGGATGCCAAGACCCGCCGCGAGCGCATGGAAGGCGCGTTCGGCCGCCTGGCGTCGATGCAGGTGGCCAATGGCAACTTCTCGATGTGGGGTGACGACGGCTACGTGAACCCGTGGCTGACCCCGTACATCACCGAGTTCCTGCTCGATGCCAAGGACGGTGGCTTTGCCGTGCCGGACAACGTGCTGCAGAAGGCGCTCAACCGCCTCAGCGAGGACCTGCTGTCCGGCGGCAACCAGTTCTACGGCCAGGATGACCGCGAGAAGCTGAAGTTCGCCAACCAGGCGTATTCCGGGTACGTGCTGGCCCGCGTCAACCGCGCGCCGCTGGGCACCCTGCGCACGCTGTACGACAACGAGCGCGGCAAGGCGGTCGGTGGCCTGTCGCTGGTCCACCTGGGCGTGGCGCTGTCGCTGCAGGGTGATGCCAAGCGTGGCCAGGCGGCGATTGCTGCCGGCTTCGCCAAGTCCAGCAGCGAACGTCCGTCGTACTTCGGCGATTACGGCAGCGCCATCCGCGATGACGCGCTGATGATCGCGCTGACCCATGAAAACAAGCTGGCCAAGCCGGCCTGGGATGCACGCGCGGTCGATCTCGGCCGTGGCCTGGATGCACGCCGCAATGCCGGCTGGATGTGGCTGAGCACCCAGGAGCAGGTGGCGATCGCCCGCCTCGGCAAGGCCCTGGCCGCCAACCAGAAGGCACTGGTGGCCGGTGAACTGGTGATCGGCGGCAACAGCGAAGCCATCGGCGAGCGCAAGCTGTTCGGCCGCAACTTCACCGGCAGCGAACTCGCCAGCGGGGTGCGCTTCACCCCGCAGGGCCAGCCGCCGATGTTCGCCAGCATCGACGTGGCCGGCATCCCGCGCAGCGCGCCGGCACCGGACAACAGCGTGCTGGGCGTCGAGCGGACCTACTTCGGCACCGATGGCAAGCCGTGGACGCCGCGCCCGCTGAAGGAAGGCGAAGCGCTGATCGTGCGCATCACCATCAGTGCCGATACGCAGATGCCCGATGCGCTGCTGACCGACCTGCTGCCGGCCGGCCTGGAGATCGAGAACTTCAACCTGGGCGACGCCAAGCAGTGGGCCGACGTGGTGGTCGATGGCATCACCATCAGCGACCGCAGCTCGGCCGCGGACACCAAGCACGAGGAGTTCCGCGACGACCGCTACGTGGCCGCGCTGAAGCTGTCGCGTGGTGGCAAGGCCAACGTGTTCTACCTGGTGCGTGCGGTGACCCCGGGCACCTACTCGGTGCCGCCGCCGCTGGTGGAAGACATGTACCGCCCGCAGCTGCGTGGCGTGGGCCGCAGCAACCCGACCACGATCACGGTGGTCCAGCCGTGACCGCGCGGACGGGCCGCGACGGCGCGGCCCGTCCCTCCGACGAGCTGCAATCAGGCACGCTCCAATCCGGCACGCTGCAATGAAGAACGACGGGACGACCCGGCGGGCGGCCCTGCGCCGCCGGCTGCAGCCGCTGTGGCCCTGGCTGCGCTGGGGCACGGCGGCGCTGCTGGTCCTGCTGCTGGGCCTGGATTTCGCGTTCCCGCCGCCGCTGCCGAAGCAGCGCGATACCAGTACCCTGGTGGTGGCCGCTGATGGCAGCCCGCTGCGCGCCTTCGCCGATGCCGAAGGCGTGTGGCGTTACCCGGCCTCGGCCGACAGCGTCTCGCCGCTGTACCTGCAGGCGCTGCTGACCTACGAAGACCGCTGGTTCTGGCAACACCCCGGCATCAACCCGCTGGCGATCCTGCGTGCCAGCGGCCAGCTGCTGCGCGGCGGCCGCATCGTGTCGGGCGGTTCGACGCTCACCATGCAGGTGGCGCGCATCCTCGATCCGCATTCGCGCACCCCGTGGGGCAAGCTCAAGCAGATGCTGCGCGCGGTGCAGCTGGAAGTGCACCTGTCGAAGGCGCAGATCCTCGCGCTGTACCTGGAACGCGCGCCCTACGGCGGCACCATCGAGGGCGTGGAAGCGGCCAGCTGGGCCTATCTGGGCAAACCGGCCACCCAGCTGTCGCATGCCGAAGCCGCGCTGCTCGCGGTGCTTCCGCAGGCGCCGAGCCGGCTGCGCCCGGACCGCCATCCGGAAGCGGCGCAGAATGCGCGCGACAAGGTGCTGGCGCGCATGGCCGAGCTCGGCGTGTGGACGCCGGAAGAGGTGGAGGACGCGCGTATCGAGAACGTGGTCGCGCGCTCGCTGCGTCCGCCGATGCATGCGGCACTGCTGGCGCAGCGGTTGCATTCCGCGCACCCGGGCCAGGCGCGCATCCAGAGCAGCATCGACCTGGACCTGCAGCGCACGCTGGAAGAGCGCGTGGCCAGCTATTTCTCCACGTTGCCCGAACGCACCTCGGCCGCCCTGCTGGTGGTCGACAACCAGACCCTGCAGGCCCGTGCCTATGTCGGCACGCTGGCCTTCGGCGACCGCCAGCGCCTGGGCCACGTCGACATGGTGCAGGCTTGGCGCTCACCCGGCTCCACGCTCAAGCCCTTCCTGTACGCGATGGCGCTGGACGATGGCCTGATCCATTCGGAAAGCCTGCTGGTGGATGCGCCGCAGAGTTTCGGCAGCTATCGGCCGGGCAACTTCGATGAAGCCTTCAACGGGCCGGTCGGTGCATCGAGCGCGTTGCGCCTGTCGCTGAACGTGCCAGCGGTGGACCTGCTGCAGCGGGTGGGCTCGGCGCGTTTCGCCGCGCGCCTCTCGCACGCGGGCATCCAGCTGCGCTTCCCGCCAGGCAGTTCGCCGAACCTGTCGCTGATCCTTGGCGGCACCGGTGCGCGGCTGGAGGATCTGGTCGGCGCCTTCGCCGCGCTCAATCGCAACGGCATCGCCGGGCGCGTGCGCTACACCGACCACGAGCCGATGATCGAGCGGCGCCTGGCCTCGCCCGGGGCCAGCTGGATCGTGCGCGAGATGCTCGAATCCAATCCGCGCCCGGGCTATGGCGTGGGCACCTTCGATGTCGGCGGCCGCCCGCGCGTGGCCTGGAAGACCGGCACCAGCTACGGCTACCGCGACGCGTGGGCGATCGGCAGCACGCGCCACTACACGGTAGGCGTGTGGGTGGGGCGTCCCGATGGCACGCCGCTGCCGGGTCAGTACGGCGCGGTCACTGCATTGCCGCTGATGTTCGAAGTAGTGGACAGCCTGCCGCGCCATCCCGGCGATGCCGCCGCCGCGCCGATGCCGGCCAGCGTCAGCCGCGCCGATGTGTGCTGGCCCACCGGCGGACTGGCCGAATCGTTGCCGGCCGCGCTGTGCCAGCGTCGCATGCCGGCCTGGCTGCTGGATGGTGGCGTGCCGCCGACCTTCCCTGAGCGCGAGGCGCGCCGTTGGCAGCCGGGCCGCCAGCGTTACATGGCCGACGCGCGCACCGGCCAGCGGCTGTCTGCCGACTGCAGCACGCCGCACACGGAAGTCGAGCGCGAGATCGCGCGCTGGCCGGCGCTGCTGTCGCCGTGGCTGCCCAAAGCCACGCGTGATGCCTCGCAGCTGCCGCCTCTGGCTATCGACTGCCGCGACGATGGCCGCGACGCAAGCGTGGCTCTGCACGTGGATGGTCTGAACGATGGCGCGGCATTGGCGCGGGCACCCAATGCCGAGCACGGCGTGCGCCTGCAGCTGCGCGCGTTGGGCAGCGAACAGGCGGTGGACTGGTTGCTGGATGGCCGCTGGATTGCCCGCACCCACGGTGCGCAACTGATGCAGCGCGAGTTCGCCGATCCTGGCGCGCACACGCTGACCGCACTGGCCACCGATGGCGCGTGGACGCAGGTGCGGTTCACGGTCATCCGTTGACGCCGGGCATGGCCCGGCGCTACCGGCGTGACCGCGTTTACCCGATCATTCCCCGATCCAGCCTTCCAGCAGGTCGGCAAACTCGTCGGCATGCTCCTCCTCCTGCGCCAGGATGTCCTCCAGGATGCGCTTGGTGGTGGTATCGCGGTCGCCGATGAAGTTGATCATCTCGCGGTAGCTGTCAATGGCGATGCGCTCGGCCACGAGATTTTCACGCACCATGTCGCGGAGGTCGCTGCCCTCCTTGTACTCGGCATGCGAGCGCGCGGTCAGTGTGTCCGGGTTGAAGTCAGGTTCGCCACCCAGCTGCACGATGCGCTCGGCCAGCTTGCCGGCGTGGTCCTGTTCCTGATGCGCGTGTTCGAGGAACTCGGCCTTGACCGCATCGGCCAGCATTCCCTTGGCCATGTAGTAATGGCGGTAATACCGCAGCACGCAGACGTATTCAGTGGCAAGGGCATCGTTCAGCAGCTTGATGACCTCTTCGCGGTCCGCGCTGTAGCTCTCGGTGATGGCACCATCCTCGATATTCCGGCGCGCGCGTTCACGCAGGGTTTCACGATCGGTGATGCCATTGGGCTTTGCGGGGTGGGGCTGGTTGGCTGGCTTTTTGGACATGGCTGGCCGATTTCCTTTTATCTGTGGGGGGTAAACGTGGATGGGATCAAACGGGGAGGTGCTCCAGCACATGGTCGGCCGAGGACACCTCGAACTGGCCGGGCGCCTCGATCCAGGCGGCGCGGACCACGCCGTCGTCGACGTACAGGGCGAACCGACGCGAACGGATGCCCATGCCCGAGGCGCTGGCATCCAGCTCCAGGCCCAGTGCACGGGTCAGTTCGGCATTGCCGTCGGACAGCATCAGCAGGCCCTCGGGCACGTGCTGGTCGGCGGCCCAGGCTTTCATCACGAACGGATCGTTGACCGCCATGCAGTACACGTCGATGCCACGCTGGCGGAATGCCGCGAACTTTTCGACGAAGCCGGGCAGGTGACGGGCGGAGCAGGTCGGGGTAAAGGCGCCGGGCACGGCGAACAGGACCACCCGGCGCCCGTCGAACAGGGCACGGGTGTCCAGCGTTTCGATGCCCTCGCCAATGCGCTTGAGGGTCACTTCCGGAATACGGTCGCCGACGTGGATCGTCATGGGAACTCCTTGCTGCGGACAGGCTAGTGGGGCAGATGGGACGGTGGCGTCAAGACATTGGAAACCGGGTGTGCCCACCCCATCCTGGGGCAGGGCCACAGCAGCTGCATTGCGCTGGATCAGTCGGCGTCACCGGCGCCGCACGGGCAGCGGCGTAGCATGCCGGCGCGTAGAATGAACCCGGGGCGGCGCCACCGGCGCGGCCGAAGCAGATCGAGGTAGCTGGATGGAATTCAAGGATTACTACGCCACCCTGGGGGTGGAACCGAGTGCGGGCGAGGCCGAGATCAAGACCGCCTACCGGCGGCTGGCGCGCAAGTACCACCCGGACGTGAGCAAGGAGGCTGGCGCCGAAGACAAGTTCAAGGCGGTCAACGAGGCCTACGAGGCGCTGCGCGATCCGGAAAAGCGCGCGGCCTATGACCAGCTGCGCGCGCAGGGCTACCGCCCGGGCGAGGAATTCAACGTGCCGCCGAACTACGGCGGTGCCGGTGGCTTCAATTTCGAGGAAGTGTTCGGCGGCGGTGGTGCCGGCGGCGGCTTCAGCGATTTCTTCGAAAGCCTGTTCGCGCGCCAGCGTGGCGGCCAGGGCGCGGGCCCCGGCCCGGGCTTCAGCAGCCACGGCCAGGCGCCCAACCGCGATACCCGGGCCAAGCTGTCGGTGCCGCTGGAAGCGGCCTACGGCGGCGACAGCCTGCGCATCACCGTCAACGGCAAGCAGCTGGACGTGCGCGTGCCCAAGGGCATCCACCCGGGCCAGGTGATCCGCCTGTCAGGGCAGGGCACCCACGGTGGCAACCTGCTGCTGGAAGTGGAATACGCCGCCCACCCGCAGTTCGAGGTCGATGGCCGCAATATCCTCTACACCCTGGCGGTGACGCCGTGGCAGGCGGCGCTGGGCACCAGCATCAGCGTGCCGACCCTGGGCGGTGCAGTGGAACTGAAGATCCCGGCCGATTCCGATGCCGGCCGCAAGCTGCGCCTGCGCGGCCGCGGCCTGCCGGGCAGCCCGGATGGCGACCAGATCGTCGAGCTGGAGATCGTGGCCCCGGCGGCAACCGACGAGGCGCAGAAGAAGGCGTACCGGAACCTGGCAAAGGCCTTCGGCGAAACGATCTGACAGGCCGGAGGAGCGCCGGCGGCGTGCGCCGTCGGCGAAACGATCTGAGGGTAGCGCCGGGCCATGCCCGGCGGTTTTGGCATGTAGAGTCGGGGGGGGGGGGGGGGCGGGGGGGGGGGGGGGCGGCGGCGCCCGGCGCCCCCCCACCCCCCTGCCTACACACCCCCGCCCCCCCCCCCCCCCCCCCCCCCCCCGCCCGCCCGCCCCCCG